>CBFGPX010000040.1:0-23235 GCA_965650725.1 uncultured Comamonadaceae bacterium | reverse complement strand
TCAGCACCGCGTCGTCGCCGAAGCTGTTGATGGCCTCGCGCTTGCACGAGGCGAGGGCCGCATCGAACTCGTCGGCGCCATAGACGGCGCGCATGCCCTTGCCGCCACCGCCGGCACTGGCCTTGATGAGCACGGGATAGCCGATGCGGTCGGCTTCGCGCTTCAGCAGCGCGGGGTCTTGATCGGCGCCGTGATAGCCCGGCACCAGCGGCACGCTGGCCGCCTCCATCAAACGCTTCGATTCCGCCTTCAGGCCCATGGCCTGGATGGCGCTGGGCGGTGGGCCGATGAAGACGACGCCGGCATCGGCGCAGGCCTGCGCGAACGCCTCGTTCTCGCTGAGGAAGCCGTAGCCGGGGTGCACGGCCTGCGCGCCGGTGGCCTTGGCGGCGGCGAGGATGCGCTCCCACTGCAGGTAGGAGTCGCGCGGTGCGGGGGCGCCGATGTGGACGGCCTCGTCGCAGGCGGTGACGTGCAGCGCATCGCGGTCGGCGTCGGAATAGACCGCAACGGTCTGGATGCCGAGGCGGCGCGCAGTCGCGGCCACTCGGCAGGCGATCTCGCCACGGTTGGCGATCAGGATCTTCTTGAACATCTCTTGTTGTCTCCGGTCTTGTGAACCTTCTACGCGGGTTGTTCAGTGGGGCCAGGGTCACTGGCGCTGATGGAAGGACGGGCGGTGGTCAGCCCGGCTTGTTGCCTTCCTGCAGCCGCTTGCGGCGCGCCTCGTACTGGTCGTAGTCCGGCGCGTTGCGGCGCTCGCAGGCGCGCTGCTCCTGAGCGTTGCTCAGGTTGGCGCACTGGCCCTGCGCGCCGGCCTGCACCTGGTCGTAGACGTAGGCGCAGCCGGACAGCGAGAGAACCGCAACAAGCAGCAGGGCGGGTTTCATGTCAGTGCGTGCAGACCTGCACCTTGGCTGCCGCATCCGAAGGCGTCAGCTCGGCCTCGGTCGAGCAGCGCATGCCCAGGCGCTCCAGCAGCGCGCGATCCTTCTCGGCCTGCGGGTTGCTGGTGGTCAGCAGCTTGTCGCCGTAGAACATGGAGTTGGCGCCGGCCAGGAAGCACAGGGCCTGCATGGTCTCGGGCATCTCCTCGCGGCCGGCAGACAGGCGCACCATGGCGCGCGGCATCGTGATGCGGGCGACGGCGATCGTGCGGATGAATTCCAGCGGGTCCAGCGGCGCGACGCCGGCCAGCGGCGTGCCTTCCACCTGCACGAGGTTGTTGATGGGCACGCTCTCGGGATAGGGGTCGAGGTTGGCCAGTTGCACGATGAGGCCGGCGCGCTGGCGGCGCGTCTCGCCCATGCCGACGATGCCGCCGGAGCAGACCTTCAGGCCTTGCGCGCGCACGCGGTCCAGCGTGTCGAGGCGGTCCTGGTAGGTGCGCGTCGTGATGATCTGGCCGTAGAACTCGGGCGCCGTGTCGAGGTTGTGGTTGTAGTAGTCGAGCCCGGCTTCCTTCAGCTGCTCGGCCTGGCCGTCTTCCAGCATGCCGGCGGTCAGGCAGGTCTCCAGGCCCAGCGCCTTGACCTCGGAAATCATCTCGCCGATGGCTTCCAGGTGGCGGGGCTTGGGCGCGCGCCAGGCGGCGCCCATGCAGAAGCGCGTCGCGCCGTTGGCCTTGGCGGCGCGGGCGGCTTCCATCACTTCCTGCAGCGGGATCAGCTTCTCGGCCTTCAGGCCGGTGTCGAAGTGGGCCGACTGCGGGCAGTAGGCGCAGTCTTCCTCGCAGCCGCCGGTCTTGATGGACAGCAGCGTGGACAGCTGCACGGCGTTGGCGTCGAAGTGCTCGCGGTGCACCTGCTGCGCGCGGAACAGCAGGTCGTTGAAGGGCAGCTCGAACAGTGCCGCGACCTCCGCGACGGTCCAGGGCTTGGCCTGGCGGCGGTCGGCGTCGGTCGTGGGCGTGAGGGTCTGGATCTGGTTCATGCGAGGGCAACCAAGGGAGAAATGTCGAGACACGCTGGCGCGGCCAGCGGGTCGGAAAGTCGGGGGATGTGCCCCAGGCAGGGCGCTTTCAGGCCGGCCTGCAGAGAGGCCAGATTGTCGGCGACATGCGGCTGGTGCGGGTCTGCCGTGTTGGCCACCCATGCGGCCAGCGTCAGGCCACGCGCGCGGATGGCCTCGGCGGTCAGCAGCGCGTGGTTGATGCAGCCCAGCCGCAGGCCCACGACCAGGATGACCGGCAGGCCCAGGTCGACGGCGAGGTCGGCGGTGTCCCAGGTGTCGGTGAGCGGCACGCGGAAGCCGCCGACGCCTTCGACGAGTGCGATGTCGGCCTTGGCCGCGGTGGCGCTGATGGCGGCGAGCAGCGCGTCGCGGGCTATGGTGCCGCCTTCGAGCCTGGCGGCGATGTGCGGCGCGCAGGGCTCGCGGAACTGCAGCGGGCCGACGTCGGCGTCGCTCAGGCCGAGGCTCTGCGCGCAGAGCAATGTGGCGACGTCCTCGTTGACCCAGCGGCCGTCGATGAATTCCTGCCCGGCGGCCAGCGACTTGATCGGCGCCACGCGCCGGCCCGCCGCCGCCAGCGCGCGCGTCAGCGCGGCGGTGACGAAGGTCTTGCCGATCTCGGTGTCGGTGCCGGTGATGAAGAAGCCCTTCACGCCGCGCACTCCTTGGCCGCCGCGGCGCGCTCCAGCGCGATCAGCAGTGCATCGACATCGGCGGCGGTGTGCGTGCCGCACAGCGTGATGCGCAGCCGCGCGGTGCCGGCCGCGACGGTGGGCGGGCGGATGCCGGGCACGCGCAGGCCGGCGCTTTCCAGCGCGGCGGCCAGCGCCATGACCTCGGCGTTGCCGCCGACGATGAGCGGCTGGATGGGCGTGGCCGAATCGGTCAGCTGCCAGCCCAGGCGTGGGTGCTGGGCTATGAGTGCCAGCAGCCCGTCGCGCAACTGCGTCTGCCGCGCGACGAGGTTGGCGCGGCGTGCTGCGCCCAGCGGACCTTCGATGAGCGCGAAGCTGGTCAGCAGCGCATGCTCGACGGCCGGCGGCGACGCGGTCGAGAAGATGAAGTTGCGCGCAGACTGCAGCAGGTACTCCACGATGGTGGCGTGGGCCGCGACGAAGGCGCCTGCGAGGCCGGCGGCCTTGCCCAGCGTGCCGACGAGGATGAGGCGTTCGCTGTTCAGGCCGAAGTGCTCGACGGAACCGCGGCCCTTGTCGCCCAGCACGCCAAAGCCGTGCGCGTCGTCGACGATGAGCCAGGCGTCGAACTCGTCGGCCAGCTTCAGCAGCTCAGGCAGTGGCGCGAGGTCGCCGTCCATGCTGAACACCGCGTCCGTCACGATGAGCTTGACCTTGGCGGCGCTGGCCGCCAGCGCCGCGCGCAGTGCGATGACGTCGGCGTGCGGAAAGCGCGTGACCTTGGCCTTGGCGAGGCGCGCGGCGTCGATCAGCGACGCGTGGTTGAGCTGCTCCGAGAAGATCTCGGTGTGCTCGTCGCCCAGCGCCGTGACGACGGCCAGGTTGGCCATGTAGCCGGTGCAGAAGCCGATGGCGCGGGCCTGCGGGATGTGCGGTGCGTACCAGCGCGCCAGCGTGTCGGTGACGGCCTCGTGCGCGGCGCTGTGGCCACTGACCAGCGGCGACGCGCCGGAGCCGCCGCCCCACAGGCGGGCGCCTTCGGCCAGCGCGTCGGCGATGGCCGGTTCGGCCGCCAGGCCCAGGTAGTCGTTGGAGCAGAACATCAGCAGCGGCCGGCCGTTGATGGTCTGGCGCGGCGCGGTGCCGTCGTCGGCGCGGCGCAGCTTGCGCGTCAGGCTCTGCGCCGAGATGGCGGCGAGCTTGGCGCTCAGGTGATCAAGCAAGGACATCGTTCAGCGTCGACGTCACGGCCTGTGCCAGGAAGGCTGCGGTCGCGTCGTCGATCAGGTAAGGGGGCATCAGGTAGACGGTGTTGCCGATCGGGCGGATCAGCAACTCGTGTGCGCGGGCCTTCAGGTGGAAGGTCTCGGCGAAACGAGGTGGCGCGTCCGGCACATCGAAGGCCAGGATCATGCCGCGCTGGCGCAGATGGGTGACGCGTGAGGCCAAAGGCGCGAAGGCGCGGGTCAGGCGTTCGGCCTGCGCGCGGTTGTCGTCCAGCTGGCCGGCGTCGAAGCGGTCCAGCACCGCGTTGGCCGCCGCGCAGGCCAGCGGGTTGCCGGTGTAGGAGTGGGAGTGCAGGAAGCCGCGCGTGACGTCCTCGCTCCAGAACGCGGCGAACACGTCGTCGGTGGTCAGCACCAGCGACAGCGGCATGGTGCCGCCGGTGATGCCCTTGCTCAGCAGGATGAAGTCGGGCCATTCGGCGCCCGTCTGCTCCCAAGCGAAGAAGGTACCGGTGCGCCCACAGCCCACGGCGATCTCGTCGGCGATCAGGTGCACGCCGAACTCGCGCGTCAGCTCGCGCAAGCCCTTCAGGTAGGCCGGCGAGTACATGACCATGCCGGCTGCGCCCTGGATCAGCGGTTCGACGATGACGCAGGCGATGGAGGCGTGCCGCTCGGCCAGCAGCGTGCGCATCGCGGCCAGCGCCTCGGCCTCGTTGCCCAGCCGCGCGTCGGGCGACATGACGATGTGCGCGCGCATCAGCAGCGGGTCGTAGGCGTCGCGGAACACCTGCACGTCGGTCACGCTCAGCGCGCCCAGCGTCTCGCCGTGATAGCTGTTCTTCAGGCAGACGAACTCGCGCTTCTCCGGCCGGTCGCGGTTCTTCCACGAATGGAAGCTCTGTTTCAACGCGATCTCGACGGCGCTGGCGCCATCGCTGCCGAAGAACACATGGCCCAGCGCGCCGCCCGTGAGCGCGGACAGCCGCTCGGCCAGCCGCACGGCGGGTTCGTGCGTGCAGCCGGCCAGCATCACGTGGGGCAGCCTGTCGAGCTGGGCCTTGATCGCGTCGTGCAGCTTCGCGTCGCTGTGGCCGAACAGGTTGACCCACCACGACGAGTTGGCGTCGAAGTAGCGGCGGCCGTCGGTGTCGATCAGCCAGGGGCCGTCGCCGCGCGCGATGGGCAGCGGCGGCACGGCGTCGAGCCGGGCCATCTGCGTGCAGGGATGCCAGACGGCTTTGCGGCTGCGGTCTTGGAGAGAAGTCATGCGGGAGCGGGGCGGCGCACGCGGCGAAGCAGTGCGCGCAGGAACTTGAAGCAGAACCAGATCAGCGCCGCAGCGACGAGCAGCGCGAGCGCCAGCAGCGGGAAGAAGATGAGCGGATGCGCCCAGGCCAGCCACAGCATGGTGGGCACGGCCACGTCGCCGATCAGCGACAGGGCTATGTTGGAGAAGGGCTCGGGCGAGGTGTTCGCCGCCGCCCGCGTGCTGGCCTTGGCCGTGTGGGCCGCCGCCGCGAGGCCGCCGCCCGCCAGGGCCGCCACGATACCCCAGGCCTGCCCCTGGTCGCCCGCCCAGCCGCTGACGAGGCCTGCCACCAGCGCCGCGCCGGCGGGGATGCGGATCAGCGTGTGCAGCGCGTCCCAGGCGCTGTCGATGAGCGGGACCTTGTCGGCCAGGAACTCCACCGCCGCCAGCGCGGCGGCGCAGGCCATCACCAGCGGCGACGACAGGATCTGCAGCCCCGGCGGCAGCGAGATCCAGCCGAAGTGCCCGGCCACGCCGACCAGCAGCACCGTCAGGTACAGCCGCAGGCCGCTGGCCCAGCCGAGCGCGGCGGCCAGGGCGATGAGCTGGACGGCGTCGAGCTTCATCAACGGACGCTCGCGCGGCCTTGCCGCAGCAGCAGGGCGCTGAACAGCGCCTCGATGGCGGCGCCGGCAAGAGCGCCCAGCAGCGGGCCGACGGCCTTCAGCTCGGGTGACGGCGCGGTCAGCACCAGGCCCAGCACCAGGCCGGCCGCGGCGAGCGCGAGGCCGCAGGCCTGGTAGATGCGCAGGCCGTACACCTTCACGAACACGAGGTAGCGCAGGCCAATGACCAGCAGCATGGTCGGGAAGAACCACTCCAGCTTCTGCGTCGCCACGCCGAGCGCCAGCGCGCAACCGAGCAGCAGCCCGACGGTGCTCAGCATCGCCAGCCGCCCGAGCGGGTTGGTCTTCTCGTGCATGCCGGTGCGGCCCGCGAGCTTGGCCATCACCATGCTCATCGGGAAGATGAACATGCCTCCGATCAGCAGCGTCCAGACCGCCTGCTGCGGTTTGGCGAATGCCGCCACGCCGGCCGCAACAGCCCAGATCAGCGCCGAGGACAGCACGCCGAAGGCGCCGTGCCAATACGCCTGGCGCATGTCGGCCTGGGCTTGGGCAAGGTCAGGTGCCGAGGTGTTGAGGGTGGCGTCGCTCATCGGTTCTGCGTCCACGGCGTCGGGGTCTTGGAAAGGAAGCTCTGCACGCCGGCGCGCCCTTCGTCGCTGGCGCGGATGTCGGCGATGCGGCGGGCTGTGTCGTCGCGCAGTTCCGGCGTGACGGGGCGACCGGCCACGTCCTTGACGAGCCGCTTGCAGGCGCGCACAGCTGCAGGCCCGTTGGCCGCAATGGCGGTGACCAGCTCGTCCACCTTGGCATCCAGCGCGTCGGCGGCCACGACCTCGTGCACGAGGCCCAGTCGGCGAGCCTCATCGGCGGAGAAGCGCTCCGCCGTCACGAAGTAGCGCCGCGACGCCTGCTCGCCCATTGCCTTCACAACGTAGGGCCCGATGGTGGCCGGCAGCAGGCCCAGCTTGGCCTCGCTCAGGCAAAAGCCCGCCGTGTCCACAGAGACGACGATGTCCGCACAGGCCACCAGCCCCACGCCGCCCGCGTACACATCGCCCTGCACTCGCGCAATCACCGGCACCGGGCAGCTGTAGAGGGCCCACAGCATGTCGGCCAGCTTGCTGGCGTCGGCGTGGTTCTCGTGCCAGCTGAAGTGGGCAAAAGCCTTCATCCAGTTCAGGTCGGCTCCGGCGCAGAAGGCCTTGCCTTCAGCCGCCAGCACGATGGCGCGCAGGTCGTCGCGTGCGCCCAAAGCGTTGAAGGTGCCGGTCAGCTCGGCGATCAGCGCCTCGTTGAACGCGTTGCGAACCTCGGGGCGGTTCAGCGTGACGCGGGCGACGTGGCCCTCATGGGTGACTTGCAGGGTGTTCATGGCATCAGCTGTCCAGGTGCGGCCAGGCTTGCAGGCCGAGGTGCTCCACATAGGCGTCGTAGTCGTGATCGCGGTGCAGCAGCGCGAACCCGCGCTCGATGCAGAAGGTGGCGATCAGGCAGTCGATGTCGTTGCGTGTCGTCAGGCCCAGGCGGCGCAGCTGGCGGCACTGGTCGGCCGCGCTGTGAGCCAGGTCTGCCCCGCCCGTGGTGTCGACGGGCAGGCGGGCGAACAGCGAGCGTGCGACGCGCAGATCGCTCTCGGTGCGGAAGCCGCGCAGCACCTCGAACAGCACCAGGTCCGGCAACACCAGCCGAGTCTCGCCGTCTGACAGCAGGCGCTCAAGCGCCGCCGTGGCGCCGTTCTCGCGGCCTGCGAACAGGTCGATCCACACGCCGCTGTCAACGACGACCATGCTTTGTGACCTTCGCCGCGGGTTTTGCCGCCGCCTTGGCGCGATGGGCCGCAGCCGGTTCGGCGACCTGGACGATGTTGGGCTGGACGGCCAGGCGAGGCTCGCCGTCGTCCCAACCCCACTGCAGCTTGCCCTTCCACTTCAGGATCTCGCGGTAGGCGGCCTGGCGGTCCAGCAGGGCCAGGCCAGCCTCCACGGCCTCCTTCTTGGTCTTGAACGGACCGGCGGCCATGGCGCGAGCCATCAAATCGTCGTCGATATCGATGTTGGTGCGCATGATGTGTATTGAGTTTTATTTTCGTGTGTATTCTGCTCGCGTGCTGCGGAGCAGCGTGTTTCGAGCGGCTTGGTCATCAGCACCGACACATACGTCTTGCCCATCCACTGCACGCGGCCCACCGCGACATAGCCGCGCCGCTCGTAGCGGCGGCGCAGCGCCTCGGCGGGCTCGGCCGTGTCCAGCGCCAGTCGGGCAAAGCCCTGATCGCTGGCCCAGGCTTCGGCCGCGTCGATGAGCCGCTCGCCGAGGCCCAGGCCGCGGCAGTCTGGGTGCACGGCCAACTGCGACAGGATGGCCGTGCCGGGCGTCGTGTACAGCGGCGGTGGCGGGTCGGCGATGTAGGTCTCGCCGGCGCGGCTTGGGGCCGCGCACGGCCACGGTGCCGACGAGGCGGCCGTCCCGCTCGGCGACGAAGCCTTGCGCGCCGGCCAGGCGCGCGCGCGTGACCTGCACGGACTGATCCACGGCGGTGAAGTTCCAGCCCTGGGCGGCGAGGCTCGCATAGGCGGCATGCAGCAGGCGGGTCAGGTCGTCGAGGCAGTCGCCTACGACCAGCGGGCGGATGGTGATCATCAGGCGGTCATGGTTGCGAAGCCCCGGCGGCCGGCGACTTGCCGCAGGCCTTGGCAAGCGCGACAGGGTCGAGCAGCTGCAGGGCTTCGTCCCGCGACAGTTCGTAGGCGGGCAGCAGGCGCCCTGTGGCGGGCCAGGGTGGGCGAGAGGTTGCTGCGGCGCGGCAAAAGGCGGTGGCCGCCCGCGTGGCACTCGCCAGACGGCGGGCGTCGTCGGGATGTGTGGCGCCGCCATGGGCCGTCCACCCGGGGATGCGAGCTGCCGCCGTGCGCCACAAGGCGGCGCCTCGGCGCACGTCGTAACCGGCCAGGCCAGCGAAGACAAGGCCCAGTGTGTCGGCGTCCAGCTCCTGGGTGCGCGGATCGGCGGGCGTGTGCTCGTGGGGCTCCACGCCGACGCCTTCGGCCAGCGACAGCGCCATGCCGCGCATCTCGTTCGGCGCGATGACCTGCTGCGCGCGCAGCTTGAAGAGCGCATGGCCCAGCACGAGGTGGGCCAACTCGTGCCCCATCACGGCGGCCAGCTCGTCGATGGATAGCGCCGCCAGCAACTCGTCGGTGATGTGCGTCTTGTCGAGCAGCGCGAAGGCGCCGCCGCCACCCGCCGGGCCGTGGCTGTCGAAAGATACGGTACAGCGACGTCGACCCTGGGCGTCCAGCGTCGCCAGCCGGCCGCACCAGGGCGCGGCGACTCGGCGCAGCGCGGTCTCGACGCGAGCCAGGTCATCCCGCGTGGCCGCGCCAGCCTCGAAGCTGAGGCTGGCCGACAGCACGGCGAGCAGCAAGCACCAGCGCATCGCCATCACATGCGGAACACGCCGAACTTCGTCTCCGGGATGGGCGCGTTCAGCGATGCGCTCAAGCCCAGCGCCAGCACGCGGCGCGTGTCGGCGGGGTCGATGACGCCGTCGTCCCACAGCCGGGCCGACGCGTAGTACGGATGGCCCTGGTCCTCGTACTGCTGGCGCAGCGGGGCCTTGAATGCCTCCTCTTCCTCGGCGCTCCACGTGCCGCCCTTGGCCTCGATCGCGTCGCGGCGGATGGTGCTCAGTACGCTGGCCGCCTGCTCGCCGCCCATCACGCTGATGCGCGCGTTGGGCCACATCCACAGGAAGCGCGGCGAGTAGGCGCGGCCGCACATGCCGTAGTTCCCGGCGCCGAACGAGCCGCCGATGATGACGGTGAACTTCGGCACCTGGGCGCAGGCCACGGCCGTCACCATCTTGGCGCCGGCGCGGGCGATGCCTTCGTTCTCGTACTTGCGGCCGACCATGAAGCCGGTGATGTTCTGCAGGAACACCAGCGGGATCTTGCGCTGGCAGCACAGCTCGATGAAGTGCGCGCCCTTGTTGGCGCTCTCGGCGAACAGGATGCCGTTGTTGGCGACGATGCCCACCGGCATGCCGTCGATGTGCGCGAAGCCGCACACCAGCGTGGCGCCGTAGCGGGCCTTGAACTCGTCGAACTCTGACGCATCAACGATGCGGGCGATGACCTCGCGCACGTCGAAGGGCTTGCGTGTGTCGGTCGGGATCACGCCGTGCAGCTCGGCCGGATCAAACGCCGGCGCCTTGGGCTCCTGCATCGCCAGCGGATTCGCCTTGGTCCAGTTGAGGCGCGCGACGGACTGGCGCGCGATGGCCAGCGCATGCGTGTCGTTGTTGGCCAGGTGGTCGGCCACGCCCGAGAGGCGCGTGTGCACGTCGCCGCCGCCCAGGTCCTCGGCGGTCACGACCTCGCCGGTCGCGGCCTTCACCAGCGGCGGGCCGCCCAGGAAGATGGTGCCCTGGTTCTTCACGATGATGGTCTCATCGCTCATCGCCGGCACATAGGCGCCGCCGGCCGTGCACGAGCCCATGACGACGGCGATCTGCGGGATGCCTTCGGCGCTGAGGTTGGCCTGGTTGAAGAAGATGCGGCCGAAGTGATCGCGGTCGGGGAAGACCTCGTCCTGGTTGGGCAGGTTGGCGCCGCCGCTGTCCACCAGGTAGATGCAGGGCAGGCGGTTCTGCTGCGCGATTTCCTGCGCGCGCAGGTGCTTCTTGACGGTGATGGGGTAGTAGGTGCCGCCCTTCACGGTCGCGTCGTTGCAGACGATGACGCACTCCACGCCCGACACCCGGCCGATGCCCGCCACGACGCCGCCGCCGGGTGCGGCGTTGTCGTACAGGTTCAGGCCGGCCAGCGGTGCCAGTTCCAGGAAGGGTGTGCCCGGGTCCAGCAGCATCTCCACGCGGTCGCGCGGCAGCAGCTTGCCGCGGGCCGTGTGCTTGGCGCGCGCGGCCTCGCCGCCGCCCTGGGCGATCTGCGCCAGCTTGGCGTTCAGGTCTTTGAGTAGGCCTTGCATCGCGTCGGCATTGGCCTTGAAGTCGGCCGAGCGCGGGTTGAGCTGGGTGGTCAGGACCGGCATGGAGTCTCCCGGCGAGCCCTGCTTAAGCGGGACTCAACTTGATTGTGTGGCGGCCTCGTGAGCCGCGTAAGGGGCGCCAGAATAATCCAGCGCGAATGCTGATGCAATGCTGACTTGAGTGATCCTCAGAAATTGCGCAGAATGCGCCTCCGATGACGACCGCCACCCCGACTGCGCAGCGCCGCTCCCCGGCCGGCCCCAAGGCCGAGCAGCGCGTGCGCGACATCCTGCGCGTGGGCCGCGAGGTGTTCGCCGAGCGCGGCTACGAGCGCGCGACGACGACCGAGATCGCGCAGCGCCTGGCCGTCTCCGAGGCCACGGTGTTCACCTACTTCCGTGGCAAGCGCGAGCTGTGCGTGCGCGTCATCCAGGACTGGTACGACGAGATCATCGACGCCATCGAGGCCGGCCTGCCGCGTGAGAAGCCGGTGCGCGTGCAACTGGAGTTCGTCGTGCTGACGCACCTGCGGTTGTTCCTCATCCAGGGCACGGGGCTGTGCGCGTTGGTGCTGTCGGAAGGGCGCAAGGACGCCGGTGTCGGGGGGCAGGACCTCGGCGAAGGCTTCATCGAGCTGCAGCGCCGCTACACCGCGCCGCTGATGGACCTGCTCGCGCGCGGCCAGCAGGCCGGCGAGGTGCGGCAGGACATCCCGCTGCGCCTGCTGCGCTCGCTGGTGTTCGGCCCCATGGAACACATGCTGTGGGAGGTGGTCATCACCGGCCGGCAGATCGATGTGGAGCAGAGCAGCCGTGACCTCGTCGCATTGCTGTGGCCTGCACTGCAGGCACCCGACCGGGAACTGCAGCGGCTGCGCCGGCTGCGCGATCGGCTGCAGGACGCACTGTCTGAGGCCTGACTCGCGGTCTTTACCGGTGTTCGACCTCGGCGCCGCTGGCTAGGATCCAGCTTCCTGCCAGGGAAGGAGGCTCCGATGAATGCAATGAGAGTCTGGCTCGCCACGGGCCTGCTGCTGTGCTGCGGCTGGGCGTGCGCGCAGACGGCCGCGGCCGACGCCGATTGGCAATACCGCATCCAGCCGCGCGACACGCTGATCACGCTGACCGACGCCTGGCTGGCGCCTGGCAAGACCTGGCGCGACCTGCAGAAGCTCAACCGCGTGCCCGACCCGCTGCGGCTGATGCCCGGCCGCACGCTGCGCATGCCCGTGGCCTGGCTGAAGCGCGAGGCCAGCGTGGCCGAGGCGCAGTTCACCCGCGGCCAGGTCACGCGCCAGCGCGGCGGCGCCAGCGAGGCGCTGGTGGCCGGAGCACAGCTGCAAAGCGGCGACCGCATCACCACCGGCGCCCAGTCCAGCGCGTCGCTGCGCTTTGCCGACGGCTCGCGGCTGCTGATCCCGCCCGAGAGCGACATCGCGCTGGAGCAGCTGCTGGTGCTGGGCCGCGGTGCGCTTCCTGCCGTGCGCCTGGGCGTGCAGCAGGGCGGCGCGGACAGCCGCGTGGCGCCCAACGCGCAGCGCGTGCCGCTGTACGAGATCCGCACGCCGCACGTGAACCTGGGCGTGCGCGGCACCGAGTTCCGCGTGCAGGCGGCCGGTGGGGCGACGCGCATGCAGGTGCTGTCCGGCGCCGTGGCCGCCGATGGCCTCAAGGCCGATGTCGCCGCCGGCCAGGGGCTGCTGGCCGAGGGCAAGGCCTTGTCCGTCGCGCCGCTGCTGCCCGCGCCGGACCTGAGCGGGCTCATGCCCGAAGCCGAGCGCCTGCCGCTGCGCCTGGCCTGGGTGGGCGGCCCCAGCGGCGCCGCGACCTGGCGAGCCCAGCTCTACGCCCGCGGCGACTTCGACCGCCTGCTGCTGGACGCCCACGTCGCCGAGCCGGCGGCGACCTGGAACGAGGCGCGCGACCTGCCCGACGGCGACTACACGCTGCGCGTGCGCGCCATCGACGCGCGCGGCCAGGAGGGCGTGGCCGCCGACGCCGACATCCGCCTGAAGGCGCGGCCCGAGCCGCCCTTCATCCAGGCGCCGGCCGAGGGTGCCGTCAGCTACAACGGCGCGATGGCGCTGGCCTGGACGCGCAACACCGCCGCGCCCGATGTGCGGCTGCAGATCGCCAGGGATGCGCAGTTCAAGGACCTGGTGCTGCAGCCACCGCCGCTGTCGGCCGCGGGCTTCGAGGCCAGGCTGCCTGAACTTGGAGGTTATGGCGCCTACCACTGGCGCATCGCGTCGGTGGAAGCCGGCGGCCGCGCGGGGCCCTTCGGCGACCCGCAGCGCTTCGAGATCCAGCCGCCGCCGCCCGCCCCGCCGCCGGCCGAGCCCGACCTCAGCGGCGACCAGCTCAAGCTGCGCTGGCGCGCCGATGCGGGCGTGGTGCGCTACGAGCTGGAGTGGGCCAGGGACGACAAGTTCGAGGGGGCCGACCTGCAGCGCATCGCCACCGACAAGCCCGAGGCCGCGATGGCCAAGCCCTCCGCGGGGAAGTACTTCCTGCGCGCGCGCGGCTTCAACGCCGCCGGCGCGGCCGGGCCCTGGGGCCAGACGCAGATGATCGAAGTGCCCTATCCGCGCTGGCTGTGGCTGCTGCCCTTGCTGCTCGTGCCGCTTCTTTGAAGCATTGGCCCTGGCTCGCCCTGCCCGGCGCCCTGGCGCTCTGGGCGGTGCTGAGCCTGCTCGGCCTGCAGGCCCGCGTGGACCACGCGCTGGGCGACCTGCTGGTGCGGGCCGCCGCGCCGCCCGTGGTGTCGCAGCTCGGCAGCGTCATCGTGGACATCGACGACGCGTCGCTGCGCGCGCTGCGCCAGCCGCTGGGCGAGTGGCCGTACTCGCGCGAGGTCTATGCGCTGATGCTGGACTATCTGCGCCAGGCCGGCGCGCGGCTGGTGGTCGTGGACATCGTGTTCGCGGGCGCACGCGACGGCGACGCGCGCCTGGCCGGTGCGTTGAGCGCCGGCCCCCCGGTGGTGCTGGCCGCGGCCGGCCTGGGGCCGCGGCAGCGCGCCGGTGTCGAGCTGGCGCCGGCCTCGCCGGCCGAGGAGGCCGCCCTGCAACGACTGGGCGCGGCGCCGGCCGGCATCCCCTGGGCCGGGCTGACGGCGCCGACCGATGCCTTGCTGGAGGCGCTGCCCGTGCGCGGCAGCCTGGGCGTCATTTCGGGCGCGCTGGACGACGACGGCCTGCTGCGCAATCTGCCGCTGCTGCACCAGGTGCAGGGCCGCTCGCTGCCCAGCCTGGCGCTGGCCGCGCGCTTGCGCGCCGACGGTGTGACGCAATGGCGGCTGGAGGGTGGCGAGCTGATTGCCGGTGCGCGCCGCTGGCCCGTGGACGAGCAGGCCCGCGTGCGGCTGCTCCTGCCCTTGATGTCTGCATCGGGCGGTGGCCTGCCGCGCCTGCCTTGGCAGCGCCTGATGCGCGCCGCGCTGGGCGAGGCCGACGACGCCGAGCTGCTGCGCCTGCTGGCGGGCCGCACCGTGTTCGTCGGCAGCAGCGCCTTCTTCGCCGACGAGGTCATGACGCCGCAGGGCCGCCTGTCCGGCGTGGCGCTGAACGCGGCTGTTTTCGAGGCGCTGGGCACCGAGCCGCCGCCGCTGCTGAGCGAGCGGGGCGCGCCGGCGTGGGCGCTGAACGCGCTGCTGCTGCTGTGCGGCGCGCTGCCGCTGCTGCTGCGCCACCAGGCGCTGGCGGCCGGCCTGGCGATGTTCGCCATCGCGCTGGCGGCCTGGGGCGGCGTCGGCCTGGGCCTGCTGGCCGCGCCCGCGCCGGCCCTGTATCTGCTGGGCCTGGCGCTGCTGCTGACGGCCATTGCGCACGAGCGCCGGGCGCGCGAACGCGAGCGCGAGCTGACGCGTCAGCGCGAGCTGGCCGATGCGCGCAGCCGCGCCAAGACCGAGCTGCTGGCCCAGGTCAGCCACGAGATGCGCACGCCGATGAACGCGGTACTGGGCTTCAGTGACATCCTGGCGCGCTCATCCCTGAAGCCCGAGCAGGCGCACTACGTCGAGGTGCTGGGCCACGCGGGCCGGCAGGTGTTCGCGCTGATCAACGACCTGCTGGACAACGCCCGTATCGAGAGCGGCCGGCTGGAGCTGGCCGCGCACCCGTTCAATCTGGTGGATCTGGTGGAGCTGCAACTGGAGCTGCTGCGTGAGCGCGCGCAGAGCCAGGGGCTGTGGCTGCGCGTGTTCGCGCGCACCGAGGCCACCGGCTGGGTGCTGGGTGATGCGCAGCGCGTGGGACAGATCGTCGCCAACCTGGTGGGCAACGCGATCAAGTTCACGCGCAGCGGGGGCGTGACGGTGGAGCTGGCGCGCGACGACGACGGGCGCGTGCTTCTGAGCGTGCAGGACACCGGCATCGGCATCGCGCCGGAGCGGCTGGAGCACATCTTCCAGCCCTTCGAGCAGGCCGACCCGTCCATCGCGCGCGAGTTCGGTGGCACGGGCCTGGGGCTGTCCATCACGCGCAGCCTGGCACGGCTGATGGGTGGCGATGTCAGCGTGCAGAGCCGGCCCGGCGAGGGCAGCCGCTTCGAGGTCAGCCTGGTGCTGCCGGTCGCTTCACCGCCCGCGGATGAGGCTGGGCCGGAGCGTTCCGAGCGGGTCGCGCCGGGGCGCCCGTTGCGCCTGCTGCTGGCCGAGGACAACGACGTCAACGTGCTGGTCATCGAGGGCATGCTGGCGCCGCTGGGCCACCACATCACGCGGGCCCGTGACGGCGCCGAGGCGCTGGCGGCGCTGCGCGGGCAGAGCTTCGACCTGGTGCTGATGGACATGCAGATGCCGGTCGTGGACGGCCTGACCGCCGTGCGCCGGTGGCGGGCCGCCGAGGCGGCCGAGGGGCGGCCGCGCACGCCCATCGTTGCGCTGACGGCCAATGCCTTCGACGACGACGCGCGCCAGTCCTTGCAGGCGGGGTGCGACGCCCACCTGACCAAGCCCATCAGCCTGGCCGCGCTGCTGCAGGCGCTGGCGCGCCACGCGCGCGATTGACGCCACGCCGGTGCGCCGCCGGGCGTGCTGGAAGTCAGCCCCTAGTTCAAGTGCCGCGCAGGCGCGACAGCCTGACTTCCCGCAGGGGATGGCCGCCGTGGCCACGCCGAAGACTGGCCGCACCTGAATCAAGGAGCGGCCATGCATCACTCTCTCCATCGCCTCGCGCTCGCCTTGCTGGGCGCCGGCATCGCCACGGGCGCGTCGGCCCAGGCCGGCGCGCAGCTGGAACGCATCACCATCACCGGCTCGTCCATCAAGCGCGTCGAGTCCGAGACGGCGCTGCCGGTCAGCGTCATCACGCGCGACCAGATCGTGAAGTCGGGCGCCACCAACGTCGAGGACATCCTGCGCCGCATCGGCGCCAACTCGGCGCTGCAGTCCGACACCACGCAGGGCGCCGGCTACGCGCAGAGCTTCGCCAACCTGCGCGGCCTGGGGCCCAACTCCACGCTGGTGCTGCTGAACGGCCGGCGCATGGCCAACTTCGCGTTCGGCTCCATCGGCGGCAACTCGTCGGTGGACCTGAACAGCATCCCGTTCGCGGCCATCGAGCGCATCGAGGTGCTGCGCGACGGCGCCTCGGCCGTCTACGGCACCGACGCGGTCGGCGGCGTCATCAACTTCATCACCCGCAAGGACTACGACAAGGGCGAGCTGACGCTCAAGTACGGCGACACCGAGGAGCGCATCGGCGGCAAGGAGACCGGTGCATCCATCGCCTTCGGCATGGGCGGGCTGAAGACCGACGGCTACAACCTGCTGCTCACGGCCAACGTGAAGAAGCAGACCCACATCGCGTCCATCGCCCAGAAGTGGTACTTGCGCGGCCTGGAGGAAATCCCCGGCTCCGACCCGCCGACCTCGGGCCGCTCCTTCCCGGGTCGGCTGGTGGACTTCGGCATCACTCCCGGCGCCTACGCCAACGCGGGCGCCAGCTTCAGCGCCTGCGACCCCAGCTTCAACACCATCCAGACGCTGGCGGCCACCACGCCCAACGGCACGCCCGTCAAGCGCTGCCGCTTCATCTACCCGTCCACGCAGGAGAACCTGCCCGACACCAAGAAGGCCGACGCCTTCGGCCGGCTGACGCTGGACCTGGGTGCCGACTCGGTGGCGTTCTTCGAGGCCAGCTATGCGCGCAGCGAGGGCATAGGCCGCACGGCCGCCGTGCCCATCGACTCCACCGCAGGCCATGTGAAGGCCGACGGCACCTACCCGTCGTTCGCGCTGCCCATCGCCAGCAAGTACTTCCCGCGCGAGCTGCTGCTGAGCCTGGGCTACACGCCGGCGCAGTTCGACACGCTGGGCGGCGGCTTCACCGAGATCGCGATGCGCTCGGTGCCGGTGGGCCTGCGCACCAACAACACGCTGAACGAGCAGACCCGGCTGGTGGCCGGCCTCAGCGGCGTGCGCGCCGGCTGGGACTACGACGCCGGGCTGAGCGTGTCGCAGGCCAAGGGCTCGCTGGACTACTACAACTACCTGCACGAGGGCCGCTTCATCGCCGAGCTGGCCACGGGCGTCATCAACCCCTTCGGCCCGCAGGACGCCGCCGGCCTGGCCGCGCTGGACCGGGCGCGCATGGAGGGCCCGATGCGCCGCTCCAAGAGCACCACCTATGCGCTGGACGCCAAGGCCAGCACCGAGCTGATGGCCATGGCCGGCGGCCCCATGATGCTGGCGCTGGGCACCGACCTGCGCAAGGAGAAGGCCAACGACCGGCCGGTCAACCCCGACTACGAGCAGGGCCTGCACATCGGTGGCGAGGGCACGGTGCCGGTCACCGCCGCGTCGCGCAGCATCTATGCGGTGTTCGGCGAGCTGTCCATGCCCTTCGCGACCGTCTGGGAGGCCACCGTGAAGGCGCGCTACGACAAGTACAGCGACTTCGGCGGCACCTTCAACCCCGGCGTCTCGCTGCGCTTCCAGCCGTCGCGTCAGCTGCTGCTGCGCGCCAGCGCGGGCACGGGCTTCCGCGCGCCGACGCTGTGGGACGTCAACAGCCCCACCGCCTTCACGAACACCGCCAACTCGCTGGTGGACCCGCAGTGCCCCCCTGGCCAGGCCAACGACCCGCGCTGCGAGACGCAGTTCAACGTGCGCCTGTCCAGCGACCCGGGCCTGAAGCCCGAGAAGTCGCGCCAGTATTCGCTGGGTGCGGTGTTCGAGCCGGTGCGCGACCTGTCCATCGCGCTGGACTACTGGCACATTCAGAAGAAGGACCAGATCGGCGTCATCGGCGGCGACGCCATCATGGCCGACCCGACGCTGTACCAGCGTTACCTGGCCCGCATCCACCGCCTGGCCAACGGCTTCATCAGCTACATCGAGACGCCGGTGGAAAATCTCGGCGAGCTCAAGACCAGCGGCCTTGACCTGGACGTGAAGGCCAGCTGGCCGCTGGGCGGCAACCTGGGCCGGCTGGGTGCCAGCTTTGCCGGTACCTACGTGAACACCTGGAAGCAGCAGAACGGCAAGGGCACGCCCTTCGTGTCGTATGACGGCACGGCCGGCGACGGTGCCGGCGTGCAGCCCGTGCCGACCTGGCAGCACACGCTGGGCCTGGACTGGAACCTGGGCAACTGGAGCGTGACGCTGGAGAACGTGTTCGTGAAGGGCTGGACCGAGTCCGCCGGTCTGGTGGAGGCCAACGTCGGCCCGGCCGTGGAACACAGGGTCAAGGACAGCAGCCGCTGGAACCTGGCCGTGGGCTGGAAACCCACGCCCACGCTGGCGCTGCGCGTGGGCGCGCGCAACCTGCTCGACCAGGATCCGCCGTTCACCGCCGTGTCCAGCTACGGTTCGCACGTGACCGGCTATGCCGGCAGCTTCGTGGATCCGCGCGGCCGCTACTGGTATCTCAGCGCCAGCTACCAGTTCAAGTGAAGACGTCCGATACCTGAGTGATGTACGGGGGCACTGCTTCTGGCTAGAGTGCGCCGCGCATCTCACACCCGGAGCCCCCATGATCAACCTGACCGTCAACGGTCGCGCCGTCGCGCTGGACGCCGACCCCGACATGCCCCTGCTGTGGGCCGTGCGCGAGGAACTGAAGCTGACCGGAGCCAAGTTCGGCTGCGGCGCGGCCCAGTGCGGCGCCTGCACCATGCACGTGGCCGGCAGCCCCGTGCGCGCCTGCCTGACGCCCATCTCGTCCATCGCCGGCTCGCAGGTGACCACCATCGAAGGCATCGCCGGCGACAAGGTGGGCCAGGCCGTGCAGGCGGCCTGGGTGGCGCACGACGTGGCGCAGTGCGGCTACTGTCAGAGCGGCCAGGTCATGAGCGCCGTCGCGCTGCTGAAGGGCAACAAGAAGCCCACCGACGCGCAGATCGACGAGGCCATGGCCGGCAACATCTGCCGCTGCGGCACCTACACCCGCATCCGCGCCGCCATCCACGCGGCCGCGGCCCAACTGGCTTGAGGAGGCTGACATGCTGAACCCCCGTCGCCTCGACCAACTCGCCACCGGCGGCCTGTCGCGCCGCGCCTTCGTCACCACCACCGTCGGCGGCGCCGTCGGCCTGGCCCTGCTGCCGGGCCTGAGCGCGGCCCAGCAGGCCAATGCCAAGCCCGGCACCAAGCCCACCGAGCAGCCGCTGGCCTTCGTCAGCATCGCCCGCGACGGCACCACCACCATCCTTTGCAACCGCATGGACATGGGCCAGGGCATCGAGACCGGCCTGGCCATGATCTGCGCCGAGGAGCTGGAGGCGGACTGGTCCAAGGTCCGCACCGGCTTCGGTGACCAGCAGGGTGCCTATGTGGACCCGATGATGGGCATACACCTGACCGGCGGCTCCAACTCGGTGAAGAACAGCTACCAGCAATACCGCGAGCTGGGTGCCCGCACCCAGGCCATGCTGGTGGCCGCGGCCGCGCAGGCCTGGGGCGTGCCGGCCGCGTCGCTGAAGGCCGAGAACGGCGTCATCTCGGGCGGCGGCAAGAGCGCCGGCTATGGCGAGTTCTTCGAGGCCGCCATGAAACTGCCGGTGCCGGAGGCGGTCACGCTGAAGGACGCCAAGGCCTTCAGGCTCATCGGCCAGCCCACCGGGCTGGTGGTTGCCAAGGCCAAGAGCACGGGCGGCCAGGCTTACGGCATGGATGTCGACCTGCCTGGCATGGTGGTGGCCGTCATCCAGCGCCCGCCGGTGTTCAACGGCAAGATCGCCAAGCTGGATTCGGCCGAGGCGCTGAAGGTCAAGGGCGTGAAGGCCGTGCTGCCGGTCACGCTGGACCGTGGCGGCCAGGGCGTGGCCGTGGTGGCCAGCGGCTACTGGGCCGCCAAGAAGGGGCGTGACGCGCTGAAGGTGGACTGGGATCTGGCCGGCGTGGCCAAGCCCGACACGGCGGCGCTCACGAAGCAGTACCTGGCGCTGGCGAAGACGCCCGGCCTGCCCGCGCCCAAGCCCGAGTTCCAGGCCGATGTCGGAGGCTGGAGCAAGGCGCCCAAGAAGATCGTCGCGGACTTCGTCTTCCCCTACCTGAACCACGCGCAGATGGAGCCGCTGGCCTGCACGGTGGACCTGAAGGCCGACCGCTGCGACGCCTACTACGCTGCGCAGATGCCCGGCATCGACGCGATGGCCCTGGCCAAGGCCGTGGACCTGAAGCCCGAGCAGGTGCAGGTCCACGTGCAGATGGCCGGCGGCGGCTTCGGCCGCCGCGCCGTGCCGTCCAGCGAATGGCCGCGCGAGGCGGCGGCGGTGGCCGTCGCGCTGGCCAAGGCCGGCCAGCGTGCGCCGGTCAAGGTGATCTGGAGCCGCGAGGATGACGTCAAGGCCGGCTACTACCGGCCCATGACCGTGCACCGCGCCGAGATCGGCTTCGACGCCCAGGGCAGGATCGCCGGCTGGCAGCACCGCATCGTCAGCCAGGGCATCATGAAGGGCACGGCCTTCGAGGCCTGGGGCGTGCAGAAGGGCGTGGACGGCACCGCCACCGAGGGCATGCGCGAGCCCTACGACATCCCGATGAACCTCAGCGTGCACCACCCGGACGTCAACGTGCCGGTGCTGTGGTGGCGCTCGGTGGGCTCCACGCACACGGCCTATGTCATGGAGACGCTGGTCGACGAGATCGCGTTCGCCACCAAGCAGGACCCGGTCGCCTACCGCATGAAGCTGATGCAAGGCAGCCCCAAGGCCGCCCGCCACCAGGCGGCGCTGCAGGCGGCGGTGGACAAGAGCGGCTATGGCAAGCGCAAGCTCAAGGCCGGCCAGGCCTGGGGCGTGGCGGTGCACGAGAGCTTCGAGTCCGTCGTGGCCTATGTCGTCGTCGCCAGCATGAAGGGCAAGGGCAAGGACCGCCAGCCGGTGCTGCAGGAGGTGCATGCCGGCGTGCACTGCAACCTGTGCGTGAACCCCCGCTCGGTCGAGACCCAGGTGCAGGGCGCGGCCATCATGGCGCTGGGCACGACGATGCCGACGCACCGGGTCACGTTCAAGGACGGCGTCGTGGAGCAGAACAACTTCTACGACATGGCCATGCCGCGCATCACCGATGCGCCCAAGGTCATGACCGTCAGCATCGTGCCCAGCAACGACCCGCCCAAGGGCATGGGCGAGCCCGGTCTGCCGCCGCTGGCGCCCGCGCTGGCCAACGCCGTGGCGCGGCTGACCGGCCAGCGCCAGCGCGAGCTGCCGTTCCGCTTCGCCTGAGCGCGCAGCGGGCATGAAAAAGGCGGGCCCTCGGGCCCGCCTTGCTTTTGCGCAGCGAGGTCTCAGCGTTTCGTGCTGCGGCGGCGCACGCCGAGGGCGGCCAGCAGGGCCGTCAGCGTCAGGCCGGCGCTCATGGGTTCGGGCAGTTCCAGCGCCTGGGCGCGCGCGATCGGGTCGGTGCTGGTGGCCAGCGGGTCGCCTGAGCGGGCGCCCGCGCCGCAATACGAGGTGAAGGCCTCGTTCCACACGGGGCCTTCGGCCGCGAAGGCCGCGCGCGCGGCCTCTTGGCGGCCGCCGTCCTGCAGCACGGCCGTGCAGACGCTGGTGGACGTCACATGGCCCGAGGCCTCCGAGACCATTTCATAGAAGATGTCGTGCTCGCCTTCGCCGAGGTCCAGTGAATAGAAGCCGCCATTGATGCCGAAGCTGTAGTAGCCCGCGCCGTTCATCACGCTGGAGCCCACGGACATGGTGCCGAGGGACTGGTAGGACGAAGCGCTGTCGGAGCCGCCGGCGCCGATCTCGGCGCTCCAGGCCTCGTCCAGGTAGGTGGTGCCGTCGATGATCAGCTTGATCTTCAGGCTGGCCTTCTGGAACTCACCCGACCCGAAGGCCGTGCTGCCGAAAGCGCCGACCTCGCCCGGGTTGATGAAGAACTCGAAGTTGTCGTCCTCGCCGGTGAACAGCATGCCGCTGATGGAGGCAACACCGCGGGCGGTGAAGCTGTTGTCGCCGGACGCGCGGCTGCCGAAGTTGGTGACGTCGTCGTCGCAGGCATAGGCATGGACGACGATGTTGTTGTCGCCGTGGCCGGCAAACGCCAGTGCGTCCTGACCGTTGAGGGTGCCGCAGCCGGTGGTGGGGGCGGCCATGTTGCCCTGGCCCACGTTGTAGGAGCCGGAGGCGGTGTACGCCAGCGCCGCCCAGGCGGGCACGGTCATCGCCGTCAGCGCGGCGGTCAGACAGAACTTCTTGATGAGCGCGTTCATGCGGTCTCCTCGTCAGATTGCCGGCGATGCTAAGGGGGAGGGCTCACCTCCCCTTGTCCCCGGTTTGGGGCTAACCCCCTCAAATGCGGGAGTCGTCGGGCGCCGGCGTGAAGCCTGCCTCGGCCAGCGCGGCGGCCAGCGGCTCACGGGGCAGGGCGCTGTCGACGCGGGCGGTCTTGCTGGCCAGGTCGACCTCCACGCGGGCCTGCGCGTCGGTGGCCCGCAGGGCCTCGGTGATGGCGGCCACGCAATGGCCGCAGCTCATGTCGGGCAGGGTGAAGAGATGCATGTCTTGCTCCTTGAGGCTGGCATCATCGCCTTGTCACTGTCGCGAAGCTCCCCATGAAGATCATCGCCCTGAGCGGCGCGCTGCGGCGCGCCTCCTACAACACGGCGCTGCTGCGCGCCGCGGCCGTACTGGCGCCGGACGGCGTCGCGCTGGAGTTGCGCACGCTGCACGGCATCCCGCTGTACGACGGCGATGTCGAGGCGCAAGGCATCCCCGAGGCCGTGACGACGCTGCGCGAGGCCATACGCGCGGCCGACGGCCTGCTGATCGCCACGCCCGAGTACAACAACTCCATCCCCGGCGTGCTGAAGAACGGGCTGGACTGGCTGTCCCGCCCCAGTGGCGAGGGGGCCAGGCTGTTCGGCGGCAAACCGACCGCGCTGATCGGTGCGACGCCGGGCGGCTTCGGCACGGTGCAGGCGCAGGACGCGATGCTGAGCGTGCTGCGCACCTTCGGCTGCGACTGCTGGTTCGGCGGCCGGCTGATGCTGTCGCACGCCAGCGCGGCCTTCGACGCCGACGGCAAGCTCACCGAGGAGAAGGTGTTGAACCAGTTGCGCGGCTTCGTCTCCGGCTTTGCGGCCCATGTGGCCAGGAGGAAGGCA
>CBFGPX010000039.1:0-23277 GCA_965650725.1 uncultured Comamonadaceae bacterium | reverse complement strand
GCCCATGACGCCCACGCTCTTGACCGGCAGGAAGACGGCGAAGGCCTGCGAGGTCAGCGCGTACCAGCTCTTGCCGGTGGCCGGGTCAATGGTGTTGCGCAGCTCCTCGATGAAGATCGCGTCGGCACGGCGCAGCAGGTCGGCGTAGTCCTTCTTGATCTCGCCCAGGATGCGCACGCCCAGGCCAGGGCCCGGGAAGGGGTGGCGGTAGACCATGTCCGGCGGCAGGCCCAGCGCCACGCCCAGCGCGCGCACCTCGTCCTTGAACAGCTCGCGCAGCGGCTCCAGCAGCTTCAGGCCCAGCGTCTCGGGCAGGCCGCCGACGTTGTGGTGGCTCTTGATGGTCGTGGCCTTCTTGGTCTTGGTGCCACCGCTCTCCACCACGTCAGGGTAGATGGTGCCCTGGGCCAGCCACTTCGCATTGGTCAGCTTGGCAGCCTCGGCCTGGAACACCTCGACGAATTCGGCCCCGATGATCTTGCGCTTGCGCTCGGGGTCGGTCACACCAGCCAGCTTGCCGAGGAACTGCGCGCTGGCGTCCACATGCACGACCTTGGCATGCAGGCGGCCGGCGAACATGTCCATCACCATCTGGCCCTCGTTCAGGCGCAGCAGGCCGTGGTCCACGAAGACGCAGGTCAGCTGGTCGCCGATGGCGCGGTGGATCAGCGCTGCGGCCACCGAGGAATCGACGCCGCCGGACAGGCCCAGGATGACCTCCTCGTCACCGACCTGCTCGCGGATCTTGGCGACGGCCTCGTCGATGTAGCTGCCCATCTGCCAGTCGCCCTTGCAGCCGGCGATGTCGCGCACGAAGCGGCGCAGCATGGCCTCGCCCTGCAGCGTGTGCGTGACCTCGGGGTGGAACTGCACCGCGTACAGGCGGCGCGCCTCGTCGGCCATGCCGGCGATGGGGCAGCTGGGCGTGGAGGCCATCAGCTTGAAGCCCGGCGGCAGCACGGTGACCTTGTCGCCGTGGCTCATCCAGACCTTCAGCATGCCGTGCATCTCGGGGGTCTCGAAGTCCTGGATGCCGTCCAGCAGCTGCGTGTGGCCGTGGGCGCGCACCTCGGCGTAGCCGAACTCGCGGTGGTCGCTCCACTCGACCTTGCCGCCCAGCTGCACGGCCATGGTCTGCATGCCGTAGCAGATGCCCAGCACCGGCACGCCCAGGTCCCACACGGCCTGCGGTGCACGCAACTCGTGGTCCTCGTAGGTGGACGCGTGGCTGCCGCTCAGGATGATGGCCTTGGGCGCGTAGCTGCGGACGAAGTCGTCCGACACGTCGTTCGGGTGGATCTCGCAGTACACCGAGGCGTCGCGCACGCGGCGCGCGATGAGCTGGGTGACCTGGGAGCCGAAGTCGAGGACGAGGACTTTGTCGTGTTGCATGGCGTATTTCAGGCAGTTTGTCAGGCAGTTTGCAAGGCGGGGCGCTGGCGATGGAAGAAGCGGTAGGCGGCGATCAGGCCGATGAACTGCAGCACAGCGCAGGTGTAGAAGGGCAGGCCCATCAGCAGATCGCCGGCCGGACGGTGCGACACCCAGCCCAGCAGCGTCAGGCCGATGACGGGGCCCAGCACGGCCATCATGCTGCTCAGCGACGACACGGCGCCCATGGCCTGGCCCTGGTGGTTGGCCGGTGCCGCGCTGGAAATGATGCCTTGCACCGCCGCCGCGGCAACACCGCCCAGCAGGTTGAGGCCGATGACGGCGTACATCATCCAGCCCTCGCTGGCCAGGCCCCAGCCCAGATAGGCCAGCGAGGCCGAGCCCATGCCGATCAGCGCCAGGCGCTGCGGCCCGAAGCGCGCCAGCAGCGGCTTCAGCAGCACGCCCTGGCTGATGACGGAAACGATGCCCACCAAGGCCAGCGACCAGCTGACCTCCTTGGGGCCCCAGCCGAACTTGAACTTGGTGTAGAGCACCCAGGTCATGTGCAACATGAACTGCGCCAGCGACGACAGCGCGATGACCAGCACCAGCGAGCCCACGCCCTTCAGCGCCGCCAGCCCGCGCAGCGCGCCGACCGGGTTGGCCTTCTTCCAGTTGAAGGCTGTGCGCCGCTCCGGCGGCAGCGACTCGGGCAGCACGAACCAGCCATAGCACCAGTTGACGACCGCCATGCACCCAGCGGCGATGAAAGGCCAATGGATGTCGCGCTGGCCCAACCAGCCGCCGATCAGCGGCCCCAGGATGAAACCGATGCCGAACATCGCACCCAGCTGGCCGAAGCGGCGCGCGCGGTCTTCCGGCGCCGTGATGTCGGCCACGTAGGCGTTGGCGACGGCGATGTTGGCCTGCATCGCGCCGGAGAACAGCCGCACCGCCACCAGCATCCACAGCGCGGTAGCCATGGCCGTGACGAAGAAGCTCAGTGCCAGACCGGCGAAGCCGATCAACAGCACGGGCCGGCGGCCAAAGCGGTCGGAGAGCGAACCCAGGATGGGCGAGCCGAAGAAGTTGGCGATGCCGAAGGCCATCGTCACCAGCAGGAAGGCCGAGGTCTGCTCGTCGTTGCTGTGCGTGAACGTGCCCACGATGTGCGGCAGCACCGGCACCATCAGCCCGATGGAGATCATGTCGATCAACACGGCGGCCATGATGAAACCCATGGCCGGGGTGCGTTGCTGGGGCTGACTCATCGTGTTTGCAGAAAAGAGAAACGGGGCGATCTCGCGTCGCCCCGTTTGTGCGGTCAGCAGCTCATTCGCTGCGGTAGTTCGGTGCTTCCTTGGTGATCTGCACGTCGTGGACATGGCTTTCACGCATGCCGGCCGTCGTGATCTCGACGAACTCGGCCTTGTTCTGCATGTCAGCAATCGTCGCGCAGCCGCAGTAGTGCATGGAGGCCTTCAGGCCACCGGCCATCTGGAAGATGACCTGCACGACCGAACCCTTGTAGGGCACCTGGCCCTCGATGCCTTCGGGCACCAGCTTGGACGTGTTGGGGTTGTTGCCCGTCTCGGCCTGGAAGTAGCGGTCCGCGCTGCCCTTGGCCATCGCGCCCATGGAACCCATGCCGCGGTAGCTCTTGAACGTGCGGCCCTGGTAGAGGATGGTCTCGCCCGGGGCTTCCTCGGTGCCGGCGAAGGCGCCGCCCATCATGATGCAGTCGGCACCTGCGGCGATGGCCTTGGCCACGTCGCCGGAGTAGCGGATGCCACCGTCGGCGATGACCGGCACGCCGGTGCCGCGCAGTGCGGTGGCGACGTTGTCGACCGCCGTGATCTGCGGCACGCCCACGCCCGCGACGATGCGCGTCGTGCAGATGGAGCCGGGGCCGATGCCGACCTTGACGCCATCGGCGCCCGCCTCGACCAGCGCCAGCGCCGCAGCGCCCGTGGCGATGTTGCCGCCGATGACATCGACGTTCGGGAAATTGCGCTTCACCCAGCGCACGCGCTCCAGCACGCCGGCGCTGTGACCATGCGCCGTATCCACGATGATCGCGTCCACGCCGGCCTTGACCAGCAGTTCCACGCGCTGCTCGGTGTCCTCGCCGAAGCCCACCGCAGCGCCGACGCGCAGGCCGCCGTGGCTGTCACGGGCTGCGTTCGGGAAGCTGGTCTGCTTGGTGATGTCCTTGACCGTCATCAGGCCGCGCAGCTCGAAGGCGTCGTTGACGACGACGACACGCTCCAGCTTGTGGGTGTGCATCAGCGCCTTGGCTTCGTTCAGCGAGGCGCCTTCCTTGACGGTGATGAGCTTCTCGGCGGGCGTCATGATCTCGCGCACCTTGGCGTCCATGCGCGTCTCGAAGCGCACGTCGCGACCGGTGACGATGCCCACGACCCGCTTGCCCTCGACGACCGGAAATCCCGAGAAGCCGTTCTGGTGCTGCAACTCGACGACGTCGCGCACCGTGGCGTCGGGGCTGACCGTCAGCGGCTCGCGCACGACACCGCTTTCATAGCGCTTGACCCGTGCCACCTCGCGCGCCTGGGCCTCGGCCGTCAGGTTCTTGTGCACGATGCCGATGCCGCCTTCCTGCGCGATCGCGATCGCGAGGCGGGCCTCGGTCACGGTGTCCATCGCGGCGGACACCAGCGGCAGGTTCAGGGGGATGTTGCGCGACAGACGGGTCGCAAGGCTGGTGTCGCGGGGCAACACCTGGGAGAACGCCGGCACCAACAACACATCGTCGAAGGTGAGCGCTTTGCCAAGAAGGCGCATGAGGAAAGCTCCAGACGCAAAGCGGCATTATACGGACGACCTCACGGCTACACTGCCCCCATGCGTCACAAGCCCCTCTTCGTCGCTTTGATCGGCCTGGTGCTGGCCGCGTCCGCCCAGGCGCAGTGGAAGTGGAAAGACGCCAAGGGCAACGTGCAATACAGCGACCGACCGCCGCCGTTTGGCACGCCCGACAAGGACATCCTGCAACGCCCGGCCCCGCCCGCGCGCAACGTGGTGGTCGTGCCGGCGGGCCAGGCGGCCAGTGCCGCGCCGGCACCCGCCGCACGCCAGGCAGCCAGCGCACCGTCCCGGGCCGAACAGGACGCTGCCGCGCGCCAGAAGCAGGAACAAGACCGCGAGCAGAACAAGCAGAAGGAAGAGGAACGCCGCCTCGCCGCCGAACGCCGCGAGAACTGCGGTCGCGCCCAGGCCTATCTGCGCGACCTGCAGAGCGGCATCCGCATCACCCGCACCAACGAGCAGGGCGAGCGCGTCTACATGGAAGATGCGCAGCGCCGCGCCGAGGTGGAGCGGGCCCGCCAGGTCATCACCACCGAGTGCCGCGGCGGCTGACTCAGCGCTTGTCGCCGGCACCGGCCTTGGGCCGGTGGCGCGACACGATGCGCTCGCCGCGCTTGGCATAGCGCTGTCGCCGCGCCTCCTTGGGGTCCACGGTCAGCGGCCGATAGACCTCGATGCGGTCGCGCTCACGCAGCGGCGTGTCCAGCGGGCGCACGCGGCCCCAGATGCCGACGCGGAGTTCGCCGGCCGGCTGGCTGAAGTCCGTGCAGGCACGCAGGGCGGATTCAATCGTGGCGCCATGCTCCAACTCCAGCCAGCGGTGCTGCACGTCGCCGGCCTGCGGGCTCCAGACCAGCTCAACGCGCACCGTAGAGGCTTTCCGCGCGCTGCACGAAGCTGTCGACGAAGGTGTTGGCGATGCGGTCGAACACCGGGCTGACCACAGCCTCCAGCGCGCCGCTGCTGAAGGCGTAGCTCAGTTCGAACTGGATCTTGCAGGCCGTGGGTTCGCCCTGCGTGCCCGGCTTGTTCAGCGGCAGGAACTGCCACAGACCGTTCAACTGCGAGAACGGGCCATCGACCAGTTCCATGCGCACGCTGCGCCCGGCCTCATTGCCATTGCGCGTGGTGAAGGCATGACGCACGCCGGCGTAGGCCAGATGCAGTTTCGCGGTGACGGTGTCGGCGCCCTGATCCAGCACCTCGACCTTGCTGCACCAGGGCAGGAACTCGGGATAACGCTCCACCTGCGTGACCAGCTCGTACATCTCCTGCGGCGTGTACCAGAGCAGAACGGACTTTTTGACCTGCTTCATAGAATGCCGGGATTGTAAGAAGGCCGTTCGGCCCCACATCCCACTTCATGTCCATCGCCGAGAACCGCCGCGCCCGTTACGACTACCACATCGAAGAGCAGTTCGAGGCCGGCGTGGTGCTGTCGGGCTGGGAGATCAAGGCCATACGCGCGGGCCAGGTCCAGCTGACCGATGGCTATGTGCTGATCAAGGACGGCGAGCTGTTCCTGATCGGCTGCCGCATCAACGCGCTGCGCAGCGCCTCCACGCACGTGACACCCGAGGCCGACCGCACCAAGAAGCTGCTGATGCACAAGGCCGAGATCAAGCGGCTGGTGGGCAAGGTGGAGCAGCGCGGCTTCACGCTCGTGCCGCTGAACCTGCACTACAAGGGTGGCCGCGTGAAGGCCGACATCGCGCTGGCCAAGGGCAAGGCCCAGCATGACAAGCGCGAGACCGAGAAGAAGCGCGACTGGGAACGCGAGAAGGGCCAGCTGATGCGGCACAAGGTGTCAGCGAAGGGCTAACCCAAAGCTGACAACGCCTGCTCGATGTCGGCCTGCAGGTCGGCACCGTCTTCCAGGCCAATCGCAAACCGCACCAGCGTGCCGCCGTCGAACGGCAGCGGCAGGTCGCGGCTTCGGCTCATGTCATAGGGCACGGCCAGGCTCATCGGGCCTGCCCACGAGTAGCCGATGCCGAACAGCTGCAGTGCGTCGACGAAGGCATCGACCTGCGCCGGGCTGTACGCGGGCTTGAACACCGCCGAGAACAAACAGGCCGCGCCGGCGCCACCGACCGCCAGCCAGTTGTCATGCCCCGGCGAGCCGGGCAGCGCGGGGTGGAAGACCTGCGCCACCTGCGGCCGGCCGGCCATCCAGCTCGCCAGTTGCCGCGTCACGCGATCCTGCGCCTCGTAGCGCAGCTGCAGCGTCGGCAGCCCGCGCAGCACCAGCTCCACGTCGTTCTGGCCCAGTCCGTAGCCCAGGTGCTCATGGGCGTGGTTGAGCCGGTCATGCAGCTTGCGGTCGCGGGTACAGACGGAGCCCATCAGCACGTCGGCACCGCCGCTCGCGTACTTGGTCAGCGCCTGCATGACGATGTCGGCCCCCAGGCCCGGATGCGTCGTCGGCGCTGGCTCGAAGCCGTTGAAGGCCAGGCCCGCGCCCCAGGTGTTGTCCAGCGCCGTCGTGATGCCACGCGCGCGGCAGGCGGCCAGCGTGCCGAGCAGGTCCGGGAATTCCAGCGTGATCGACCCCGCCGCCTCCAGCCAGACGAGCTTCGTGTTGTCGCGCAGCTCCGGCACCGTCAACGGGTCGTAGAAGCGGTGCGTGACGCCCCACTGCGGCAGCCATGATTCGGTCAGGTAGCGGTTCTGGCCGTAGACGTTGTCCGGCACCAGCACCTCGTCGCCCGGGCGCAGCACGGCCAGTGACGGCAGCGTCACCGCCGCCAGACCGCTGGGCACCAACAGGCAGTGCTCGGCATGCTCCAGCGTCGCCAGGCGCGCGGCCAGCGTGTAGCTGGTCGGCGTGCCGTGCAGGCCGTAGCGGTAGCTCAGGCCGTCACGCGGCCGGGGCTTGTGCAGGTCGGCCGTGTCCTTGAACAGCACGGTGGACGCCTTGGCCACCGGCACGGGCACCGCGGCCCAGCCTTCGGGCGCGCGGTAGGGATGGTGGATGAGCTGGGTCGACGGCTTGCGCGTCATACCAGGGTGGCGACCAGATCGTGGCCGTCCGCCGCGACGACACGCGCACGCACGAAATCGCCCACCTTCATCGTCTTGCTGGCCTTCTCGGGCGGCAGGATCTTCACGGTGCCGTCGATCTCGGGCGCGTCGGCGTAGGAGCGGCCCACGCCGCCCTTGCGGCCCAGGCCTGGGGCGGAATCGACCAGCACCTGCAACGTCTGGCCCACGCGGGCCTGCAGCTTGGCGGCTGAGACCTGTTCGGCCACGGCCATGAAGCGCGCACGGCGTTCTTCACGGACCTCGGCAGGCAGCGCGCCGGGGATGTCGTTGGCGCTGGCGCCTTCCACCGGCGAGTACGCGAAGCAGCCCGCGCGGTCGATCTTGGCTTCCTGCATGAAGTCCAGCAGGTACTGGAACTCTCCTTCAGTCTCGCCGGGGAAGCCGGCGATGAAGGTCGAGCGGATGACCAGCTCCGGGCAGGCCTCGCGCCAGCGCAGGATGCGCTCCATGTTCTTCTCGCCGTTGGCCGGGCGCTTCATGCGCTTCAGCACATCCGGATGGGCGTGCTGGAAGGGCACGTCCAGGTAGGGCAGCACCAGGCCCTGCGCCATCATCGGCAGCACCTCGTCCACGTGCGGATAGGGGTAGACGTAGTGCAGGCGCACCCAGGCACCAAACGGCTTGGCGATCTCGCCGAGCTGGGCGACGAGGTCCAGCATCTTGGTCTTGACCGGCTTGCCGTCCCAGAAGCCGGTGCGGTACTTCACGTCCACGCCGTAGGCCGAGGTGTCCTGGCTGATGACCAGCAACTCCTTCACGCCGCTCTCAAACAGCGCGCGGGCCTCGTTCAGCACATCGCCGATGGGCCGGGACACCAGGTCGCCGCGCATGCTGGGGATGATGCAGAACGAGCAGCGGTGGTTGCAGCCCTCGCTGATCTTCAGATAGGCGTAGTGCTTGGGCGTCAGCTTCACGCCGAAGCTGGGCACCAAGTCAATGAAGGGGTCGTGCGGCTTGGGCACGTGCGTGTGCACCGCGTCCATGACCTCCTGCGTCGCATGCGGGCCGGTCACGGCCAGCACGCTGGGATGGATCTCGCGCACCAGGCTGCCGGCGTCGGTGCTGGCGGCGCCGGCCTTGGCGCCCAGGCAGCCGGTGACGATGACCTTGCCGTTCTCGGCCAGCGCCTCGCCGATGGTGTCCAGGCTTTCCTTGACGGCGTCGTCGATGAAGCCGCAGGTGTTGACGATCACCAGGTCGGCACCGGCGAAGGTCTTGGAGGTTTCATAGCCTTCCGCACGCAGTTGCGTGAGGATCAGCTCGGAGTCGGTCAGGGCCTTCGGGCAGCCCAGGGACACAAAGCCGATCTTGGGCGCGGCGGCCGGAGCGGCGGTGGTGGCGGATTCGTTCATCGCCGTATTTTCGGCGATGTCTCCGGTTTACGGCTTTTTGCTGCCCGGCGGCATCGTGAACGGGAACATGGCGCCGGCGTTTTTGAGCTGTTCCTGCCACTGATTCATCAGCGTCTTGGACTGCTCGGCATAGCCGCCCATCAGGCCGGTCCAGGCGTCGGGGCTGAACGGCGAGCCGGGCGTCTGCTCGGTGAAGCGCTGCTGCATGTCCGTGAAGGCCTGCATCTGGCGCTCCAGCAGCCCGCCCATGACGCCCTGCATCGCATGGCCGTAGAAGCGGATGATCTGCGCCAGCGACGCGGTCGAGAACATCGGCACGCCGGCCGTTTCCTCCTCCAGGATGATCTGCAGCAGGATGGAACGCGTCAGGTCTTCCTGTGTCTTGGCGTCGTGGACCTCGAAGTCCACGCCCTCCAGCACCATGCGCTTCACGTCGGCCAGCGTGATGTAGCTGCTGGTCTGCGTGTCATACAGCCGGCGGTTGGGGTACTTCTTGAGAATGCGCAGCCCCGGCTTGGCGTCGCCGGCCTGGGCTTGCTCGGTCGTGGATGCCGCTTTCTTGCGGGCAGTCGCCATGCGTCAACCTCCTGGGTGCAGTGCAGCAAATTCTAGGCAGACCCTGACGCCGCCTTCGGACGGGTTTACCTGGGGCCTGACAGCGGCAGGACGACCCGGGCATCCAGTCCGGCCACGCGGGCGCCATCCAGGCGATTGCCCAGCTCGATCTGCCCGCCCAGCGTCTGCACCAGTGCCTGGCAGATCACCAGGCCCAGGCCCGAGCCCTTGCCGGCGTCGCCCACGGCGAAGGGCAGGAACAGCCGCTGCTGCTGCTCGGGCGAAATCCCGGGGCCGCCGTCGGCGATGAGCAGGTGCGCCTTCCCCGCCTGCACCGTCAGCGTGATGTCCAACCGCCCGCCGGCCGGCGTGTGCTGGATGGCGTTGTGCAGCAGGTTGCGCGTCAGCTCGCGCAGCGCCCACTCATGGCTGGCAACCGGCGCGGGCTCGGTGCGGATGTCGAAATCCAGCCCCTGCTTGGCGATCAACGGCGCCAGGTCCAAGGCCACCGCACGCGTGATCGCCGCCCAGTCCTGCACCGGCATCGCCTCGCCGGGCTGGCGCATCTGCTCGGCGCGGGCCAGCGCCAGCATCTGGTTGGCCAGTTGCGTCGCGCGGTTCACCGTCGTGGCTATCTCGGCCAGCGCCTGCTGCGGCTCGACATCGCCCTGGCGAGCCGATTGCACCTGCACCTTCAGCACCGCCAGCGGCGTGCGCAGCTGGTGCGACGCGTCGCGCACAAAGCGCTTCTGGTGCTCAAGCAGGCGCGCCTGACGGGCCAGCGCGTCGTTGGTGGCGACTATCAGCGGCGCCAGCTCGGCCGGCAGACCGGGCGCCTGCAGCGGGCTGAGATCGTCGGCGTCACGGGCCCGCAGCGCGGCGCTCAGCTCGCGCACCGGTCGCGTGGCGCGTTGCACCACGGCCCACACGACGACAGCGATCACCGCCAGCAGCGCCGCCTGACGCCACAGCGTGTGCAGCAGCACCTGACGCGCCAGCGCGCGGCGCAGGTCCAGCGTCTCGGCCACCTGGATGGTGGCCAGGCCCATGCCGGTCTGGCCGGCCACCGGCTGCAGCAGCACGGCCATGCGCACCGGCTCGCCGCGGTAGTGGTCGTCGTAGAAGTCCACCAGCGCCGGGTAGGCGCCCTGGTCGGGCAGCTTGCCCTGCCAGCGCGGCAGGTCCTCGTAGCCCGACACCATCTCGCCCTTGAATCCCAGCACCTTGAAGTACAGCCGGCTGCGGCTGTCGGTCTCGAAGGCCTCCAGCGCCGCATAGGGCACGGCGGCCACCAGCCGCGCCTGTTCGCCGCTGCCGTCCACGCCCAGCAGCTCGGCTATGGCCTTGGCCGAAGCCAGCAGCGTGCGGTCGTAGGCGGTGTCGGCCGCCTGCAGCGAGTCGCGGTACAGGCTCACCGTGTTGATCGCCACGACCAACCCCACCGGCAGCAGGATGCCCCACAGCAGCCGGGCCCGCATGGACAGCCCGCGCCAGCGCCGGGCCAGCTCAGTCATCGGCCTGCAGCAGGTAGCCAAGACCGCGCAGCGTCACCAGCTTGGCATCCGTCGCCGCCAGCCGCTTGCGCAGGCGGTAGGCCACCACCTCGATGGCGTCGGGCTGGGCGTCGGCGGCATCGGCGAAGACGATGTCGAACAGCTTGTCCTTGGCCACGGCCTGGCCCGGCCGCACCAGCAGCGCGCGCAGCAGGGCCGCCTCGCGCGGCGGCAGCTCCAGCGGCAGGCCGTGGTGGTAGACCGCGCCGCTCTCGGCGTCGGCACGCAGACCGCAGAAGCTGGGCGTATCGATGGCGCGCGGGCCGGCGTCGCTGGCCTGGCCCTGGCGGCGCACCAGCGCGCGGATGCGAGCCTCCAGCTCGTCCAGGTCGAAGGGCTTGGGCAGGTAGTCGTCGGCGCCGGTGTTCAGGCCCAGGATGCGGTCGCCCAGCGTGCCTCGCGCCGTGATGATGATGACCGGCGTCGTCAGCCCGGCGGCGCGCGCCTGGGCCAGCACATCCAGGCCGTCCTGGCCGGGCATGCTCAGGTCCAGCAGCACCACGTCGGGCACGGCGGCCTGCCAGCGATTCAGGGCCTTGGCGCCGTCGTCGCAGATGCTGACGCGAAAACCGCGCCGCTCGAACGAGCGCTGCAGCGTGGTCTGCATCGCGGCGTTGTCTTCGATGACCAGCAACTTCATGACCGGCAGGCTAGCACCGGCGTGCCCCTGCTCCGAGGCTGAGGTTTACCCCGACCGAATGGACAGCGGATTGACAGCCTGGCTGTCGAGCATGGAAGTCCAAACAAGACAGGAGACACCCATGAACTTCCCCGCGAAGCGGCTCGCCGCAGCGCTGCTCTCGGCCGCCTCGACGCTGGCCGCCGCCCAATCGTCCAGCGTGACCGTGTTCGGTGTGTTCGACGTTGGCGTGCAGCGCCTCAAGAACGGCAGCAAGACGCTGAACCTGGAGAGCATCGACGGCCTGCAGACCAGTCGCATCGGTTTCCGCGGCAAGGAGGACCTCGGGGGCGGCCTGAGCGCCGGCTTCCACCTGGAAGGCGCCATCGGCCCCGACACCGGCGCCGGCGGCGACTGGCGACGCCGCGCGACGGTGAGCCTGGCGAGCAAGGACGCCGGCGAGCTGCGCCTGGGGCGTGACTACACGCCCACGTTCTGGAACATCAGCCGCTTCAACGCCTTCGGCACCAACGGCGTGGGCGCGGCCAGCAACCTGGTCTACGGCTTCGACGGCGTATCGGGCACGGCCAAGACCGTGATCCGCTCCGACAACTCGGTGGGCTATTTCCTGCCCGAGGGCCTGGGCGGCGTCTACGGCCAGGCCATGGTGGCTGCCGGCGAAGGCTCCACGGGCCGCTACGTGGGTGCGCGCCTCGGCTACGCGGGCAAGGGGCTGGACGTGGCGCTGGGCCTGTCGGAGACAACCAACACCGCGGCCGGCGACAAGTTCAAGGTCTTCAACCTGGGCGGCAGCTACACGGTCGGCGCGCTGAAGCTGCTGGGCCTGGTCCACAACAGCAAGCAGACGACGCGCGAGCAGAAGAACTGGGTCATCGGCGCGCACTACGCGCTGGGCTCGGGCATCGTCCGCGTCAGCCACGTGAACGCGCATTCGCGCAACCGTGCCAACGGCGAGGACTACACCGGCAAGCTGTTCGCCGTCGGCTACGTGCACAACCTGTCCAAGCGCACCTCGCTCTACACGACGCTGTCGCAGGTCAACAATAGCAAGACAGGCCGGTTCCTGATCCCGGGCGGATCAGCGATTGCCTTGGGTGACGACTCGCGCGGCCTCGAAGCCGGCATCTATCACTCTTTCTGAGCTGACAAGACCAAGGAGACCAGCATGCGTCGCGACACCTTCCTCAAGTCCCTGGCGGCGCTGGCCGCCGCCGGCGCCTGGCCGGCGGCCCAGGCGGCGGGCGTGCCCATGAAGATGATGATCCCCGCCAACCCGGGCGGCGGCTGGGACACCACCGGCCGCGCCCTCGGCAAGGCACTGCAGGACGCCGGCCTCGCGTCCAGCGTGCAGTTCGAGAACAAGGGCGGCGCGGCCGGCGCCTTGGGCCTGGCCCAGTTCGTCAACGCCAGCAAGGGCGACCCGCATGCGCTGCTCGTGATGGGCGCCGTGATGCTGGGCGGCATCATCACCGGCAAGCCGCCGGTGAGCCTGACGCAGGCCACGCCCATCGCGCGGCTCATCAGTGAGTACAACGTCTACGTCGTTCACGCGGCCTCGCCGCTGAAGACGATGAAGGACGTCGTCGACCAGCTGAAGAAGGACCCCGGCAGCGTCAAGTGGGGCGGTGGCTCGCGTGGCGCCACCGAGCACATCGCCGCGGCGATGATTGCGCGCGAGGTAGGCGTGGACGCGGCCAAGATCAATTACGTGCCCTTCCGCGGCGGCGGCGAGGCCACGGCGGCCATCCTGGGCGGCAACGTGACCATAGGCGGCAGCGGCTTCAGCGAGTTCCAGCCCTATCTGGACAGCGGCAAGATGCGCGCCCTCGCCGTCACGTCGCCCGCCCGCATCAAGGGGCTGAATGCGCCGACGCTGAAGGAGCTGGGCATCAACGTCGAGATCGGCAACTGGCGCGGCGTCTATGCGCCGCCAGGCATCAGCGCCGAGCAGCGCAAGACCCTGACGGAGCTGGTCGTGCAGGCCACCAAGAGCAAGAGCTGGGCGGAGAGCATAGCCAAGAACGGCTGGACGCCCGCGCTGCTGGCCGGCCCGGAATTCGACGCGTTTGTCGACCGTGAGTTCGCGACCTTGCGGGCCATCATGGTCAAGTCCGGAATGATCTGAGGCCGGCCATGAGCAGTACCCCTTCCACGGCCGGCCAGGCGCTGGTGGGCGCCGGCGTCCTCGTCATCGGCGCCGTCATGGCGTTCGGCGCCACGGCCATTTCGTCCGACGCGGGCTATGCCGGCGTGGGCCCCAACGCCCTGCCCTGGCTGGTGTCCGTCGTGCTGATGCTGTGCGGCGGCTGGCTGGTGTGGGAGGCGCGCAGCGGCGGCTTCCGCGAGCTGGAGGCGCCGTCCGGTGCCGAGCGCGGCGACTGGCGCGCGGTGGCCTGGGTGGTGGCGGGCGTGGTCGCCAACGCCAGCCTCATCACGACGCTGGGCTTCATCCTGGCCTGCGGCCTGTGCTTTGCGCTGGCCGTGCGCGGCCTGCGCATCGGCGAGGGCAAGGCGGGCGGCAGCGCCAAGCATGCGCTGGCCGACCTGCTGACCGGCATCGCCATCGCGGCGCCGGTGTTCTGGCTGTTCACCCAGCTGCTGGCCATCAACCTGCCGGGCCTGACGGCCAGCGGCTGGCTGTGAAGGAGCACCAGCCATGACGGATCTCTGGACCCAACTGATGGGCGGCTTCGCCACCGCCGCCACGCCGATCAACCTGCTGTGGGCCTTCCTGGGCTGCGTCATCGGCACCGCCATCGGCGTGCTGCCCGGCCTGGGCCCCGCCGTCACCGTGGCCATGCTGCTGCCCATCACGGCGCAGGTGGAACCCACGGCGTCGATGATCTTCTTCGCCGGCATCTACTACGGCGCGATGTACGGCGGCTCCACCACGTCCATCCTGCTGAACACGCCCGGCGAGACCGGCACCATGGTCACGGCGATGGAGGGCTTCAAGATGGCCCGCAACGGCCGCGCCGGCGCGGCGCTGGCCACGGCGGCCATCGGCTCCTTCGTGGCCGGCACCGTCGCCACCGTGCTGGTGACGCTGTTCGCGCCGGTCGTCGCCGACTTCGCCGTCACGCTGGGCCCGCCGGAGTACTTCCTGCTGATGCTGCTGGCGTTCACCACCGTCAGCGCGGTGCTGGGCAAGAGCACGCTGCGCGGCATGACGGCGCTGTTCATCGGCCTGGCGCTGGGCCTGGTCGGGCTGGACCAGATCACGGGCCAGGTGCGCTACACGGCCGGCGTGCCCGAGTTCATGGACGGCATCGAGACGGTGCTGGTGGCCGTGGGCCTGTTCGCCGTCGGCGAGACGCTGTACACGGCGCTGTACGAGGGCCGCAGCACCCAGGACCTGAACAAGCTCAGCAGCGTGCACATGACGCGCCGCGAGTGGCGGCGCTCCTGGCCAGCCTGGCTGCGCGGCACGGTCATCGGCTTCCCGTTCGGCACCATCCCGGCGGGTGGCTCGGAGATCCCGACCTTTCTGAGCTACGCCACCGAACGCAAGCTCAGCGCGCACAAGGAAGAGTTCGGCACGACGGGCGCCATCGAGGGCGTGGCCGGCCCCGAGGCCGCCAACAACGCGGCGGTGACGGCGACTCTCGTGCCGCTGCTGACGCTGGGCATCCCCACATCGGTGACCGCAGCGATCCTGCTCAGCGCGCTGCAGAACTACGGCATCCAGGCTGGCCCGCAGCTGTTCACCACGTCGTCCACGCTGGTGTGGGCGCTGATCGCGTCGCTCTACATCGGCAACGTGATGCTGCTGGTGCTGAACCTGCCGCTGGTGGGCCTGTGGGTCAAGCTGCTGAAGATCCCGCGGCCGCAGCTGTACGCGGGCATCCTGATCTTCGCGACGGTGGGCGTCTACGGCATGCGCCAGAGCGCCTTCGACCTCTACGTGATGCTGGCGCTGGGGCTGCTGGGCGTGGTGATGCGGCGCTTCGACTTCCCGACCGCGCCGGTGGTGGTGGGCATGATCCTGGGCCCGCTGGCCGAGGCGCAGGGTCGTAATGCGCTGTCCATCGGCAGCGGCCACTGGAGCGTGTTCGTCGAGCGGCCTCTGTCGCTGGGCCTGCTGATGATCCTCGCCGCCGTGCTGCTGCTGCCGCGCGTGTGGCGCTGGCACGCAGCGCGCCGGCAGTTGCTGGCACCGGCACCCCGGCCCTGACGGAGAGCGCCAGCGCCTGCGGCTACGCCAGGCCCAGCGCCCGTTCCACGGTCTCCAGCTCCTCATCCGTCAGCGGCGCCCCGTTGGCCGCACCCAGCGCGTCATCGATCTGCGCCAACCGGCTGGCGCCGATCAGCACCGACGTCATGCCCGGATGGCGCAGCACCCAGCTCAGCGCCAGCTGCGGCAGCGTCTGGCCGCGCGCATCGGCCAGTTCCTTCAGCGCCCGCACGGCGGCGAGCTTGCCGGGCGTGATGTCGGTGGGTTTCAGGAAACCACCCTTGGCCGCGCGCGAGTCCGCCGGGATGGCGGCGGCGAGATAGCGCTCGGTCAGGATGCCCTGCGCCAGCGGCGAGAACGCGATGCAGCCCATGCCCTCGTCGGCCAGCGTCTGCAGCAGACCGCCCTCGATGTGGCGGTCCAGCATGTTGTAGCGCGGCTGGTGAATGACGCAGGGCGTGCCCAGCCGGCGCAGGATGGCGCTGGCCTCGCGGGTCTGCTCGACCGAGTAGTTGGAGACGCCGGCGTAGATCGCCCGGCCGCTGCGCACCGCCTGGTCCAGCGCACCCATGGTCTCCTCCAGCGGCGTGTGCGGATCGGGGCGGTGGGAGTAGAAGATGTCGACGTAGGGCAGGCCCAGCCGCTTCAGGCTCGCGTCCAGGCTGGCCAGCATGTACTTGCGCGAACCCCACTCGCCGTAGGGGCCCGGGTTCATGCGGTAGCCGGCCTTGGTGGAGATGACCAGCTCGTCGCGGTAGGCGTGCAGGTCTTCGCGCAGCAGCCGGCCCATCGTGGTCTCGGCCGAGCCGGGCGGCGGGCCGTAGTTGTTGGCCAGGTCGAAGTGGGTGATGCCGCGGTCGAAGGCGCCCAGCACCATCTCGCGCGCGGTGTCGTAGCGGTCGACATCGCCGAAGTTGTGCCACAGACCCAGCGACAACGTGGGCAGCAACAGGCCGCTGCGACCGCTGCGGCGATAGGGTTGGCGGTCGTAGCGCTGCAAGGCGGGCGTGTAGCTCATGAGGAATCGCGGTCAGCGGCGGGATTGCCAGGCGATCGTAGGCCGGTACCTCGATGTAATGCCGGGCGACGACGGGCACCGGGCGACAACCCAGCGGCCCAACCGGCTGTGGCATCGTGGCCGAGACCGTGGAAACCGCCGCGGAGCTTTCAGCCGTCCGCGCCTTGGGCATCGCCAAGGCACAGGGCTGCCACCTGGGTCGGTCGATGAGCTTCACAGACGAGGGGCATCGCTAGCGCATTGAGCCCGTGATCGAAGCCAGGCGCGCCCGAGCAGATGTGCGTTCGCGGTTCAGAACGTCACCTTGACCGAAGCCGCGCTGCGCCGGGCCTCGCCGTGGAAGACGGCCTCGATGTTGTTGCCATCGGGGTCCAGCACGAAGGCAGCGTAGTAGCCCGGATGGTAGGGACGCTCGCCGGGCGGGCCGTGGTCCCTCGCGCCGGCGGTCAGCGCGGCGGCATGGAAGGCGTCGACGGCGGCACGATCCCTGGCCTGGAACGCGAGGTGCACACGCCCGGTCAGCTCGCCTTGGGCGGCCTTGCTGTCGGCCGTGGACACGAACAGCTCGTCGGCCCAGAAGTACTCGTCGTTCTTGTCGCCGATGGGGATCTCCAGCACCTTGAAGACCGCCGCGTAAAAACGGTAGCTGGCTTCCAGGTCACGAACGACCAGTTGCAGATGGTCGATCAGCCGGCCGCGGTGCAGTTCATTCGTTTCCATCCTTGCTCCTGCTGGGGGGTAGCGACGGCCATGTTAGGCAGCACCCCTGACGAAATGCGTCAGCAGCCCCTCGCGCCGGGCGGGCGGCAATACGCGCCTGCCCCGGCGCCTGGCGGTCAAACGCGCCGCCGCGCGCCAGGACCTGGAGTTCTTGGAGATGGCAGAAAAAACCCTTCGGCCGCGGAGCGGTCCGAAGGGTGGAATCCACCGCTGAGCGGGTGGAGGAGACAAACGGTACCGAGCTAGATTACCCCGACTGGAAGCGGTTCATCAATCAATCTCGCGAGCGAATTCAGGCCGCGTGAAGTTTTGCTTAGCGTCGGCGCCGCCACCAGAGCCAGGCACCGCTGACGCCGAGACCGAACAGCGTCAGGCCCGACAGCCCGGTGGCGACGATGTGCCAGGGGCCGCCCAGCTCACCCGTGTGCAGCGGGTAGATCCAGGCCGTGGCCCGGCCACCGGGGTCCAGTTCACTCCAGCGGCGTTGCTGCAGCACCCGCCCGTCGACCGGATGCAGCCAGACCGAACTGAGCCCGTTGGGATGCGGGTCGTCGATCAGCTTGAGACGCACGCGCACGGGCCGGTCGTCGCTGGTGCCCAGCTGCACATAGCCGACCATGGCGTCGGGCCACTGCGCGCGGGCCTTGGCGACGAGGGCGTCCAGCGCCTGCCGCGGCCCCTGCGGCTTGCCGATCTTGGGCGGCTTCACGGCCGTCTGCCCGGCCAGGCCGCTGACCCACTGCGCCAGCGGCCGCCAAGCCATCCACGCGCCGGTCGCGACGGACACGGCGATCAACAGCCCCAGCACCGTGCCGCCCAGCCGGTGCAGGTCGAACAGCGCGCGCGTGGCGCCCTTGTCGAGCTTCAGGCCGAACGCATGCCTCCACTGCGCCCGCGTGCGCGGCCACCACAGAATGAGGCCGGTGAGCAGCAGCGCCAGGTAGGCCAGCGACGCGCTGGCCAGCACCGCCTTGCCGGTGTCGCCCAGCAGCAGCGCGCTGTGCAGTTCGAACACGAGGTTGGCAAAGCCCTCGGCCTCGCCGCGCCGCCCCAGTTCGGCGTTGCTGGCTGGGTCGATGTAGAGCGTGCCCTCCCAGGCGGCGCTCTTGACCAGCACGCGCAAGCTTTCATCCGCCTCGCGCGGCGGGCGTAGCGTCAGCGTGGCCTGCGGGCCGAACTCGGCGGCCACACGCTGGCGCAGCGGCTCCAGGGCCGCGGGCGCGGCGGCGGGCGTCGGCACGCGAAACAGCTGCGCGTGGGCGATCTGGTCCAACGGCCGGGCGACCGTCAAAAGCGCACCCAGCAGTGCCGCCAACGCCAGCAGCAGGCCCAGCGTCAGGCCGGTCCAGCGATGCAGCCAGAGCCAGGCCCGCCGCAAGCTCGGCAGCGACATGGCGGTCAGAAATCCAGCTTGGCGGTCACGCGCAGCGTGCGCGGCGCGCCCACGCCCAGCAGGCCGTTGCCCGCGGTGCTCCAGTAGTCCTTGTCGGCCGCGTTCTCCAGGTTGGCCTGCAGGTTCAGGCCCTGGCCGGCCCATTGCGTCTGGTAGCGCGCGCCCAGCGAGAGGGTCTGGTAGGCCGGGATCCAAGCCTGGTTGCTGTTGTTCACCGCACGTTTGCCAACGCGGTAGACGCCCGCGTTCAGCGACAGGCCCGGCCACTGCGGCACGCGGTATTCACCGAACAGGCTCAGCGTCTGCTTGGGCGTGTTCTCGGGTGTCTTGCCGAGTTCGCTCGCGTTGCTGGTGCCCACGCGCGAAATCTCGGCGTCCAGCAGCACGGCGGACGCAACGATGGACAGGTCGCGGCCCAGCTCGCCGCTGGCCGAGGTTTCCAGACCGCGATAGGTGCTGAGGCCGCCCACCTGGAACACGCCGCTGACGGTGGTGGTCTGCGGGCGGCGGATCTCGAACAGCGCCGTCTGCAGCAGCACGGTCTTCGCGAGCCGCGCCTTCACGCCGACCTCGGCCTGCTTGTTGACGGCCGGCGCCAGCACCTGGCCGGCGTTGCTGGCCGACAGCGGCGCCGTGCCGGTTTCCTCCAGCCCGCGCAGCAGGCTGGCGTAGACGCTGAGGTCGGCCGTGGGCTTCCACATCAGCGACACATTGGGCGTGACCTTGTCGGCCGTGTAGGTGGTGGCGGAAGTCGCGTTGCGCGAGGCGCTGCGGTAGCGGGTCTGGCGCACGCCACCCAGCAGTTGCCAGTCGCGGCCGATGGCGATGCGGTCGTACACGTAGATGCCGCGGTCGCGGATCTCGGACGGATAGCCGGCCTGAGCCAGCGTGGGGCTCACCTCGGCGATGTCCACGGGCGCGTAGAGGTTCTGCGCCGCCTGCGCGCTGCCACTGCGCCAGCCGGCCGACTCGCGACGGTTGTAGCTGGCGCCCAGCGTCAGCTCGTGCTGCAGGCCGGCGGTGTCGAAGCGGCCGATGGCTTCCACGCGGTGGTTGGTGTTGGTGTAGGCCTGACCCTTCAGCACCGACACGTTGACGCGGCCCGCGCCGGTGTCGTTGTTGTAGTTCTGGAAGGTCGTGTAGACGCGGTCCCGGCTGGTCTTGGCGCGGCCGGTCTCCACGCTGACGACCCAGGCGTCGCCCAGCGCGAAGTCGCCGCGCGCCAGCGCGTTGGTGGCCTCGGCGTCATAGCGCGCCCAGTCGGCGCCCAGGTTGGTCTTGTTGTCCGGCACCCTCGGCAGGGTGAGCACGCCGCCGACGGCGGCCGGCAGCGTGATGGCGGCCTGCTCGCTGACGTTCTTACGGTAGTGCTCCAGGTCCAGCTTGAAGTTGGCCGTGGGCGATGCGCGCCAGTCGTAGGCCGCCGCCAGCAGGCCGCGCTGGCCCTCGAAGTTGCGGATGCCGTTCTCCTCGCGGCTGGCCGCGGCGTTCACGCGCAGGCCCATCGCGTCGCCGCCGCCGAAACGCCGGCCCACGTCCACATGCGCCTTCACGCCGCCGTGCTCGTTGACCGTGGTGGTCAGTGACGTGACCGGCTTCAACCCGGCCCGCTTGCTGACGAAGTTGACGATGCCCGACGGCGGCACCATGCCGTAGTACATGGACGACGCGCCCTTCAACACCTCCACCTGCTCCTTGTTCTCCAGCGGGATGTCGATCAGGTTGATGACCGGCAGGCTGCCGTTGAGGCGGTAATTGCCGCGGTTCTCGACCAGGATGCCGCGGATGGACAGGTTGTCGTAGGTGGAGCCACTGACCTGCGAGCGCGTCACGCCGGCCGTGTTGCGCAGCGCATCGAACAGGCCTTGCGCGCCCTGCGCATCCAGCAGCTCGCGCGACATCGCGTTGTTCGTCAGCGGCACGTCCAGCGGGTCCTGGTCCCGGAAGGCGCCCACCTGCACCGACGTGGGCGCGAAGCTCTTCTGCCGCTCGCCCTTGACGACCACGGCGTCCAGCAGGCTGGGCTCGGCGGCATGAGCCGGAGCGGCCGCCAACGCGGCAGCGGCCATGGAAGTGACGGACAAGACCAGGGGCAGCCGGCCGGTGCGGCCGGTTGCGCGGGAGCGCGAGTTCATGATGGAAACAAAAGAATGAGAATTATTCTCATCTTAACGCTGCGACTCAGCGATGCCCGCGGTCGGCCGCGCGACGGTAGTGCTCCGCCAGCACGTCGCGGCCGAAGTCGCCATCGAAATCGCGTCGGACCACGTGCACATGGTTGCCGCCCGCGTTGTCGAATTCGACGCGGCGGGCGACGGCCTGGGCCGGCAGCCGCGGCGACACACCCAGCAGGCCGACCAGCACCCACCGTGAACGACGGCGATCCACGCCACCTCGCGGCGGGGACAGAGAGGGCCAGCGCAGCCGCGTCGGCCCTACATTGCGGGCTGCAGCCCCCTGGAGATCCCGCCATCACCTCGCCCCACGACCCCGTCGGATTCCGGCAAGCCCTGCGCTTCTGGCTCAAGCTGGGCTTCATCAGCTTTGGCGGGCCGGCCGGCCAGATCGCCATCATGCACACGGAGCTGGTGGAGCGCCGCCGCTGGATCAGCGAGAAGCGTTTCCTGCATGCGCTGAACTACTGCATGCTGCTGCCCGGCCCCGAGGCCCAGCAGTTGGCCACCTACATCGGCTGGCTGATGCACCGCAGCTGGGGCGGCCTCGTGGCCGGCGCGCTGTTCGTGCTGCCGTCGCTGTTCATCCTCGTCGCGCTGTCCTGGGTCTACCTGACCTGGGGTCAGCTGCCGGTCGTGGCCGGGATCTTCTACGGCCTGAAACCGGCCGTGACGGCGCTGGTCGTGCATGCCGCGCACCGCATCGGCACGCGGGCACTGAAGAACGGCTGGCTGTGGGGCATCGCGGCAGCCGCCTTCGTCGCCATCTTTGCGCTCGGTGCGCCCTTCCCGCTCATCGTGCTGGGGGCTGCCCTCATCGGCCACTTCGGCGGGCGGCGGGCGCCGCGGGTCTTCGCGCTGGGGGGCGGCCAGGGCCCGGCGCCGCACAGTTGGGGGCCGGCCGTCATCGACGACGACACGCCCACGCCGCCGCACGCCCGCTTCAGCCGCAGCCGGCTGTTGCGCGTGCTGGCAACGGGCCTGGGCCTGTGGGCCGCCGCGATGGCGGTGCTGGCGCTGACGCAGGGCCTGCACGGCGCACTGGCGCAGATGGGCTGGTTCTTCACCAAGGCCGCGCTGCTGACCTTCGGCGGCGCCTACGCGGTGCTGCCCTATGTGTACCAGGGCGCCGTGGAGCAGCACAATTGGCTGACCGGCGCGCAGATGATCGACGGCCTGGCGCTGGGCGAGACGACGCCGGGGCCGCTGATCATGGTGGTGGCCTTCGTCGGCTTCGTGGGCGGCTGGACGAAGGCCTTGTTCGGGCCGGACACCCTCTTTCTTGCCGGCGCCGCGGCGGCCTGCGTCGTCACCTTCTTCACCTTCCTGCCCTCCTTCGTCTTCATCCTGGCGGGCGGGCCGCTGATCGAGTCCACGCATGGCAAGCTGCAGTTCACCGCACCGCTGACCGCCATCACGGCCGCCGTGGTGGGCGTCATCCTGAACCTGGCGGTGTTCTTCGCCTGGCATGTGCTGTGGCCCGACGGCGGGTCCGGCCGCTTCGACGGGATCTCGGCCTGCATTGCCCTGGGTGCAGGCCTGGCACTGTTCCGCTTCAGACTGGGCGTGATGCCGGTGCTGGGCGGCTGCGCGCTGCTGGGCCTGACGCTGTCCCAGGGCGGCCGCCTGCTGGGCCTGGCGGGCTGAGCCGGCGCGGGCGTGGTTAAAGTGTCGATTTGACCGGCGCTGCGCTCCCCGTCGGAGCCTGGCCTCACGCATCCATGGAATATCCCGGCAATCTCTTCGTCGTTGCCGCGCCCAGCGGCGCGGGCAAATCCAGCCTCGTCAAGGCCCTGCTGGAGCTGGACTCCAAGCTGGCCGTGTCCATCTCGCACACCTCGCGCGCGCCGCGCGGCCAGGAGCAGCACGGGCGCGAGTACTGGTTCATCGCACCCGACGAGTTCCGAGCGATGGCGGACCGTGGCGACTTCTTCGAGTGGGCCGAGGTGCACGGCAACCTGTACGGCACCTCGCGCGCCGGCATCGAGGACCGGCTGCAGCACGGCGAGGACGTGGTGCTGGAGATCGACTACCAGGGCGCGCTGCAGATCAAGCAGCTGTTCCCCTACGCGGTGCTGATCTTCATCCTGCCGCCCAGCTGGGACGAGCTGCGCCTGCGGCTCAACCGCCGCGGCGACACGGCGCCCGAGGTCATCGCCAAGCGCATGAACGCCGCGCGCGTGGAGGTGGCCCAGGCGCAGCACTTCGATTTCGTCGTCGTCAATGCGGTGTTTGACACCGCCGTCTTCGACCTCAAAACCATCGTCCACGCGCAGCGGCTAAAATACGCGGCTCAGCGGCGCAACCGCTCTGCCGTCTTTCAGGCGCTCGATCTGCCCTGATCGCGCTTCACCCAAGGAAAACCATGGCCCGCATCACCGTCGAAGACTGCCTGACCAAGATCCCCAACCGCTTCCAGCTGGTGCTGGCCGCCACCTACCGCGCCCGCATGC
>CBFGPX010000038.1:0-23484 GCA_965650725.1 uncultured Comamonadaceae bacterium | reverse complement strand
AGCTGACCAGGCGCACGCCCTGGTCGGGGTCGAAGCGCTTGACCGCCTTCATCAGGCCGACATTGCCTTCCTGGATCAGGTCGCCCTGCGGCAGGCCATAGCCCACGTACTGGCGCGAGATGGACACGACCAGGCGCAGATGGGACAGCACCAGCCGGCCGGCAGCCTCCAGGTCGCCGGTCTCGCGCAGCTTGCGGGCGGCGGAGGACTCCTCCTCGGCCGTCAGCAGCGGCAGGCGATTCACGGCCGAGATGTAGGCGTCCAGATTGCCCAGCGAGGGCACCAGGGCCCAAGGGTCGCGGACGGCAATGGCGTTAGCAGCAGACATCGTCTTGATTCCTAGCAAGCCGCCGCGTGGGATGCAGCGGTGAAGGAGATATTAGCACTCTGAATCGTCGAGTGCTAAGTCTTGCGAGGGTGACGATGGAATGCAGTATTTCCAAGGCCGCAACAGTCAGCGGCCACTAACTCATGCAGGGTCGGGCTCAGTCCACCAGGCCGAAATCGGGGCTCTTGATCATGGCCTCGATGTCCAGCAGGATGAGCATGCGCTCGCCGATCTTGCCCAGGCCGGTGATGAAGCGGGCGTCCATCGCGGCCGGCACTTCGGGGCGGGGCTTGATCTCCTCTGCGCTCAGCGCCAGCACGTCGGACACCGAATCCACGACGATGCCCACCACCCGGCCGGCCACGTTCAGCACGATGACCACGGTGAAGGCGTTGTACTCGCCGGGCTGGCCCAGGCGGATGCGCATGTCCAGGATGGGGACGATGACGCCGCGCAGGTTGACGACACCCTTCACGAAGGCCGGCGCGTTGGCCACGCGCGTGGGCGCCTCGTAGGAGCGGATTTCCTGCACGCGCAGGATGTCCAGGCCGTATTCCTCGGCGCCGATGCGAAAGGTCAGGAACTGACGGTCGTCCGTGCGGGCGACGGTCTGGACGGCCTGGGCGCCGCTGCTGGGAACGAGGTCGGTGGAGCTCATCGGACGCTGCACTGGGAGAGGAGGGAGGCCTTCATTCTGCCCGCTCCGGCCCGCCCGCCGGTGCCAACAATTCGTCAACCAGGGCCAGCAGTTCGCGCACGTCCAGTGGTTTGGTCAGGTAGTGCCGGGCGCCGGCGGTCTGAGCCAGCGCGATCTGTTCGGGCTGGGCGTTGGCGGACACGACGATGACCGGAGGCGGCGTGCCACCCAGGTCGCGCAGGTGGCGCAGCAGCACCAGGCCGTCGCCGTCGGGCAGCTGCCAGTCCAGCAGCAGCAGCGCCGGCAGCCGCTCGGACAGCGCCCGCTTGCCGGCCTCGGCGGTGGTGGCGATCTCCAGCTCCAGCCCCGGGCGCTGCTCCAGGATGCCCCGCATGACCTCCACGTTCAGCGGGTTGTCCTCCACATAGAGCACACGGCGCTGCGGGCTGGCGCGCGGCGGGTCCAGCTCGCCCGGCAGAGTCTCGTGCGGCGCCAGCGGCTGCGCGCCGCCGGCCGGCAGGCGCAGCACGAAGCGGGCACCGGGGCCCTGGACCGCTTCGGCGCGCAGGCTGCCGCCCATCATCTCGGCCAGGCGCTGACTGATGACCAGGCCGATGCCGGTGCCCGGCAGGCCGCTGTGCTCGCGCCCCAGCCGGTTGAAGGGCTGGAACAGTGCCGCGCGCTGCTCGTCGCTCAGACCCAGGCCGGTGTCGCTGACGGCCACCTCCACCCAGCCCGGTTCGGGGCTGTGCGCCTCGATGTCCACGCTGCCGCCAGCACGGTTGTACTTGACGGCATTGCTGAGCAGGTTGGTCAGGATCTGCGTGACGCGCGTCGGGTCGCCCATCAGGCGCTGTGCGCCATCGTCCAGCCGTTGGACGATGGCGATGCCGTGCTCCGCCGCGCTGTGCTGCACCAGGGACAGCGCCCGGCCCAGCAGCGGCGGCAGCTCCAGCACCGCCGGGTCCAGCCGCAGCGAGCCGGCCTCGATGCGCGACAGGTCCAGGATGTCGTTGATCATCTCCAGCAGGTGCCAGCCGGCCTGCGTGATCTGCCGCGTGCGGTCGCGCTGGCCCGGTTGCAGCGGCTCGGCCGCGTCCATCTGCATCAGCTGCGTGAAGCCGAGGATGGCGTTCAGCGGCGTGCGCAGCTCGTGGCTCATGCGCGACAGGAACTCGTTCTTGGCGTGATTGGCCGCCTCGGCAGCCTCGCGGGCGCGGTCCAGCGCCTCCATGCGCAGCTGGTCGTTGATGTCCTCCACCACACCCACCAGCCGGTAGGGCCGGCCGTCGGTGTTGCGCAGCAGGCTGACCAGCACGCGGGCATGCACAACGCTGCCGTCGCTGGCCACGTAGCGCTTGAGCCGGCGGTAGAAAGGGATCTCGCCGCGGATCAGGCGGCGTCCCTGGCGGATGTCCTCGCGGCGGTCGTCGGGGTGGGTCACGTCAATGGAGCGCCGGCCGATCAGCTTCTCGGCCGAGTAGCCCACCAGGCTGCAGAAGCGCGCGTTGACCTCCTGGAAGCCGCCGTCGAGATCGGTGAAGGCGATGCCTATGGGGGCCGTCTCGAAGATGCTCCGAAAGCGCTGCTCGCTCTGGCGCAGGGCCTGCTCGCCCTCGGCGCGGCTGGCGATCTCGCGCTCCAGCGCCGCGGTGCGCTCGTGCACCAGCGCCTCCACATGCTGGGTGCGGCCCGACATCAGCAGCAGCAGCGCGCCCACCATGGCCGTGGACAGCAGGCCCACCAGCGCGAACGCCCAGCTGCGGCCGGCCGGAGGCACCTGGCCGGGCAGGTCGTAGATGCGCACCTCCCAGGCCCGGCCGCCAAAGTTCAGCGGCAGCCTCACCAGCGGCAGTGCGGCGCCTGCGGTGCGCTGCACCGCCTCGCAGCCCAGCCGCCCCGCCAGCCGCTTGTGCACGGCATCGGCCTCCAGATCGACCAGGCAGCCGCCCAGTTGCGGCGACCACTGCGCGGACAGCCGCGACAACAGCAGGTCGGGCCGCAGCGTCGCGAAGGCAACGCGGTCGGCCGGCCCCGGGCCGCTGCGCACCGGCTGGTAGACGACCACGCCGATGGCGCCCTCCTTGTCCTGCGACAGCTGGAAACCGGCCGACGCGCTGGCCCGACCGGTCTCCATCGCGCGCTCCACCGCAGCGCGCGCGCCGGGGATGGTGCGGATGTTGACGCCCAGCGCCACCGCGTTGCGCGACATCGGCTCGATGAGGCGGATCGCGATCATGTCCTCGTCGGGCATGGGCCTGAGGTCGCCGGCGCGGGTGCGGTCGCGGGCCTGGTAGTCGGGCAGGCCATCGGCCGCGGCCTCGGCGTTGAAGCTGCCCAGGTCCTCGCGTGCCACGCGCCGCGCCATGCCAAGCGCCAGCAGCGGGCTGTCCTCGGTCAGGAAGCCGCGCGTCGCGCGCTCCCATTCGTCGCGCGCGGGCTGGGCCTTGATCTTCAGCAGGCCGTGTGCGCCTTCCAGCGCCAGCAGCGGTTCGCGCAGCCGGCCGGCCAGCGCCTGCGCCGCGCTGGTGGCGTCGCGGGTGAAGTCGGCGCGGTTGCGCTGACGGTCCCATTCCACCGTGGCCGCCACGCCCAGGCCCACCAGCAGCGTGGTCAGCAGCATGGGCAGGCCCACGCTGAGGCGCCGTGTGGCCCAGGCCGAGCGCGGATGGCCGATCAGCGCCAGTGTGATGGGCGTGGCGATCAGCACGCCCATCAGGTCGCCCGTCCACCAGACGACCCAGACCAGGTCCATCTGCGCCGTCTCGATGATGCCTGCCATGCGCAGCAGCAGCGTCGCGCCGCTGGGGCTCACGCAGCCGGCCAGCACCGCAGCCGCCAGATAGCCCGCCACCTCGCGCGGCGACGCCAGCACCAGCGGCCGGCCGCACCAGCGCCGCATCAGCAGCGTGCCGACGGCCGCCTGCGCCGCCGCACCGCAGCCTATGCCCAGCGCCAACGGGAGCACGTCGGCCCACATCTCGCTGAGCATGGTGGCCTGCACGACGAAGGAGCCCAGCGCCACCGCCGGCAGGTAGCGCAGCCCTCCCACCAGCAGCACCGCCAGCCCCCAGCCGGCGGCCGGGTAGATGGGCGCCACCTGGTAGGGGGGCAGCACCATCAGCAAGCCCAACCGGGCCAGCAGGTAGTAGACGGCCGTGATGCCGGCCGACAGCGCCAGATAGCGGCCGACCTCGCGGGCCGTCAAGGGCCTCATTCCGCCTGCGCCTCCCGCAGCGTCTGCACCACCGGGCGCTGCAGCACGCCGCGCAGGCTCCACCAGCCGGCGCCCCAGGCCAGCAGCGCGCCGCAGGCGGCGCTGACCAGCGGCACCCAGGGCTTGATCTGCCATTCGAACTCGAACACGTAACGCGACAGCAGCGCCGCCAGCAGCAGCGCCACGCCGCCGGCCAGGAAGCCGGCCAGCGCGCCCACGCCCAGCAGCTCGGCGCGCTGCACCTGCGCCAGCAGCGAGGAGGGCGCGCCCAAAGCGCGCATCAGCCCGAACTCGCGGATGCGCGCCTCGCGCGTGCTGCTGACCGCCGCGATCAGCACCACCAACCCGGTCGCCAGCGTGAAGCCGAACAGGAACTGCACGGCCTGGATGACCTGGTTCAGCACGCCCTGCACCTGGTTGAGCTGGGCCGACACGTCGATGACGGTCAGGTTGGGGAACTGCCGCGCCAGCTCGCGGTCCAGCTGGGCGCCGGCCGGCATGCGATAGGCGGCGATCTGCGTGGCCGGCAGCTCCGGCAGCTCGGCCTTCTCGAACAGCACGAAGAAGTTGACCCGCATGGACGACCAGTCCACCTTGCGCAGGCTGGTGACGCGGCCCTGCACCGGCTGGCCGGCGATGTCGAAGGCCATGGTGTCGCCCAGCTTCAGACCCAGCGTCTGCGCCAGGCCTTCCTCAACGCTCAGGCCCGTCTCGCCCGGCGCGGCGGAACCCCAGCGGCCACCCACCAGCTGGTTGTGCGTCGGCATGTCGCCCGTGTGGCTCAGGTTGAACTCGCGCTCCGCCAGGCGCTGGGCGCGGTCCTCGCTGAACTTCCTGCCTTGCACCGCCTCGCCGTTGATGGCCGTCAGGCGGCCGCGGATCATGGGATACCAGTCGTAGTCCTTCACGCCGGCGGCATCCAGGGTCTGCCGGAAGGCCGCGCCCTGGTCGGGCTGGATGTTGATGACGAAGCGGTCCGGCGCCGAGGCCGGCGTGGCCTGGCGCCAACTGGCGATGAGGTCGGTGCGCAGCAGCACCAGCAGCGCCAGCGCCAGCAGGCCCACGGCCAGCGACGACACCTGCATGACCGCGAAGCCCGGCCGCGCGGCGACCTGGCGCGTGGCCAGCAGCAGCCAGCGCGGCACGCCCGCGCCGCTGACGTTGGTGGGCACGATGCGGCGCAGCAGCTTCACGGCCACCCAGGCCAGCGCGGCGAACACCAGCACCGCGCCGGCAAAGCCGGCGGCCGCGATGGCGCCCAGCACCATGTCGCCGGCCAGCACCACCAGGATGGCCGCGAGGCCGGCCACGCCCGCGCCCAGCACCAGCAGCGAACCGGCCTTGGGCGCGCCCAGGTCACGGCGGATCACGCGCAGCGGCGGCACGGCGGACAGCTGCAGCACCGGCGGCAGGCCGAAGCCCAGCAGCAGCGACAGGCCCAGGCCCAGGCCCAGCAGCGCCGGCCAGACGCTGGGCACCGGCAGCGTCACGTTGATGAGGCCGGCCAGCAGCGACACGAAGACCTGGTGCAGCGCCAGGCCACCCAGCACGCCGACGAAGCTGGCGGCAAGGCCCGCCAGCAGGAACTCCAGGCCATAGGCCCAGGCGATGCGGCGTTGCGGCTGGCCCAGCACGCGCAGCATCGCGCAGGCGTCCAGGTGGCGCGCGGCGAAGTCGCGCGCCGCCAGCGCCACGGCCACCGCGGCCAGCAGCGCCGACAGCATGGCCACCAGCCGCAGGAAGCGCGCCGCGCGGTCCAGCGTCTGGCGCATCTCGGGCCGGCCCGCCTCCAGCGACTCCAGCCGCACGCCGCGCAGCTTGTCCTTCTCGACCAGTTGCGCGGCGGCGCTCACGAAGCGCCGCACCGCATCCGGCGTCGCGCCGGGGCCGGGCACGACGGCCAGCCGGTAGGTCAGGCGGCTGGCCGGCTGCACCAGGCGCGTGGCTTCCAGGTCGGCCTCGGTCAGCATCACGCGCGGCGCGAAGTTGATGAAGCCGCCACCGCGGTCGGGTTCGTTCTGGATGAGGGCGGCCAGGCGCAGCGTGGCGTCGCCCAGCAGCAGCGGGTCGCCCAGCTTCAGGCCCAGCGCGTCGGCCACGGCCGGGTCGGCCCAGACCTCGCCGGCGGCCGGTGCGCCGGCGCGGCCGGGCAGGGCATCGCGCAGCGTGATCTTGCCGCGCAGTGGATAGCCCGCACTGACCGCCTTGACGGCCACCAGCCGGCTCTCGCCGCCGTGCGCGTCGTCGGCGCGCGCCATGCTCGGGAAGCTGGCGCTGCGCACGGTGGTCAGTTGGTGCTCGGCGGCGAGGTCCAGGATGGCCTGCGGCGTCGGCTGGTCGCTGGCGACGACCGCGTCGCCCCCCAGCAGCTGGGCCGCGTCGCGGCGCAGACCCTGGTCCAGCCGGTCCGACAGGAAGGCCACCGCGCACAGCGCCGCGACGGCCAGCGCCACGGCCAGCATCAACAGCCGCAGCTCGCCGGCCCGCCAATCCCGCAACAGTTGTCGCCAGGCAATGGACAGCGTGGCGGGCGGACGCTGGGCGGCTACAGCAGAGGACGTCATGCGCGCGACTGTAGCCGCGCAGGCGCTTATTTCGGGGTGTCGATAGTCGCCAGTGTGGCGCGGGCCGCAGCGGCCCAAGCAGGCTCGGCCGCCTCAGCGCGGCGCAGTGCCCGTTCGGCCGCGTCGCGTGCGCCCGCGCGGTCACCAGCATCGAGGCGCAGCAGCGCCAGGTTGTTCCAGGCGACGGCGCTGTCGTGCCGCTGCGCGACGGCCTCGAACGCGGCGCGTGCGCCGGCCGCATCGCCGGCCGCGTTCAGCGTGTTGCCCAGGCCGATGCCGGCCAGCAGGTTGCCGGGCCAGCGTGCCAGCAGCGCGCGCCAGGCCAGCGCGGCGCGGGCCGGCGGCGCGGCGCGCTCGAAGCCCAGTGCTGCGTCCTGCGCGTCGGTCTCCAGCGCGGTGGCCGGCAGGCGTCCGGGCGGCAGCACAGCGATGGCCCAGCGGCCGGCGCGGGCCCAGGTGTATTCGAAGGTGCGCAGCGCCATCACCTCGCGCGCCGTCGTGCCGCTGCGCAGCAGCAACTCGCGGCGCGGCAGGTCGTAGCCCACCACGACGGCGTAGTGCCAGCGCGGTGCGAAATCCAGGCCGAGGTTCTGCAGCACCACCACGGCGTGGCCGGCCGCCACCTCGCGCAGCAGCGCCTGCAGCTCGCGCGGCAGCCGGGTTGCGAGCGCGCCCTGGCGGCGTGCGCCGCCCAGCATCTCAAGCTGCAGCGTGCCGCCGCGGGCGGGCAGGAAGATGGCGTCGCCCAGCCGCTCGGGATCGGCAGGCAAACCTACATCGGCGAGCGCCGTCGCCAGCGCGGCGGGGCCGCAGTGGTCGCGCGTCTGCGCATAGAAGGGCACTTCGACGCGCTCGACGCGTGCCGGCAGGTCGGCCGGCGGCTGCTGCAGCAGCGCTGCGGTCTGCGGTGGCGTGAACAGCGCCGCGCAGCCGGACAGCAGCAGCGCGGCGGTGGCCGTGGCGAGCCGCGCGATCAACGCACCGAGCGCGTGAACGGGAAGACCTTGGTCAGGCCGAGGATGTCGGTCACCAGCAGGATGATGAAGACGGTGAACAGCACGCCCACGACGTCGCTGGCGCCGGCGGGGTCCTGGTCGATCTGCTGCACCATTTGCCTGGCCTCGGCGTCGGTCAGCGCGTCGACGCGGGCGCGCATCTCGTCGGCCGACACGCCCCGGGCCTGCAGCATGGCGGCCAGGTCGGCGCGGTCCAGCGCGGCGTGCAGCTTGGCGTGGGCCTCGCTGTGCGCGGCGGGCGCCAGTGCGGCGGCGGCCTGCTCGGTGCTGATCAGCGGGGTCGCGTGTGCGGTGCTGCTGAAGACGAGCGACGAGATGAGGATGGAGGTGAGGATGCGTCGTGCCTTGTTCATGGCCTTCTCCTGCAGGGGCAGTGGTGAATGGGGCGGCATGCTAGGGCGGCGCCGGTGCCCGGACGCCAAGGCATCGGCATCTCGCGGCCTTGTCCTACAGCTGCTGTGGCGCCGTTGAATCACGCCATAATCCGGCCCGACGCGGGCGTCGTTCAATGGTAGGACCTGAGCTTCCCAAGCTCATGACGTGGGTTCGATCCCCATCGCCCGCTCCACTTCGACAGTGAGCATCAGTGCTGCCGGTTGCAGATGCAGTTGCGACAGGCCTGACGGGCCAGCACCGTCCCAGGTTGGCTGGGTGGTTGCCCATTCCAGTGGTGAATTGCAGACAGGATCTGTTCGATCACGGGTTGCATGGTCAATGCAGAGTCGAAGCAGGTCATCCAATCGACGAAGCGGCTCTCGTAGTGACGAGCGATTGCCACCTTCTTGCCTTTGATGTGCAGCAGGCGGTCCGGCTCTTCCTTGAAGTACGTCGAACGGAATTCTTTGGGCAGGCTGGATTCGATGGTGTAGCCAGGCGTGAGCAGGCCGACGCAGGAAGGCGAGTTCAAGATCCTGATGTCATCGAGCATCGCCTGCTTGGCAGCGTTGACCTTCTCGGGCGCGATGTCGTCGCCGATGTCGTCGTCGCGATCCATCAGCACAACGAAGTTCCGGTTCAGCCGCGACAAGTCAAGTCGTTGTGTCGTCGAGCCATGGGCACCCAGGTGGGCCAGCACGGCGCCGCCGTGGAACGCAAAGCTGTAGTCGCGGTGCTCAAGCGGCAATGGAGCGCCGATATGGGCGCAATGGAGTGCCAGCCAGTGCTTGATGTAGATGCGGTCTGAAGGGCCCTCGACCCAGATGATGCCGTTGCTGACCCCGTACTCGCCGCCGCTGATGCCGAGCATGTCCAGCATGCGCCGTTCGTCGATCCCGGTATGCAGTTCGTGGGCGCCTGCCTCGAAGAACTTGACGTCCAGGGATGGAGCCGACGCGTTCCAGAGGAAACGGGACTGAAAGCTCATGGCATGCGTGGACAGGAACACTTGCAGCCCTTTGCTCCAAACGATGCGAGCCATCTCGGCGATGACGGCCCGCTGCAGGGCCGGATGCATGTGGCAGTCCGGCTCCTCCAGCACGCAGATGGAACCATCGGGTGCGGCATCCAAGCAAGTCAGCAATGATGCCGCGGAACGCCAGCCCGATGGCAGCGCTTCGGGGCTGACGATGTTCGCTTGGGTTCGATCGTCTGAGAGGTAGGCGGCCAGCTTGTTGCGCTCGAAGACGATGAACACATGACGGTTGTCCATCCATTCGCTGTGCGGCGGGCGTTCTTCGAGGGGAGCATGTGGGTCCGATTCAAGTCCGGAGAGGTGTGCAGCAAGGCGGTTCAGCGTGGCAGCCAACGCGTCGTGGGGCGGCCTCGCGTCACGGTCCCAAACCGAGACGCGGCACTGCAGTGGCGCTAGCGCCCCGTTGAGCCAGGCCGTGGACGATGCGTCGAGTGCGACCTTGCTTACGTTCCTGCAATGCTCCGATAACGTCCCGTTCGCAAGCACAAACAGCTGCACATGCTGATAGTCGTGAAGGAAATCTCCGGCTTGCCTCGGTGGCATGGCAAACCCGTCGAGTGGGTTCGGGAGTACCGTCGCGTGGAGCGCGGCGCCGTTCTCGAAACGCAGGTCAATCAGACAGTGGCTGTCGCTCTTCCTGTTTTCTCGGGGCAGTGTGCCGAGCTTGCCGGGGATGCCAAACATTGCGACAAGGTCCAGCACCGTGCTCTTGCCGGCTCCATTGCGGCCAGCGAAGACGTTGATGTCACCGAACTCGTAGATTTGGCGGTTGTCATGCCAAGCAGCAAGGAGATCGGCGCCCTTGGCCGAGCATACAAAGGGGTTGAGTCGCCTTAGGCCTGCAAACGCAAGCGTGCTGATGCGCGGTCGGCTATGCGTCGCGTGCGGCTGGCTGCTGGGTGCCATGGGCGAGACGCCGCATTTCTCTTCAGTGCTGATATCCATGGATGCGCAGGGTAGGTCTGTTATTGCGGTCTACCGTGATGCCTCACTTATTTCATGCGCATTAAGCCCGCGGCAGTCACCCCTCCACCCAGCTCACCCGTCCGCGCCCCGCCGCCTTGGCCAGATACAGCGCCTTGTCCGCCATCTCCACCAGCCCCTGCCCCTGATTGCCGGCCGCCACGCCCAGGCTGATGGTCACGATGCCGTCCGTGCCGGGGTGGGGCAGGGCCAGCGCGCGCACGGTGTCCTCCATCAGCTGAGCCACGCCGATGGCGCCGGCCAGGTCGGTGTCGGGCAGCAGGCAGACGAACTCCTCGCCGCCATAACGGGCCAGCAGGTCGGTGGGCCGGCGCAGGCAGGCCTTCAGGGCGGCGGCGACGCGGCGCAGGCAGTCGTCGCCGGCCAGGTGGCCGAGCGCGTCGTTGTAGCGCTTGAAGTGGTCCACGTCCGCCAGCACGACGGCCAGGGGCGCGCGGCTGCGCTGGGCGCGGCGCGACTCGGCCTGGAAGCGGTCGTCGAAATGGCGGCGGTTGTGCACGCCGGTCAGGCCGTCGACGAAGGCCAGCTCGCGCAGCAGGTCGGCCTGGGCCTTCAGCGTCAGCTGCGTGCGCACGCGGGCGCGCACGACGGTGGGGTTGAAGGGCTTGGTGATGAAGTCGGCCGCGCCGGCGTCGAGCGCCCGGGTCTCGTCGTCGGGGTGGTCCTGCGCCGTGACGAAGATGACGGCGATGCCGCGCAGCAGCGGGTCGGCCTTCAGCTCGGCGCACAGTTCGTGGCCGTCCATGCCGGGCATCTGCACGTCCAGCAGCACCAGGTCGGGCTGGCGCTCGCGGCACAGCTGGAGCGCGCGCCGGCCGTCGGTGGCCATCAGCACCTGGCAGTCGGCCGCGAACACGCGGTGCAGCGCCTGGATGTTGACCGGCTGGTCGTCGACCAGCAGCAGCCGCGGCTTGCGCCCCGGCGGGCCGAGCCCGGGCATCAGCGGCGTGTGCTCGGGCAGCGAGATCTGCATCATGCGCGGGCCTCCAGCGTGGCGCGCGCCTGTTCGCACAGCGCCAGCGCGGTGCCGAAATCGAGCGAGGCGATGGCGGCATCCAGCGCAGCGGCGCTCTGGGCGTCCAGCACACCCTGCAAATGCGGGCGCAAGGCCTCGTGGACGTCCAGTGCCGCCAGGTCGGAGCCGGCCAGCAGTTCGCCCAGCGTGGCCAGGCGTTCGGTGACGCTGCCGGCAGCCTGGAGCGTGGGTGCAGGCGGGGCGGTCAGCAACTGGCCGGCCAGGCGGTCCAGCGCGGCGAGGTCGGCGTCGCGGCGTTGCAGGAAGCGCTGGCGCCAGTCGGCGTCGGGCGCGGCGGCATGCTCGCCCTCCGCGGCCAGCGCCGCGAGCTCCTCGGCCCCCAGCATGGCGGCCAGGCCGCGAAAGCCGTGCAGGCCGCGCGTGGCGGCGGCGCCGCCTTCCAGCAGGGCCTGGGCCAGTTGGCGGTCCTGCTCGTGCAGCGCGGCCAGCGTGCGCTCGAACAGCTCCACGCGGCCCGACATGCGGGCCAGCGCCTCGGCCAGTGCGATGCCGGCACGGCCGGCGTCGTCCAGCAGCGCGGGCGGCAGCGCGGCTGCGGGCCTGCGGTCGGGCAGGGGCGCGGCGCCGCAGCGGCGCCGCAGCGCGGCGACGACGCCGTCGGGGTCGAAGGGCTTGACGATGTGCTCGTCCATGCCGGCGTCCAGACAGGCCTGGCGTTCGGCAGCCAACGCGCTGGCGGTCATCGCGACGATGGGCAGCGTGAGGCCCAGCTGGCGGCGGATCAGCCGCGTGGCGGTGAGACCGTCCATGACCGGCATCTGCATGTCCATCAGCACGGCGTCGAAGCCGGTGCGTCCGCGCGTCTGCGCCAGCAGCGTCAGCGCCTGCTGGCCGTCGCTGGCCAGCGTGACCCGTGCGCCTTCCAGCTCCAGCAGTTCGCGCGTGACCTGCTGGCTGCCGGGGTTGTCTTCCACCACCAGCAGGCGCAAGCCGGTCAGGCGCTGCGGGGCGGGTTCGGGGGCTGGGCCGTCGCCGCGGCGCTGCTGCTGTGCCGCGGTGACGGCCAGGCTCAGCAGCGTGGCCGTGACGGGCTTGACGAGGAAGCCGTCCAGCAGGGCCTGCTCGATGGCGCTGCGTTGCGCCAGGCGCTCCCGGTCGTGGCTGGTGACCATCAGGAGCAGCGGCGCGGGCCCGAGCTGCTGGCGCAGGCGCACGGCGGTTTGCCAGCCGTCCAGCCCGGGCATGACCCAGTCCAGCAGCACGACGTCTGGCGCCTGCTGCCCGGCCAGTTGCAGGGCCTCGGCGCCGCTGGCCGCGAGGCGGACCTGCCAGCCCAGCGTCTCGGCCAGCGTGCCGATGATGCGGCGGGCTCCGGGGTGGTCGTCCACGACCAGGGCCTGCAGGGCCTGGTGCGGCAGCGATGCTGTGGCCTCGGACGGCAGCGGGAAGCTGAGCGTGAAGCTGAAGCAGCTGCCGCGGCCGGGCGTGCTGTCGACATGGATGTCGCCGCCCATCAGCCGCACCAGGCGGCGGCTGATGGCCAGGCCCAGACCGGTGCCGCCGAAGCGGCGCGCGGTGGAGACCTCGGCCTGCGTGAAGCCGCTGAAGATGCGCTCCAGCTGGTCGGGCGCGATGCCGATGCCGGTGTCGCGCACCGAGAAGGCCAGCGTGACGTGGCCGGGCGTCTGCGCGATGCGCTGGATGTGCAGGACCACCTCGCCGGCGCTGGTGAACTTGACGGCGTTGCTGGTCAGGTTGACCAGCACCTGCTGCAGCCGCAGCGCGTCGGCGATCAGCACGCGCGGCAGCGCGGGGTCGAGGTCGAACAGCAGCTCGATGTCGCGCTTGTCGACGGTGGCGGCCAGGATGACGGAGAGGTCGCGCAGCAGCTCTTCCAGCCGCGCGGGGTGGGGGTCCAGCGCGAGGTGGCCGGCCTCGATCTTGGAGAAGTCCAGGATGTCGTTGAGCAGGCCCAGCAGGCCGCGCGCGGCGCCCTCGCTCTTGACGGCGTAGTCGCGCTGCTGCGGGTCCAGCGCCGTCTTCTGCAGCAGGCGCAGCATGCCCAGCACGGCGTTCATGGGCGTGCGGATCTCGTGGCTCATGTTGGCCAGGAAGCGCGTCTTGGCGTGCGAGGCGCGCTCGGCGGCCAGGCGGGCCTGGGCCTGCGGCGTGAGGTCCAGGCAGGTCAGCACCAGGCCGCCGTCCGGCAGCGGCGCGGTGCGGGCCTCGATGAGGCGCTCGCCAGCGCGGTAGGTCTCCAGGCGGTTGGCGTGCGTGTCGCGCCCCAGCGCCAGCGCGGCCTCCACGGCCGCCCGGGCGGCCTCGCCCTGGCCGTAGTCGCCCCGGGTGGCGAAGAAGGCGATGAGGTCGTCGAAGCGCAGCGGCGGCTCTTCGAACAGCGAGGCCGGGATGCTGAGCAGCCGCTCGAACTCGGCGTTGTGCACCAGCAGGCGACGCTCCGCGTCGAACACCGCCAGGCCGCAGGGCAGGTGGGCCAGAACCTCCCGGATCAGCGGACTGGGCGCAGGCCTGTGTCGGTGCCCGGCACCCATGCCTCCTTGTTGCTCCCTCGCCGACATTGCGCTCCCGCCGTTGGCATCCGGCCTGCAGTGCCGGACGCTGCGAGTCTAGGACGGTGGTGTCCGGCCGTCAGCGCGCGCGTCGCTGCAACGAGCGACGGGTTTGCCCTAGGCGGGCGCCTACTCGCGCACGATGCGGCCCGGCGCAACCCGCTCCACGGCCTTGGGGTCGGCCTTCAGCAGGTCCACCAGCGCGTCGATGTCGGTGCCCAGCACGGCGCGGTCGCGGCCGTGCTTGAAGCCGGCCTGGGCGTCGCCGCCTTCGGACAGGAAGTTGTTGACGACGATGCGGTAGTCGCGCGTGCGCTGCAGCGGCTGGCCGTCGACGAGGATCTCGCCCAGCTGCGGCGTGCCGTCGGCACCGCTGCGCCAGCGGTAGCGCAGCGTGGAGGAGGGCTGCAGCAGGCGCGGCTGGGCGTCGCCCTTGGGCAGCGCGCGCTGCAGGATGTCCCACAGCTGCTGGCCGGTCAGCGTCAGCACGACGATCTCGTTGCCGAAGGGCTGGATGGCCAGCAGGTCGCTCATGGTGGTGGGTTTGCCGGGCTCCACCACCAGGTCGGCGCGGATGCCGCCGGGGTTCATGAAGGCGATGTCGGCCGGGCCCTGTTTGCGCGCGAAGGCGAGCTGGCTGTCGGCGATCAGGTTGCCCAGCGCCGAGTCGCCATGCGGCTCCCTGGCGTTGCGGGTGGCGCCGCGCGACAGCGTGGCGACCGGCTTCATGCGGGCGGCCTCGGTCAGCGCGGCGGCCTGGGCGACCAGCGCTGCCAGCGCGGGGTTGGGCGCGTAGACGGACTGCAGCACCGGGTGGTTGACGGCCTGGGCGTCCAGCACGCGGCCGCTGTCGTCCAGCTTCAGGCGGCTCTCGGTGATCCAGCCACCGTAGCTGCCGGCCTGCACGACGAGGCGGCCGTTGATCTTGCAGGTGTAGGCCTGGTGGGTGTGGCCGCCGATGATGATGGCGTAGGCCGGGTCCAGGCGCTTGGCGATGTCCAGCACGCGACCGCTCAGCGTCGGGCAGGCGTAGGTTGGATCGTTGGCCGCGCCGTCCTTGCCCTGCACGCCGCCCTCGTGCATGACGGCCACCAGCACCTGGGCGCCCTCGGCCTTCAGCTGCGGCACCAGCGCGTTCAGCGTGTCGGCCTCGTCGGCGAAGCGGATGCCCTTGATGGCCTTGGCGACGATGACATGCGGCGTGTCCTTTGTGGCGACGCCGGCGATGGCGACCTTCAGGGTGCCGGCCTGCTTGTGGACGTGGGTGGGCAGCAGCGGCTGGCCCGTCGCGGCGTCCAGCACGTTGGCGCCCAGGAAGGGGAAGCCGGGCCCTTTGTAGCCCGGCCACAGGCAACCATTGGCGCCGCATTCGCCGCGCGCCTGGCGCAGCAGTTCGGGCAGGCCGGCGTCCAGCTCATGGTTGCCCAGCGCGCTGGCGGCGATGCCGAGTTCGCCCATGGCCGCCAAGGTGGGCTCGTCGCGCAGCAGGTTGGAGATTTGCGGCGAGGCGCCGATCAGGTCGCCGCCGGCGACGATGACGGCGTCGGGGTTCCTGGCCTTCAGCTGCGCCATGGCCGTGGCCAGGTGGGCCACGCCGCCTGCCGGCTGCGGCTTGACCTCGCCGGTGGCCGGGTCGGGAAGGCGCGGCATCAGCGGCGTCGGCTTGGACGGCTGGATGTTGCCGTGGAAGTCGTTGATGGACAGCAGCGTCAGCTCGCGGGTCTTGGGCGGCTGCGGGGTTGCGCAACCGGCAAGAAGGGCAGCGGCCACGGTGATGGCGGAGGCGATGCGCAGGGCGGCGGGGAGGGGCATGGAGCGCGGCATGACGTGAGGCGGAAGGGCGCCGATGTTAGGTGTGGGTTTGTTGCAGGAGTTTGTCGCGAAATCACGACATTTAGAGAAAAGTTTACAAAGAAGTCGAAATGCACTTTCGTGGTGCATTTGGTGCCGTCCTGCAGGGCGTCGAGAGCGGCGACAGCAGCCAGGGCAGGCCGGGGCGGGCATGGCGGCGACGCACTCCGACAGTGCCCGGACGCCGGGGGCAGTGTCTAAAACGGGCCACATCTGACTTACCCGTAAAGTTCTGTCACAGAAAGTCATGACAATTCCGAGGCGGTCGCAAAACGACCCCAGTGCCGTCGTTGGAGCGGCATCTCACCGAATTTTGTTTAGCCCGCGCGCGTTGCCGCGCCCACTAGGAGTCTAGGAATGAAGAGCAGACTGTTCTGCAAGACGGCCACCGCTCTGGCCGTTTCCGTACTGGCAACCGGCATGGTGCACGCCCAGACGGCGCCTGCCGACCCGGCCAAGGAAGAAGCGGCACCGCGCGCGCAGGAAGACAAGGTTCGCCTGGGCACGATCACGGTGGTCGGCTCCGCCAACAAGCTGGGCACCGGCATGATGCTGAACGACGATTCCGTCAAGGGTCGCAGCACCATCACCCAGGCGGCGATGGAAAAGGAATTGGGCACCGGCAACGTGCTGCAGAGCATTGCCCAGTTGCCCGGCGTGAGCACCTACAACTACGACGCCACGGGTCTGTTCGGCGGTGACGTCAGCATCCGTGGCTTCGCCTCGGACCAGATCGGTTTCACCGTGAACGGCGTGCCGGTCAATGACTCGGGTGGCTATGCCTTCTACGCCCAGGAAATGATCGACAAGGAGAATGTCTGCACGGCTTCGGTGGCACAGGGTTCTCCGGAACTTGAGTCGCCGAACAGCGGCGCCACCGGTGGTGCGGTGAGCATGATCACCTGCGACCCCGCCAACACTCGCCGCGTTCGCCTGACCCAGACTCTCGGTGGCCTCAACCTGAATCGGACGTTTGTGCGCGTTGATTCGGGTCGTTTCGCCAACGATATGGCCAAGGTTTTCCTGAGCTATTCGCACGCCGAGGTGGACAAGTGGAAGGGCCTGGGCTCTGCCCGCAAGGACCACATCGACGCCGGCTTCTCGCTCGACCTGAACGAGGACAACAAGATCCTGGGCTCCATCCTGTACAACCGGATGGTCAACCAGAACATCTCCAACGTCAGCCTGGCGCAGCTCAACAACCCGGCGCAGGGCTACTTCTACGACTTCACGTCGCCGACCTTCAATCCGTTGAAGACGCCGGGCGCCGGCGCGCAGACGGACGTGGCGCAGTCGCCGATCTTCTACGGCATGTCGTTGAATCCGTTCAAGAACGTCATCGCCTCGCTGTCGGGTTCTTTCAAGATCGCCAACGACACCTACCTCAAGGTCCAGCCCTACATGTGGTACGGCTTCGGCAATGGCGGCTGGTCGCAAACCCTGCTGCAGGAAGGCACGATGCCGATCGGTGGCGCCGTCGACATCAACGGTGACGGAGACACGCTGGACCGCGTGGCCGTGGGCCGCGCCAGCGTGACCAAGACCAATCGCCCGGGCGTCACAGCCGAAGTCAACACCACGCTCGGCAACCATTTCCTGAAGGTGGGCCTGTGGTACGAGCGGGCCGAGCACCGCCAGACTCAGCCGGCCGTGAAGATCGGCGCCGACGGCGTGCCGACCGACATTTGGCTGCAAGAGGGCTGCGTCAAGCGTGCCACCGGCGATTGCTACTCGGCGCGCAACACGCAGACGATCAGCACGGTCTACCAGCTCTATTTGAACGACCAGATCAGCCTGCTGAACGACCGCGCATTCATCAACCTGGGCTTGAAACTGCCGACCGTCGTCCGTGACGTGACCAATTTCGCCAACGAGACGGGCTATCCGACGTACACGGGAACGCCCGGCAACTATGTTGCCGGTGGCCGTGTGTACGACAAGGACTTCAACATCAAGCGGACTTTCCGCGAGGTGCTGCCGCAGTTGGGGGCTCGCTTCAAGCTCGACGGCAAGCAACATGTCTTCGCCAACGTGTCGAAGAACTTCCGTGCGCCGCCGAACTATGCCTACATGGTCAGTTCCAGCGGTGTCTACGTGGCCTCCATCAACGGCGGTGCGGTTCAGCCCATCAAGGAAGTCGATTCGGAAACGACGGTGATGGTCGATGCGGGCTACCGCTTCCAGTCGCGTGACCTGTCGTTCACGGCCACGCTGTTCAGCTCGGACTTCAAGAACCGCCAGGTGCAGGTGGTCGATGAAGAATCCAAGCTCAGCACCTACCTGAATGCGGGCGGTGTGAAGAACCGCGGCATGGAGCTGGAACTCGGCAGCGGCGTCTACAAGGGCTTCTCGGCCTACGGTTCGCTGACGCTGCAAAAGAGCCGGATGAAGGAGAACCTGCAGCTGACGGCGACCGGCGCACTGCCGACCGCTGGCAAGCAGTTCGCCAAGACGCCGGAAATGATGGCCGCGCTGTCGGTGCAGTACGAGCAAGGTCCGGTGTACCTGCGCTTGAAGGGCAAGTACACCGGCGCTCAATATGCCGACCTGATGAATCAGGAGTCCATGCCGGGCCACTCGATGTTTGACCTGGACGCCGGCTACACCTTCCCGAGCTGGGGCATGCTGAAGAATCCCAAGCTGCGCCTGAACATTGCCAACCTGGGCGACAAGCGGGCCCGCGCAGGCGTGTCGTCGATCATCTCCAACGCAGCGGCGACCCCGCTGCAAGGCTCGGGCGCGAACTGGAACGGCAGCACCGCCTTCTACTACCTGCTGGCTCCGCGCCTGACCACGCTGACCTTCAGCGTCGACTTCCAGTAAAACCAATTGAGACGGCTGCCGGGATTACCAGCCCGGACAGCCAGATCGGTAACCGCGAGTGCAGCCAGAAGCTGCCTCGCGGTTTTTTGTTGTCGACTAGCGCTGCAAGTCGCCCAGGCAGAGGTACTTGGCCTCGACGTAGTCGTCCATGCCCTGGCGCCCGCCCTCGCGGCCCAGGCCCGATTGCTTCACGCCGCCGAATGGCACCTCGGCCGTCGAGATCAGCCCGGTGTTGACGCCCACCATGCCGTACTCCAGCGCCTCGCCGACGCGGAAGATGCGGCCGATGTCGCGGCTGTAGAAGTAGCTGGCCAGGCCGAACTCGGTCGAGTTGGCCAGGCGGATGGCGTCGTCCTCGGTCTGGAACCTGAACACCGGCGCGACCGGGCCGAAGGTCTCCTCGCGCGAGCACAGCATCTCGGGCGTCGCATCCGCCAGCAGCGTGGGCTCGAAGAAGTGGCCCGGCGCACCTTCGACCCGCTTGCCGCCGGTCAGCACCTTGGCGCCCAGCGCGATCGCGTCGGCCACATGGGTCTCGACCTTCTCCAGCGCCGCCGCGTCGATCAGCGGGCCGACGTGGATGCCGGCCTCGAAGCCATTGCCGGTCTTCAAGGCGGCGACCTTGGCCGCGAACTTCTCCAGGAAGGCGTCGTACACGCCGGCCTGCACGTAGATGCGGTTGGCGCAAACGCAGGTCTGGCCCGCGTTGCGGTACTTGCTGGCGATGGCGCCGTCCACGGCAGAGTCCAGGTCGGCGTCGTCGAACACGATGAAGGGCGCATTGCCGCCCAGCTCCAGGCTGAGCTTCTTGACGGTCGGCGCGCACTGGCGCATCAGGATGCGTCCCACCTCGGTCGAGCCGGTGAAGGACAGGTGACGGACCACGTCGCTCTCGCACAGCACCTGGCCGATCTCGATCGACTGCTGCGAGTCCGCCGTCAGCACGTTCAGCACGCCGGACGGCATGCCGGCGCGCTGGGCCAGCTCGGCCACGGCCAGCGCCGTCAGCGGCGTGGCCTCGGCCGGTTTGATGATGACGGTGCAGCCGGCGGCCAGCGCGGGCGCGACCTTGCGCGTGATCATCGCCAGCGGGAAGTTCCACGGCGTAATGGCCGCGCAGACGCCGATGGCCTGCTTGATGACCAGGTAGCGCTTGGTCGGGTCGGTGGTCGGGATGGTCTCGCCATAGACGCGCTTGGCTTCTTCCGCAAACCAGTCCAGGAAGCTGGCGCCGTAGACCACCTCGCCGCGCGCCTCGGCCAGCGGCTTGCCCTGTTCTGCCGTCATCAGCCGGGCCAGGTCGTCGGCGTGCTTGATCAACAGCTGCTGCCAGCGCACCAGCACGGCGGCGCGCTCCTTGGCGGGCTTGGCTTTCCAGGCGTTCAAAGCATTGGCGGCGGCGGCGATGGCCGTGCCGGTCTCGATGCGGCCGAGGTTGGGCACCTGGCCCAGCTCGCGGCCGGTGGCCGGGTCGGTCACGGCGAAGCTGCCGGTGCCGTTGACCCATTCGCCGTTGATCAGCGCCTGGCTGCGCAGCAGGCTGGCGTCGTCCAGCGCGTCCAGCGGGGAATTCGCGTCCATCGGGGTTCTCCAATCCATTTGAACGTCACTCTACCCGTGGAGATCGAAGCCCCCTCTCTACAATCGCCCCTCTTTGTCACCGACCTTTTCCAGGAAGCCCCGGAATGAAAGCCGCCGAGATCCGCCAGACGTTTCTGAAGTTCTTCGAGTCGAAAGGACACCAGATCGTCGCGTCCAGCCCCGTCGTGCCGGGCGACGACCCGACGCTGCTGTTCACCAACGCGGGCATGAACCAGTTCAAGGACGTGTTCCTGGGCTTCGACAAGCGCGCCTACACCCGTGCTACGACCGCGCAGAAGTGCATCCGCGCCGGCGGCAAGCACAACGACCTGGACAACGTCGGCTACACGGCTCGCCACCACACCTTCTTCGAGATGCTGGGCAACTTCTCGTTCGGCGACTACTTCAAGAAGGACGCGATCAGCTACGCCTGGGAACTGCTGACGGTCAACTTCGGTCTGCCGGCCGAGAAGCTGTGGGTCACCGTCTACGAGGAAGACGACGAGGCCTACGAGATCTGGAACAAGACCGTGGGCGTGCCCGCCGAACGCATCGTGCGCATCGGCGACAACAAGGGCGCGCGCTACATGTCCGACAACTTCTGGATGATGGGCGACACGGGCCCCTGCGGTCCCTGCACCGAGATCTTCTACGACCATGGTCCCGACGTGGCCGGCGGCCCCCCGGGCTCGCCCGAGCAGGACGGCGACCGCTACATCGAGATCTGGAACAACGTCTTCATGCAGTTCAACCGCACCGAAGACGGTGTGATGCACAAGCTGCCCAAGCCCAGCGTGGACACCGGCATGGGCCTGGAGCGCCTGGCCGCCGTGCTGCAGCACGTGCACAGCAACTACGAGATCGACACTTTCGTGAATCTGCTGGCCGCGGCCAAGGCGGCCGTGGACGCGGCCGGCGGCGGCGACTGCGATGCCACCAGCCCGTCGCTGAAGGTCATCGCCGACCACATCCGCGCGTGTTCGTTCACCGTCGTCGACGGCGTCATCCCCGGCAACGCCGGCCGCGGCTACGTGCTGCGCCGCATCGCCCGCCGCGCCATCCGCCACGGCTACAAGCTGGGCGCGCGCAAGCCCTTCTTCCATACGCTGGTGCCTGCGCTCGTCGAGCAGATGGGCGACGCCTACCCCGAGCTGCGCCAGAACGCGCAGCGCGCGATGGAGGTGCTCAAGCAGGAAGAAGAAGGCTTCTTCCGCACCATCGCCAACGGCATGGAGATCCTGGAGCGGGCGCTCTCGACCGGCACGAAGCAGATCGACGGCGAAACCGCATTCAAGCTGCACGACACCTATGGCTTCCCGATCGACCTGACGGCCGACGTGTGCCGCGAACGCGGCGTGACCGTGGACCAGGCTGGGTTCGATGCCGCGATGGAGCGCCAGCGCAAGGAAGCGCAGGCCGCCGGCAAGTTCAAGATGGCTCAGGGCCTGGAATACACCGGTGCCGCGACCACGTTCCACGGCTACGAAGCGCTGCTGCACGAGACCGCGAAGGTCACCGCCGTGTACGTCGACGGCACGGCAGTCGAAAGCGCACGCGCTGGCGACGACGCGGTCGTTGTGCTCGACCACACGCCGTTCTACGCCGAGTCCGGCGGCCAGGTGGGCGACACCGGCGAGCTGCGCAACAACACCAGCCGCTTCCTGGTCGAAGACACGCAGAAGGTCCAGGCCGACGTGTACGGCCACCACGGCCGGGTGGTCGAGGGCGAGATCAAGGTGGGCGACACCATCACCGCCCGGGTCGACGCCGAAAAGCGCGCGAAGACCGTGCGCAACCACAGCGCCACCCACCTGATGCACAAGGCGCTGCGCGAAGTGCTGGGTGCCCACGTGCAGCAGAAGGGCTCGCTGGTGAACGCCGATCGCACGCGCTTTGACTTCGCGCACAACGCACCGATGACGGCCGAGGAGATCCGCGAGGTCGAGGCGCTCGTCAATGCCGAGATCCTGGTCAACGCCGGTGCCGAGGCCAAGGTGATGGCGCTGGACGACGCGCAGAAGTCGGGCGCCATGATGTTGTTCGGCGAGAAGTACGGCGAGACCGTGCGCGTGTTGAGCATCGGCTCGTCCAAGGAGCTCTGCGGCGGCACGCACGTGAAGGCGACGGGCGACATCGGCCTGTTCAAGATCGTGGCCGAGTCGGGCGTCGCGGCCGGCATCCGCCGCGTCGAGGCCGTCACGGGCGACAACGCGCTGGCCTACCTGCAGTCGCTGGAAGCGACGGTGCAGGGCGCGGCGATGACGCTGAAGACCTCGCCGCACGAACTGGGCGCGCGCCTGCATGCCGTGCTGGACCAGATCAAGGCGCTGGAAAAGGAACTCACCGCCGCCAAGAGCAAGCTGGCCTCCGCCCAGGGCGATGAGCTGATGGCGCAGGCCGTCGATGTGAAGGGCCTGAAGGTGTTGGCCGCCCGGCTCGAAGGCGCCGACGCCAAGACGCTGCGCGAGACCATGGACAAGCTCAAGGACAAGCTGAAGACCGCTGCCATCGTGCTGGCCGCCGTGGACGGCGACAAGGTGCAGATCGCTGCCGGCGTGACCGCCGACAGCGTGGCCAAGGTCAAGGCCGGCGAGTTGGTCAACTTCGTGGCCCAGCAGGTCGGCGGCAAGGGTGGCGGCAAACCCGACATGGCCATGGCCGGCGGCACGCAGCCGGCCGGCGTCGCTGCGGCGCTGCAGAGCGTGGCCGGCTGGGTGGCAGAGCGCGTCTGAGACCAACGCACCATGAAAAACGGGCGGCCCGCGGGCCGCCCGTTTTGCTTTCAGGCCGGTGGACTCAGGCCGCGATGGCGGCGTCCATCAGACCCATCTCGGCGCTGCTCATCAGACCCTCGATGTCCATCAGGATCAACATGCGCTCGCCCACCGAGCCGATGCCGGTGATGAAGCTGGTGTCCACCGAGGCCGAGCTGAGTTCGGGCGCCGGCTTGATGGCGTCGCGGCTCAGCTCCAGCACGTCGGAGACCGAATCGACCACCGCGCCGACGACGCGGTTCTTCACGTTCAGCACGATGACGACCGTGAAGCTGTTGTACTCGGCCGTGGCGCAGTTCAGCTTCAGGCGCAGGTCCACGATGGGGACGATGACGCCGCGCAGGTTGACCACGCCCTTGATGAAGTCCGGCGCATTGGCGATGCGCGTGGGCTGCTCGTAGGAGCGGATTTCCTGCACCTTCAGGATGTCGATGCCGTATTCCTCGGAGCCGAGGCGGAAGGTCAGGTACTCGCCGCTCTTGGGGCCGTGGCCCTGGGTGGTGACGGCGCCGGCCGGGCGCAGCGCGGGGACGTTGCTGGATTCCATGCAGACCTCTCCTGTTGATGTTGGGGTTAGTGGCGCGAACGGCGCACGAGGCTGCCGACGTCCAGGATCAGGGCCACGCGGCCGTCACCCATGATGGTGGCGCCGGACACGTCGTTGACCTTGCGGTAGTTGGCTTCGAGGTTCTTCACGACGACCTGCTGCTGGCCGAGCAGCTCGTCCACCAGCAGCGCGACGCGGCCGCCCT
>CBFGPX010000037.1:0-23574 GCA_965650725.1 uncultured Comamonadaceae bacterium | reverse complement strand
GAAGGAGCAGGTCGAGTCGCTGGGCGCCAAGTTCATCGACGTGCCCTACGAGACGGCCGAGGAGAAGGAAGCCGCCGAGGGCGTGGGCGGCTATGCGCGGCCCATGCCGCCCAGCTGGCTGGAGCGCCAGAAGGTGGAGGTGTCCAAGCGCGTGGCGCAGGCCGACGTGGTCATCACGACGGCGCTGATCCCGGGGCGCGCGGCGCCGGTGCTGGTCACCGAGGACATGGTCAAGGCGATGAAGCCGGGTTCGGTCATCGTCGACATTGCAGCGCCCGCCGGTGGCAATTGCCCGCTGACGGAAGCCGGCAAGACGGTGGTGAAGCACGGTGTGACGTTGGTGGGCGAGACCAACCTGCCGGCGCTGGTGGCGGCCGATGCGTCGGCGCTGTACGCGCGCAACGTGCTGGACTTCCTGAAGCTGGTCATCACGAAGGAGGGCACGTTCCAGGTGCCACTGGATGACGACATCGTCGCGGCCTGCCGCGTGACCCAAGACGGACAAGTGACGAGGGCCTGAGCATGGAAGCCGTAGACCACACCATCATCAATCTCATCATCTTCGTGCTGGCCATCTACGTGGGCTACCACGTCGTCTGGACGGTGACGCCCGCGCTGCACACGCCGCTGATGGCCGTGACTAACGCGATCTCGGCCATCGTCATCGTCGGCGCCATGCTGGCCGCGGCGCTGACCGAGACGCCGCTGGCCAAGGGCATGGGCGTCGTGGCCGTCGCGCTGGCGGCGGTCAACATCTTCGGCGGCTTCCTCGTCACGCGGCGGATGCTGGAGATGTTCAAGAAGAAGGACAAGCCTGCCAAGAAGGAGGGCGCGTGATGAGCATGAACCTGGTCACGCTGCTGTACTTGATCGCCAGCGTCTGCTTCATCCAGTCGCTGAAAGGCTTGTCGCATCCGACGACGTCCATCCGCGGCAACCTGTTCGGCATGGTGGGGATGGCCATCGCGGCGTTCACGACGGCCGCGCTGATCGTCAAGCTGGCGGGTGATTCGGCCGTCGGCCTGGGCTGGGTGCTGCTGGGCCTGGTCGTCGGCGGCGGCTTTGGCGCCTGGAAGGCCAAGACGGTCGAGATGACCAAGATGCCCGAGTTGGTGGCCTTCTTCCACAGCATGATCGGCCTGGCCGCCGTGGCCATCGCGGCGGCCGCGGCCTACGAGCCCTGGGCCTTCCAGATCACGGCCAAGGGCGGCCAGATCCCGGGCGGCAACCGCATCGAACTGGCGCTGGGCGCCTTCATCGGCGCGGTCACGTTCACCGGTTCCGTCATCGCCTGGGGCAAGCTGTCCGGCGGCAGCAAGTTCCGGCTGTTCCAGGGCGCGCCGGTGGTCTTCAAGGGCCAACATGCGCTGAACGCGGTGCTCGGCTTGGCAGCGGCCTTCTTCGTGTTCGGCTTCTGGCACAGCCAGAGCCAGATGGACTTCTGGATCGTCGTCGCGCTGGGCTTCGTGCTGGGCGTGACGCTGATCATCCCCATCGGCGGCGCCGACATGCCGGTGGTCGTGTCCATGCTGAACAGCTACTCCGGCTGGGCGGCGGCGGGCATCGGCTTCTCGCTGAACAACAGCATGCTGATCATTGCCGGCTCGCTGGTGGGCAGCTCGGGCGCGATCCTGAGCTACATCATGTGCAAGGCGATGAACCGCTCGTTCTTCAGCGTCATCCTGGGCGGCTTTGGCGGCGACGCCACCGCGGCGACCGGCGGCGCGGCGCAGCAGCGCAACGTGAAGAGCGGCAGCGCCGACGACGCGGCCTTCGTCATGGGCAATGCCGAAAGCGTCATCATCGTCCCCGGCTACGGCCTGGCCGTGGCGCGTGCCCAGCACGCGGTCAAGGAACTGGCGGCCAAGCTGACCGAGAAGGGCGTCACGGTGAAGTACGCCATCCACCCGGTGGCCGGGCGCATGCCGGGCCACATGAACGTGCTGCTGGCCGAGGCCGAGGTGCCCTACGACCAGGTCTTCGAGATGGAAGACATCAACGCCGAGTTCGGCCAGGCCGACGTGGCCATCATCCTGGGCGCCAACGACGTCGTGAACCCGGCCGCCCATGTGAAGGGCAGCCCCATCTACGGCATGCCCATCCTGGAGGCCTACAAGGCCAAGACCATCATCGTCAACAAGCGTTCCATGGCGGCCGGCTACGCGGGCCTGGACAACGAGCTGTTCTACATGGACAAGACCATGATGGTGTTCGGCGACGCGAAGAAGGTCGTCGAGGACATGCTGAAGGCGGTGGAGTGAGGGCCGTGAACCGGCCCTAGAGCGCTCCCCCTAGAGCGCTATCGAATCCCCTCATCGGTGCGCTGTCAGCCATCGGTCAGAATCGCCTGCACGCAAAAAGGAGACAAGGCCATGGAGCCGATCTGGCTGAAGCAATATCCGGCCGCCGTGCCGCGCGACGTCAACACGTCCCTCTATCCCAGCCTGGTCGATCTGCTCGACACGGGTTTCAAGAAGCACGGCGACAAGGCCGCCTATCTGATGATGGGCAAGAGCATCAGCTTCGCGCAGGTCGATGAGGCGTCGCGCGCGCTGGCAGCCTATCTGCAGGGACTGGGCCTGGAGAAGGGCGACCGCGTCGCCATCATGATGCCCAACCTGTTCCAGTACCCGGTGGCCGTGGCCGCCGTGCTGCGGGCCGGCTACGTGGTCGTCAACGTGAACCCGCTGTACACGCCGCGCGAGCTGGAGCATCAGCTCAAGGACTCGGGCGCCAAGGCCATCATCATCATCGAGAACTTCGCCTCGGTGCTGCAGCAGGTCATACGCTCGGTCCCCACCAAGCACATCATCCTCGCCGCGATGGGCGACATGCTGGGCCTGCTGAAGGGCAGCATCGTCAACTACGTCGTGCGCAACGTGCGCAAGATGGTGCCGGCATTCGAGCTGCCCGGTGCCGTGCGCTTCAACGACGCGCTGGCCAAGGGCCGCGGCCAGAGCTACAAGAAGCCGCAACTGGGCCCTGACGACATTGCCGTGCTGCAGTACACCGGCGGCACCACCGGCGTCTCCAAGGGCGCCGTGCTGCTGCACCGCAACCTGGTGGCCAACATCCTGCAGAACGAGGCCTGGTACCAGCCGGCGCTGAAAAAAATTCCGGCCGGCGAGCAGGTGGTCACCATCTGCGCGCTGCCGCTGTATCACATCTTCGGTTTCAACGCGAACATGATGCTGTCCATGCACATGGGCGGCGCCAACGTGCTGATCCCGAATCCGCGTGACCTGCCGGCCATGTTCAAGGAGCTCAAGAGCCACAGCTTCCACAGCTTCCCGGCGGTCAACACGCTGTTCATGGCCATGGCCAACCACCCCGAGTTCAACTCGGTGGACTGGAGCAAGTTGGTCATCTCCGTGGGCGGTGGCATGGCCGTGCTGCAGGCCACGGCCAAGCTGTGGCTGGAGAAGACCGGTTGCCCCATCGTCGAGGGTTACGGCCTGTCCGAGACCTCGCCCACGGCCACCTGCAACCCGACCGACAGCCAGGCCTACACCGGCACCATCGGCCTGCCCTTGCCTCATACCGAGCTGAAGCTGCTGGACGACGACGGCAACGAAGTGCCTGCGGGCGAGCGCGGCGAAATCGCCATCAAGGGCCCGCAGGTCATGGCCGGCTACTGGCAGCGCCCCGACGAGACGGCCAAGGTCATGACGCCCGACGGCTTCTTCCGCAGCGGCGACATCGGCACCGTGGATGAAAAGGGTTACTTCAAGATCGTGGACCGCAAGAAGGACATGATCCTGGTCAGCGGTTTCAATGTGTATCCCAACGAGGTCGAGGATGTGCTGACGCAGATGCCGGGCGTGCTGGAATGCGCTGCGGTGGGCGTGGCGGACGCGAAGGCGGGCGAGGCGGTGAAGGTCGTCATCGTGAAGAAAGACCCGAATCTCAGCGAGGCCGAGGTGCGGGCCTATTGCGAAGCCAACCTGACCGGCTACAAACGTCCCAAGATCGTCGAATTCCGCACCGACCTGCCCAAGACGCCCGTGGGCAAGATCCTGCGCCGGGAACTGCGCGACAAGGCCTGAGGCCTCGTCCCGCAGCCGCACCGCGCAGGCGGTGATCCCGCCCGGGCCCCACGACCGACACCGTGCTCGAACTGCTGCACTCCAAGACCGATGCCGGCCGCGCCGAGATTCGCGCGCGCGCCCTGCCGCTGTCGCGCGCGGCGCGCAATCTGCTGCTGGTGCTGGACGCCAGCAAGCCTGCCGGCGAGTGGCTGCGCCTGGTCGCGGGCGCGACGCAGGCCGACCTGGACGCGCTGCGCCAGCATGGCCTGATCGCGCCGCAAGGGGCGGGCGGGCCGTCTCAAACTGCCGCTGCGCCGACCGCTGCGGCCTCGGCCGCTCCGGTGGCCCAGGCGCCGGCAGGCGGCGCGCTGCTGCTGGACCGCGCGGCCCTGTACACCTATCTGAGCGGTGAGGCGCCGCGCTTGCTGGGCACGATGAAGGGCTATCTTTTCGCGCTGGATGTCGAGAAGGCCGACAGTCTGCAGGCCTTGCAGGCGCTGGCGCTGCAGTTGGTCGAGCGCGTGCAGAAGGCCAAGGGCGAAGACGCCGCCGCGGCCGTTCGCCAGGCACTGGGCCTGCGCTGATCTGGGACACTGGCGGCCCATCCCGCCATCGTGCCGATCTTGCCCCGCTTCTTCGTCGACACCCCACTTGCCGAACCCGGCGAGCTTGCCTTGCCAGCCGGCGCTGCGCGCCACGTGCAAGTGCTGCGCCTGCAGCCCGGCGACGCGCTGACGCTGTTCGACGGCAGCGGCCCCGAATGGCAGGCCGAGGTCACGGCCATGGGGCGCAGCGAGGTGCGCGTGCGTCTGCTGGAGGCCGCCCGGCCGCAGCGTGAGCTGGCGCGCGCGATCACGCTGGCCGTCGTCATGCCAGCCAACGACCGCATGGACTTCCTGGTCGAGAAGGCGACGGAACTCGGCGCGACGGCGCTGCAGCCGCTGGTGGCCGAGCGCTCGGTGCTGCGCCTGGCCGGCGAGCGGGCCGACAAGAAGCGTGCGCACTGGCAAGGCGTGGCGATTGCCGCGGCCGAGCAGAGCGGGCGCACGGTGCCCACTCACATCGCACCGGTGATGCCGCTGTTCGCCTGGCTGGCCGCGCTGCCGCCGGCCGGTGATGCCGAATGGCGCGGCCTGCTGAGCCCGCGCGCCGCCCAGCCGCTGGCGGCCTTCCCGCAGCCACGCGCGCTGTTCCTCAGCGGCCCCGAGGGGGGCCTCAGCGACGCCGAGGAGGACGCCGCGCGCGCCGCCGGCTTCGCAGCCGTCACGCTGGGGCCGCGCGTGCTGCGCGCCGACACGGCACCGCTGGCCGTGCTGGCGTGGCTGGCGCTGACATGAGGCCCCCCACTCGCTTTCGACCGCTGCCCCCCCGAGGGGGCGCCCCAGCGCCTTCGGACGGCCGGGCGGCGCTGGCATGAACCGCAAGCTCGCGCTGCTGGTTCTGGCCCAGGGCCTGTTCCTGACCAACAACATCTGCCTCATGGCCATCAACGGCCTGGTGGGGCTGGCGCTGGCGCCGCAGCCGTGGATGGCCACGCTGCCCATCTGCGCCTACGTGGGCGGCGGCGCGCTGATGGCGCGCATGGTGGGCCGCCACCAGCTGCGCTTCGGCCGCCGGCGGGGCTTCCAGATCGGGCTGCTGGTGGCGGCGTTCAGCTGCGCGATGGCGCTGTGGAGCGTGCTGCACCAGCAGTTCTGGGGCGTCGTGCTCGCCACGCTGATCGCCGGCTACTACACGGCCAACGCGGCGCTGTACCGCTTCGCGGCGACGGAGCTGGTCGCGCCCGAGAAGCGCGAGTCGGCCATCTCCTGGGTGCTGGGCGCGGGCTGCCTGGGTGCCGTCATCGGCCCCCAGCTGGCGCGCGAGAGCAAGGACCTGCTGGTCGCGCCGTTCGCGGGCGTCTACCTGCTGCTGATCTTCGTCGCGCTGGCGGGGCTGGTGCTGATCTCGCTGATCGACTTCCCGGCGCTGGTGCAGCCCAAGCCCGGCGAGGGCGGCCGTTCCAGCGCGGAGCTGCTGCGTCAGCCGGTCTTCATCGTCGCGATGGCGGCGAGTGCGCTGGGCTACGGGGTCATGAACCTGCTGATGGCCGCGACGCCCATCGCGATGGGCCAGTGCGGCCTTCCCTTCAGCGATGCGGGCCTGGTGCTGCAGCTGCACGTGCTGGGCATGTTCGTGCCCAGCTTCTTCACCGGCCCGCTGATCAAGCGCGTGGGCGTGATGCCGGTCCTGTGGGCGGGCGTGCTGTTCAACGCCGGCTGCGTCGCGTTCGCGCTGGCGGGCCAGGACCTGACGCACTTCATCGGCGCGCTGCTGCTGCTGGGCATTGGCTGGAACTTCCTCTACATCGGCGGCACGACACTGTTCACGCGGGCCTACCGGCCCGAGGAGAAGACACGTGCGCAGGGGCTGCTTGATACCGGCGTCTACGCGACGATGACGGTGACCTCGTTCTCGTCCGGCGCGCTGGTGACGACCGGAGGCTGGCAGTGGATGAACTGGGCCAGCCTGCTGCCCATCGCGCTGTGCGCGGCCGCGCTGCTGTGGCTCAGCGCCGGTCGTGCTGCAGGTATTGCGCCGCCATCTGCGCCGCGATGAGCTCGGGCTTGAGCCGCTGCAGCGCCGCGAGCGTCGTCTCGCGCTGCGTGACGAACAGCGGCGTGCCGATGCGCAAGCCCACGATGGCACCGCCGTCGCCGATCTGCGGCAGCAGCGGGTAGACGCGCAACCGCAGCACGAGCTGCTCCTGCTCGTCGGCAAACACGGTGGTCTCCGCCAGCGTCGCGCAGCCCAGGCGGTCGGCCTCGCGCAGCAGCGTCACGCCGGCGGCCTGCGGGTCGATCTGCACGCTGGACGCCGTCATCGGCACCACGCGCCGGCCTTGCGCCTCCAGCTTGTCGGCCATCGCGGTGTTGAAGAGGGTGTTCAGCGCGTCCCAGTCCGGCCCGCCTGGCTCCGGCGCGTTACGGCCCTGGCCGAACACCAGCGTGCAAGACGACTGCGCCTGCACCGCGCCGCACAGCAGCAGCGCCAGCACGGTGGCGCCCAGCTCACGGCGCATCCGCTGCGGGCCCGGTCTTGCGCGCCGAGCCCCTGACGAGGTCGAAGCGGAACAGCCGGCACTCGATGGGGCCGTTCCACATCGGCACGCGGCGACTTTCCTTCAGCCGCATGCGGCTGGGCAGCTTCATGTCGGGCGTCAGCATCCAGGCCGTCCAGCCGGCCGGGTTCCCGGTGTACTGGCGCTTCCAGTGCGCGGCCAGACGCGGGAAGAAGTCGTCGCCCCCGTCCAGCTCTTCGGAGCCCCGCGCGTCGCGGGACATGGCCGCCTTGCCGCGCACCTCGATGCGCTCGCCGTAGGGCGGGTTCATCACGATGCTGCCGGCCATGCCCTCGGGCAACTGCGGCGCCGGGCGCTCCAGCGCGTCGCCGCCGTTGAACTGGATGTACTGCGCCACGCCGGCGCGTTCGGCGTTGCGGCGCGCGAAGTCGACCATGCGGAAGGCCACGTCGCTGGCGTAGATGGGCACGGCGGGCGGGCGGATGCGTGCGCGCGCGGCCTGGGTCATCTCGCCCCACACGGCCTTCAGCGCAGGCGTGGAAAACGGGATCTGGCGCTCGAAGGCAAAGCGGCGCTGCAGGCCGGGCGCGGAGTCGCAGGCGATCAGCGCGGCCTCGATGGGGATGGTGCCGGAGCCGCAGCAGGGGTCGTGCAGCGCCGAGTCGCCACGCCAGCCGGCGGCGGCCAGCATGGCGGCGGCCAGCGTCTCCTTCAGCGGCGCGTCGCCCTTGTCGACACGCCAGCCGCGCTTGAACAGCGGCTCGCCGGAGGTGTCCACGTAGATCGCCGCGCGCTCGGGGCCCACGTGCAGCAGCACGGGCAGGTCGGGCGAGTGCGTGTCCACGCTGGGGCGCTCGCCGGTGTGCTCGCGCAGCTGGTCGCAGATGGCGTCCTTGATGCGCAGCGTCGTGAAGTTCAGGCTCTTCAGCGGCGAGCGCTGCGCGACGGTGTCCACGCGTATCGTGTGCCGCGGCGTGATCCAGTCGCGCCAGTCGACGCGGCGGGCCAGCGAGTACAGGTCTTCCTCGTGGCGGTAGGGGCCTTCGATCAGCTCGACAAGCACGCGCTGCGCCAGCCGGCTTTCGAGGTTGATGCGCAGCACGTCCTCGGCCGTGCCGACCAGGCCGCAGCCGCCGCGCAGGGCTTCGACCTTGCTGCGCACGCCGGGCGGCAGGAAGCGTTTCAACTCCTCCTCCAGCAGCGGCTCGACGCCACCGGGGCAGGACACGAAAAGGGATAACTTGTTGGGCAGGCTCACGGCGCGATTGTCGCTGCGGCCTACACTGGATAGCGTTGTCCAGCTCCCCAGCCCCACCATGAAGCGAATCGTCCTGACCCTGGCCTTCCTGTTCGGCGCGGTGCACGCGCAGGCCGCCGACCCGGCGCCGGCCTACCCGGCCCACAGCATCCCGGGCTCGCTGCTGCGAGCGCTGCCCAAGAACGCGGACGGCCGCAGCTACCAACTGCACATCCACCTGCCGGGCTCGTTTGCCAAGGAGCCAACTCGCCGCTACCCGGTGCTGTATGTGACCGATGGCTACTGGGACTTCGCCACCGTCGTCGCCTCGTACAACAACCTGAACTACGACAAGGTGGTGCCGGAGTTCATCGTCGTGGGCCTGGGCTATGCAGGCGACAACCTGGACTACGGCCAGTTGCGCGGCTGGGAGCTGTCGCCCGTCGCGATGGGCCCGAACACCGGCCATGCCGACAAGTTCATCGCGTCGCTGGAGAAGGACATCTTCCCGCTGCTGGAGCGCGAGTACCGGGCCGACCCGGCGCAGCGCTACCTGGCCGGCAGCTCGCTGGGCGGGCTGTTCACGCTGCATGCGATGTATGCCAGGCCCGATCTGTTCAAGGGCTACATCGCCGCCAGCCCGGCCGTGGTGGCCGGCAACGACTGGATCATCCGGCAGGCCAAGGCCTATGCTGCCACCGGCAAACCCATCAAGGCGCGGCTGTACGTGACCGGTGCCGAGCACGAGTGGCCGGCCTTCCTGGCCGGTATCAAGCGCTATCAGGCACTGCTGCCGGAGCTGAAGCACCCGGAGCTGGTCTGGCAGAACCGCAGCATCGACGGCGAGCGCCACGCCGGCACCAAGGCCGAGAGCTACACGCGCGGCATGCGCTACGTGTTCGAGCCGCTGGCGCCGGAGAAGGGGCCGTCCAGAGACTGACCGGCCGAGCTGCGGCGGGGCGCTCGCATCGAGAAAGTAGACTGCCCCGCGATGTCCCTGCTGATCCTTCTCGCCCTGCCGTTCCTGGGCAGCGCGGTCGCCGCGCTCTTGCCCACCAATGCCCGCAATGTCGAGTCGCTGTGGGCCGCGCTGGTCGCGCTGGCGCTGGTCGTGCCGCTGGCGCTGCTGTACCCCGACGTGAGCGGCGGCGCCGTCGTGTCCGAGCGTCTGGCCTGGGTGCCGGCGTTGGGCCTGGACATCGTCGTGCGGCTGGACGGCTTCGCGTGGATGTTCGCGACGCTGGTCACCGGCATGGGGTTGCTGGTCATCGTCTACGCGCGCTACTACCTGTCGCCGGACGACCCGGCCGCGCGCTTCTACTCGCTGCTGCTGGGCTTCATGGGCGCCATGCTGGGCGTGGTGGTGTCGGGCAACCTGGTGCAGATGGTGGTGTTCTGGGAGCTGACCAGCGTCTTCTCCTTCCTGCTGATCGGCTACTGGACGCACCGCAAGGACGCGCGCCGCGGCGCCCGCATGGCCTTCACCGTGACGGCCACCGGCGGCCTGGCGCTGCTGGCCGGCGTGCTGGTGCTGGGCCACATCGTCGGCAGCTTCGAGCTGGACGCCGTGCTGGCCGCCGGCGACGTGGTGCGCGCGCATGCGCTGTACCCGCTGGCGCTTGGTCTGATCCTGCTGGGCGCGCTGACCAAGAGCGCGCAGTTTCCCTTCCACTTCTGGCTGCCGCACGCAATGGCCGCGCCCACGCCGGTGTCGGCCTACCTGCACTCGGCCACGATGGTGAAGGCCGGCGTGTTCCTGCTGGCGCGGCTGTGGCCGGTGCTGTCGGGCACGGACGCATGGTTCTGGATGGTGGGCGGCGCCGGCCTGGCGACGCTGCTGCTGGGCAGCTATGCGGCCATGTTCCAGAACGACCTGAAGGGGCTGCTGGCCTACTCCACCATCAGCCACCTGGGCCTGATCACGCTGCTGCTGGGGCTGAACAGCCCGCTGGCGGCCGTGGCGGCGGTCTTCCACATGATGAACCACGCGACCTTCAAGGCGTCGCTGTTCATGTCGGTCGGCATCATCGACCACGAGACCGGCACGCGCGACATGCGCCGGCTGGACGGCCTGTTCCGCTTCATGCCCGTCACCGGCACGCTGGCCATCGTGGCCTGTGCGGCCATGGCTGGCGTGCCGCTGCTGAACGGCTTCCTGTCCAAGGAGATGTTCTTCGCCGAGACGGTGTTCGTCAGCGCCCACCCGGCCATCGAGTACGGCCTGCCGGCCGCGGCCACGCTGGCCGGCATCTTCGCGGTCGTCTACTCGCTGCGCTTCGGACACGACGTGTTCTTCGGCCACCCGCCGGTGGACTGCCCGCGCCAGCCGCATGAGCCGACGCACTGGATGCGCGTGCCGGTGGAGCTGCTGGTGCTGGCCTGCGTCGTCGTCGGCACGCTGCCGGGCTGGTCGGTCGGGCCGCTGCTGGCCACGGCCGCGCAGCCGGTGGTGGGCGGCTCGTTGCCGGACTACAGCCTGGCGCTGTGGCACGGCTTCAACACGCCGCTGATGATGAGCGGGGTGGCCATGGCCGGCGGGTTGCTGATCTACCTGCGCTGGGCGGGTCGCTTCAAGCAGATCAAGGGCACGCCGCTGCTGCGCGGGCTGGACGGCAAGCGGCTGTTCGAGCGCGCCATGGCGCTGGCCTCCGACGGCGCGCGCCGCCTGGTGCTGCGCGCAAGCACCAGGCGCCTGCAGCCGCAGCTGTTCGCCATGCTGCTGATTGCCACGCTGGCCGGCGTGGCCTCGTCGCTGATCGTGCCGCTGAGCTGGGGCGACCGCGCCCGCGTGCCGGCCACGCCGGAGTTCGTGCTGATGTGGGCGGTGGCCGGCGCCTGCGCGATCGGCGCGGCCTACCAGGCCAAGTTCCACCGCCTCGCCGCGCTGACCATGCTGGGCGTCGTGGGCCTGGCGCTGTGCATCACCTTTGCCTGGTTCTCGGCACCCGACCTGGCGTTGACGCAGCTGGCCGTGGAGGTGGTGACGCTGGTGCTGTTCCTGCTGGGCCTGCGCTGGCTGCCGCAGCGCCGCGAGCAGGACGACGAGCGCACGCGGGCACGCAGCCGCTGGCGCCGCCGCCGCGACCTGCTGCTGGCGGTGGCGGTCGGAGCCTGCCTGTCCGCACTGTCCTATGCGCTGCTGACGCGGCATGCCCCGCTGTCCATCTCGCCCTTCTTCATCGACCGCGCGCTGCCCGAGGGCGGCGGCACCAACGTCGTCAACGTGATGCTGGTGGACTTCCGCGCGTTCGACACGCTGGGCGAGATCACGGTGCTGAGCATCGTGGGCCTCACCGTGTACGCGCTGCTGCGGCGCTTCCGCCCGGCGCGCGAGACGGTGGAGCCGACGTCGCAGCAGCAGCAGTTCGAAGCCGGCGCCGACCTGCACGACCGCGATGCCGACGGCGACGACTTCCTGCCGCCCTACCTGGAGGTGCCGGCCGTGCTGGTGCGGCTGCTGCTGCCGGTGGCCGGTCTGTTCGCCTTCCACCTCTTCATGCGCGGCCACAACGAGCCAGGCGGTGGCTTCGTCGCCGGGCTGGTGCTGGCCATCGCCTTCATCGCACAGTACATGGTCAGCGGCACGCGCTGGGTGGAGGCCCGCATGGAGCTGATGCCCACGCGCTGGATCGCCGTCGGCCTGCTGGTGGCGCTGGCCACCGGGGCCGGCGCGTTGGCGCTGGGTTATCCGTTCCTGACCACCCACACCGCGCATGTCACCTGGCCGCTGGTGGGCGAGGTGCACCTGCCGACGGCGGCGCTGTTCGACCTGGGCGTGTTCGCCGTGGTGGTGGGCTCCACGCTGCTGCTGCTGACGGCCATCGCCCACCAGTCGCTGCGCGCGCGCCGCCGGCCGCCCCTCGCGGCCCTCCCTGACGAAGCCGGAGCCCCCTGATGGAGATCGTTGTCTCGCTCGCCATCGGCGTGCTCGCGGGTGCCGGCGTGTGGCTGGTGCTGCGGCCGCGGACCTTCCAGGTGCTGATCGGCCTGTCGCTGCTGTCCTACGCGATCAACTTCTTCATCTTCAGCGTGGGCAGCCTGGCCATCGGCCGCGAGCCCATCGTGCGCCCGGGCCTGTCGCCCGACCTCGTCAACTACAGCGACCCGCTGCCGCAGTCGCTGGTGCTGACGGCCATCGTCATCGGCTTCGCCACCACGGCGCTGTTCCTGGTCGTGCTGCTGGCGCTGCGCGGCCTGTCGGGCGGCGACCATGTGGACGGCCAGGAGGAGGCGCCTTGACCGCGTTCGAACACCTGCTGGTGCTGCCCGTGCTGCTGCCGCTGGGCACGGCCGCGCTGATGCTGCTGGGCGACCGCTACCGCGGCTTCAAGGCGGTGGCCAACGTGGTCTCCGCGGTGCTGGGGCTGGGTGTGGCCGTGCTGCTGCTGCAGGGCGTGGCCGCGGGCGGGCCGGCGGCGTTCGGCATCTACCTGCCGGGCAACTGGCCCGTGCCGTTCGGCATCGTGCTGGTGGCCGACCGGCTCTCCGCGCTGATGGTGGTGCTGACCGGCGCCGTGGGCCTGGCCGCGGCGCTGTATGCGCTGGCGCGCTGGCAGCAGGCGGGCGTGTACTTCCACGTGCTGTTCCAGCTGCAGCTGATGGGCCTGTACGGCGCCTTCCTGACGGCCGACCTGTTCAACCTGTTCGTGTTCTTCGAGGTGCTGCTGGCCGCCAGCTACGGCCTGCTGCTGCACGGCGGCGGCGCACCGCGCGTGCGCGCCGGCTTGCACTACATCGTCATCAACCTGGTCGCGTCACTGCTGTTCCTGGTCGGCGTGGCGGTGCTGTACGGCGTCACCGGCACGCTGAACATGGCCGACATCGCGCAGAAGCTGCCGCTGGTGCCCGAAAGCGACCGCGGCCTGCTGCACGCGGGCGCGGCCATCCTGGCCGTCGCCTTCCTGGCCAAGGCGGCGGTGTGGCCGCTGAACTCCTGGCTGCCGCCGGCCTATGGTGCCGCCAGCGCGCCCGCCGCGGCGGTGTTCGCCATCCTCACCAAGGTCGGCGTGTACGCGCTGCTGCGGCTGTGGACGCTGTGCTTCCCCGCCGGCGCCGGCGCCTCGGCCGGCTTCGGCGGCGAGGTGCTGGTGTGGGGCGGCATCGTCACGCTGGCCTTTGGCGCCGTGGGCATGCTGGCTTCGCAGCAGTTGGCGCGGCTGGCGGCGTTCAGCGTCATCGCGTCGTCCGGCACGCTGGTGGCCACCATCGGCTTCGACGCGCCTGCCCTCAGCGGCGGCGCGCTGTTCTACATGGGCAGCTCCACGCTGGCCGGCTGCGCGCTGTTCCTGCTGGTGGAGCTGCTGGAGCGCGCCCGCCAGGTGGAGGTGGGCCCGGCGGAGATCGACGACGGCAACGGCGCGCTGCCCAGCTTCCTGGACGCCGAGACGGCGACGCACGCCAACCTCGACGACGACCAGCAGGTGCTGGTGGGCCGCGCCATTCCTTCCGCGCTGGCCTTTCTGGGCGTGACCTTCACTGTCTGCGCGCTGGTGACGGCGGGCCTGCCGCCGCTGTCGGGCTTCGTCGCCAAGCTGGCCATGCTGACCGCGCTGATCGACCTGCGCAGCACCGCGGCCTGGACGCTGTTCGCGCTGCTGATCGTCTCGGGCCTGTGCGCCGCGGTGTCGCTGATGCGCGTGGGCATGCGCCACTTCTGGGCCGCGGACCGGCCGCCGCCGCGGCTGCGCGTCATCGAGACGCTGCCCATCGCCGGCCTGCTGGCGGGCGCCGTCGCGATGGTGCTGCATGCCGGGCCGGTGCTGGACTACACGCGCGCGTCGGGCGAGGCGCTGCATTCGCCCGAGCTGTACATCAACGCCGTGATGGGTGCCCAGCCGCTGTCGCGAGTGGAAGGTGGCGCGCCATGAAGCGCCTGCTGCCCGCGCCCTGGCTGTCGCTCGCGCTGCTGGGCGGCTGGATGCTGCTGACGCGCAGCTTCAGCCTGGGCCAGGCGCTGCTGGGCCTGGCCGCCGCCCTGCTCATCCCGCTGCTGCTGGCGCCGTTGCGGCCGCGGCCCGCGCCGCTGAAGCGCCCGTGGGTGCTTGCGAGGCTGATCCTGCGCGTGGGGCGCGACGTCGTGCGCTCCGGCCTGCAGGTCGCCGGCGGCGTGCTGCGCGCGGGTTCGCGGCCGCCCAGGGGCAGCTTCGTCGTCGTGCCGCTGGAGTTGCGCGACGAGCATGCGCTGGCCGCGCTGGCCATGATCACTGCCGTCATCCCGGGCAGCGTCTGGAGCGAGCTGGCCGCCGACCGCAGCGCGCTGATGATCCACGTCTTCGACCTGGACGACGAGGCGGCCTACATCGCGCACTTCAAGGCCGACTACGAACAACCGCTGAAGGAGGTCTTTGAATGAGCGGGTTCCTGTCCCTCGCCATCACCGTCACGCTGGGGCTGTACGTCATCGCGATGGCCATCGGCACGCTGCGCGTCTTCCGCGGCCCGGCCGCACAGGATCGCGTGCTGGCGCTGGACTTCATCTACGTGGTCGGCATGCTGGTCATGCTGGTGCTGGCCGTGCGCTACGACAGCGAGATGTACTTCGAGGGCGCGCTGCTGATGGTGCTGCTGGGCTTCGTCAGCTCCGTCGCGCTGGCCAAGTTCCTGCTGCGCGGGGAGGTGGTCTGATGGACCTGCCGCCGCTGAGCGAGATCATCGTGGCGGTGCTGCTGCTGGGCAGCGGCGTCGTCGTGCTGACGGCAGCGCTGGGCCTGCTGCGGCTGAAGGACTTCTTCCTGCGCATGCACGCGCCGGCGCTGGCGTCCACGCTGGCGGCGTGGATCGTCACGCTGGCGTCCATCGTGCACTTCAGCACCCGTGGCGGCGGGCTGGCGCTGCACGTGTGGCTGATCATCATCGTGCTGTCCATCACCGCGCCGGTGACGACCATCGTGCTGGCTCGCGCCGCGCTGTTCCGCCGCCGCCAGGCCGGCGACGCGCTGCCGCCGCCGCTGCGGGCCAGGCCTTAGCGCGCCACCCGGCCGCGAAGCCGGGCGGCGCGCTCGGGCTCACTGGCCGCCGATGAAGTTCAGCAGATCCTGATTGAGGCGGTCCTTGTGCGTGTCGGTGATGCCGTGCGGGCCGCCGGCGTACTCGATCAGCCGCGCGCCCTTGACGATCCTGGCCGTGGCGCGGGCCGTCGTTTCGATGGGCACGATCTGGTCGTCGGCGCCGTGGATGACCAGCGTCGGCACGTCGACCTTCTTCAGGTCCTGGCGGAAGTCGGAATAGAAGAAGGCCTGGATGCTGTCGTAGGTCGCCTTCGAGCCGGCCTGCATGCCCTGCACATAGAAGCTGTCGACCAGGCCTGCTGAGGCCTTGGCGCCCGGCCGGTTGAAGCCGAAGAAGGGGCCGCCGGCGATGTCCTTGTAGAGTTGGGCGCGGTTGTCCAGCGACGCCTGGCGCAGGCTGTCGAACACCGCGGTGGGCACGCCCTCGGGGTGGGTGGGTGTCTGCCCCATGATGGGCGTGATGGCGCCCACCAGCACGACCTTGGCGACGCGTGCCGTGCCATGGCGGCCGACGTAGCGCGCCACCTCGCCGCCGCCGGTGGAGAAGCCCACCAGCGTTGCGCGCTTCACGTCCAGCGCGGTCAGCACGGCGCCGAGGTCGTCGGCGTATTGATCCATGTTGTTGCCGGCCCAGGGCTGGCCCGAGCGGCCATGGCCGCGGCGGTCATGGGCGATGACGCGGTAGCCGCGCTCGGCCAGGAACTGCATCTGCGACTCCCAGCTGTCCGAGCTCAAGGGCCAGCCGTGGCTGAAGACGACGACCGGGCCGTTCCTGGGGCCCCAGTCCTTGACGTAGAGCGGCGTGCCATCGGCGGCCGCGACGAAGGGGCTGGCGATGGCGGCGGTGGTCGTCGGTGCGGCCGTGGCCTGGGTCTGGGCGGCAAAACCACCGACGGCGATGGTGGCGGCGACGGCGAGGCGGGTGAAGGCGTTCATGGCAGGGCTTCCTTGGATGGGGTGGGGATCAGGCCTTGGCGGCGGGGCGGACGGTCTCGCCACGGCGGGCTGCGTACTCGGCCACCAGCGCGGCGTAGCGCGTGCCATGGCGCAGCGCGGCATAGCGCTCGCGGGCGGCCTGCAGGGCGGGGCCGCTCGGCTGACCGGTCTCGTTGGCGATGCGCTCGGCGGCGGCCAGGCCGGACTCCTGGTAGATCTTCAGGTCGGCCAGCACCTCGGCGCGCGACACGCTGGACTGCACGCTGACGCTCTGGCCCGTCTCCAGGTCGGTCACATACGACTGCGCCTGGGCGGAGGCGCCGACGAACACGGCGGCGCCGGTCAGCAGTTGCAGCAGGGCACGGTTGAAAGCGGGTTGGCGAATCATGGTGGGCTCCTTGGCGATGTCGGTGGTTGGTGGGTTCTGTCTTGCGACGGTATGAACTTTGCCGACGATGAGCGAACCCGGGATGCCATAAAGTACGTTTAACTTTGCATTTGGTACCGACCATGGCCGACCGACTTGCCGCGCTGTTCACGCACTTCGCCGTGCGTGCCGAGACCTTCCAGGCCGGGCCGCTGTGTGGCGTCAACAGCCTGGAGCCACAGGCGGGGCGCGGCCAGCTGCACCTGATCCGCGAGGGTGGCGTGGAGGTGCACAACGCCGGCACGGCCGAGCCGCTGCGCATCACCGAGCCCAGCCTGCTGCTCTATCCGCGCCCGCTGGCGCACCGCTTCGTCACCGACCCCAGCTGCGGCGCGCAGTTCCTGTGCGCGCACATGGCCTTCGAAGGGGGCGCCGGCCATCCCATCGCCGCGGCGCTGCCACCCTGGGTCTGCCTGCCGCTCGCCTCGGTGCCGGGCTGCGCGCCCGTACTGGGTCAGCTGTTCGCCGAAGCCGAGGCCACCCATTGCGGCCGCCAGCTGATGCTGGACCGGCTGTTCGAGGTGCTGCTGATCTGGGTGCTGCGCGAGCTGATGTCGCAAGGGCAGGTGGCGTCCGGCATGCTGGCCGGCCTGTCCCATCCCAAGCTGCGTGGCGCGCTCGTGGCCTTGCACGACGCGCCGCAGCGCGACTGGCCGCTGGAGGAGCTGGCGGCGGCGGCCGGCATGTCGCGCACGGTGTTCGCCAATGCGTTCCGCGACGTGGTTGGTTGCACGCCTGGCCTCTACCTGCAGCGCTGGCGCATAGCCCTGGCGCAGAAGGGGTTGCGCGAGGGGCGGGCGCTCAAGCACATCGCGGCGGACGTGGGCTACGGCGGCGAGGCCGCGCTGTCACGCGCCTTCCGCGCGCACACGGGGCAGTCGCCCCGCGAATGGCGCAAGGCGGAGTTGTTGCCCTAGCGGGCGCGGACCACCCGCACCTGGAAGGGCACGCCCTCGATCTCCAGGAAATAGGCGCCGAACAGGCCGCGGTGCACGATGACCTTGGGATCCTGCAGCTCGTACAGCGCCTCGCTGTCGTCGGCGATGCGCCAGACCTGGCCGTTCTCCAGCTCGATGCGCTTGTTGGGACCCCAGCCCTGGAACTTGCCGCGGATGCGGCTTTCCACCTGCTTCAGCGCGGGCGGTGCGCCGGCCGGCGGCTTGATGGCTTCCTGGCCGAACTTCGCGACCGCGTCGGGGGCCGGCGCGACGGGCTTGGCCGCAGCGGCAGGCTCGCCGCCGGGCAGCTTCATCGCGTCGTAGCAGGCCAGCCGCGCCGCCGTGTCGGCCTTCAGCCGGCAGGCCTTTACATCGCCGACCAGGTCTTGCGCCGAGGCGCCACCGCAGGCCAGCACCAGTCCTATCGTCAGCAACTTCTTGCTCATCTGGATTCCTACAGCGCCTTGCGCAGATTTGCCGGTGCGATCTTCATCGCTTCCCGGTACTTGGCCACGGTGCGGCGCGCGCACTGGATGCCCTGCTCCTCCAGCATGGCGGCCAGCGCGCTGTCGGACAGCGGCTTCTTGGTGTCTTCAGCGGCGACGAACTGCTTGATGAGGGCGCGCACCGCGGTGCTCGAAGCCTCACCACCCGCTTCCGTCGACAGCCCCGAACCGAAGAAGTACTTCAGCTCGAAGGTTCCCCAGCTCGTGGCCATGTACTTGGCCGTCGTCACGCGCGAGATGGTGGACTCGTGCAGGCCCAGTTCATCCGCAATCTCGCGCAGCACCAGCGGCTTCATCGCCAGCTCGCCATGTGTGAAGAAGCCGCGCTGGCGCTCCACGATGGCCTGGCTGACGCGCAGGATGGTGTCGAAGCGCTGCTGGATGTTCTTGATGAACCAGCGCGCCTCCTGCAGCTGGCCGCCCAGCGGCGAGTTGCTGATGCCGCCGCGCGTGGCGCGCAGCGCGTTGGCGTACAGCTCGTTGATGCGCAGCTTGGGGGCGACCTCGGGGTTCAGCATCACGCGGAACTCGCGGCCGCTCTTGCGCACGATGACGTCGGGCACGATGGCCGCGGCGGCGCCCTGCGCGAAGCGGCGGCCCGGTTTGGGCTCCAGCCGCGTGATGAGCGCCTGCGCTTCGCGCAGCAGCGCCTCGTCGGCGCCGGTCTCGGCCATCAGCCTGCGCATGTCGCGGCGAGCCAGCAGCTCCAGATGGCTTTTGCAGATCAGGATGGCGATGACCTGCGCCGGGCTCTTTGCCAGCGTGCGCAGCTGCAGCACCAGGCACTCGGACAGGTCGCGTGCGGCGATGCCGGCGGGCTCCAGGCTCTGCAGCAGGCGCAGCGCGATGCGCAGGCGGTCCAGCAGTTCCTCCAGCTCCTCGGCGTCATCGGTGAAGGCGGCGGCGATGTCTTCCAGCGGGTCTTCGAGGTAGCCGTCCTCGTTCAGCGACTCGATCAGCACATGCAGGGCGGCACGGTCCTCGGCCGACAGGTGGTGGCCGGCCAGTTGCTGGCCCAGGTGCTCGGCCAGCGTCAGCTCGGCGGACTCCTGGCTCTCGCGCTCGCCGTCGTCGTCACCGGCGCTGCCGGGGCTGCTGCTGGGCAGCTCGCGGATGCCGTCGAAGTCGTCGCGCTCGGTGCCGTTCTCCCAGTCCTCGCGCTCGGTGCCGCCGAAGTCCTCGGCGCTCAGCTCGGGCGCGTCGCCGCCTTCGCCGACCTCACCCGTGCTGTCAGCCGCTGTCTCGGCCGGCGCATTCGCGGCCAGCTCGGGCGTGCTGACGCTGAACTCCTCCTCGGCTTCGAGCAGCGGGTTGCTGGCCAGCATCTGCTCGACTTCCTGATGCAGCTCCAGCGTCGACAGCTGCAGCAGCCGGATGGATTGCTGCAGCTGGGGCGTCAGCGCGAGATGCTGACTGAGGCGGACCTGGAGCGTCTGTTTCATCACCGGCTCCGCTACATGCGGAAGTGCTCGCCGAGATAGACCTTGCGCACGTCTGCGTTGGCCACGATCTCGTCGGGCGTGCCCTCGGCCAGCACGGCACCCTCGCTGATGATGTAGGCGCGGTCGCAGATGCCCAGCGTCTCGCGCACGTTGTGGTCGGTGATCAGCACGCCGATGCCGCGCGCCTTCAGGAAGCCGATGATGCGCTGGATCTCCAGCACCGCGATCGGGTCCACGCCGGCGAAGGGCTCGTCCAGCAGGATGAAGCGCGGCTGCGTGGCCAGCGCCCGCGCGATCTCCACGCGGCGGCGCTCGCCGCCCGACAGCGCCGGCGCCGGACTGTCGCGCAGGCCTTCGATGGACAGGTCGTGCAGCAGGCCGTTCAGCAGCTCGTCGATGCGGGCTCGGGACAGGCTCTTGCCGCGCTCGTCCTGTTGCAGCTCCAGCACCGCGCGGATGTTCTGCTCCACCGTCAGCTTGCGGAAGATGGAGGCTTCCTGCGGCAGATAGCTCAGGCCCAGCCGCGCGCGGGCATGGATGGGCAGGCGCTGCACTTCCGAGCCGTCGATGCGGATGATGCCGGCGTCGGAGCGCACCAGGCCCACGATCATGTAGAAGCTGGTCGTCTTGCCGGCGCCGTTGGGGCCCAGCAGGCCCACCACCTCGCCGCAGTCCACGCGCACGTGCACGTCCTTGACGACCTTGCGCACGCCGTAGCTCTTGGCCAGGCCCTCGGCTTCGAGCCGGCTGCCGCAGGAGGGCACGCTGGTCATGAGGACTTGGGCGGTGGCGTGAGGGTGGTGGACGGCTGCAGCGGCAGCGGCGCCGATGCCGCAGGCGCGGCCTCGGGCGGCGGGGGCGGCATGCGGATCATGCGCACCCGCCCGCCCGGATTGCTGGTCGCGTCGCCGCCCTCGACGATGAACTTCTCGGCGCGGCTGTCATACGTGATGACCGCTCCCGCCACCTCGTTGAGCACGGCGGCCCCGCGCGTCAACCGCACCCGGGCGTTGCCCAGGAAGCGCACGGTCTCGGACTTGGTGTCGTATTCGAGCTGGTCTGCCACGCCATCGATCGCCTCGCCGGGCAGGTCGCGCGCCTGGCGGAAGCTGACGGGCTGGCCGGTCTTGCCGTTGGCATAGGCCTGGTGATAGCCGTCACGGGTCTCGCGCACGTCCACCTTCTCGGCGCGCAGCACCAGGCTGCCCTGGGTGATGATGACGTTGCCCTGCAGCTCGGTGCGCTGGTTCACGCCGTCCACCTCGCCCTGCTTGTCGGCCGTCAGGACCATGGGCTTGAGCCGGTCGCCCTTCTCCGCCAGCGCGGGGCCGGCGGCAAGGGCAAGGGCGATCAGGAGGGGCAGTCGCTGGGGCATGGCGGCACGGAAGTTGCAGGCCATTCTATGGGCCTGACGCCGTCCTCAGCCTTTCCCGCGCGACAACCTGATCAGGAAATCCGCGACGGCCAGCGCCTGTTGGCCCTGGGCTGCTTCGCTCTGGTTGGGGTTGGCGCCCATGCCGACCTCGGTGCGCCAGCGGCCACCCACCACCAGCGCCGGCACGGCATTGGCACCGGCCAGCTCGGCCAGCTTCTGGCCTTGTGCGCCCTTGCTCTGCACGCCGAACGACGTGAAGGCCTGCTTGAACTTGGCCGTGTCCACACCCAGGCGGCCCACCAGCGCGATCACGCCGGCCTCGTCGTTGGCGTCCACGCCCTGGCGGTGGAAGGCATTGAAGATGCCCGTGTGCACGGCCGGCGTCAGCGCGCCCATGGCTTCCAGCGCGTAGAACATGCGCTGGTGCAGCTTCAGCAGCGCCTGCGCACCCACCGGCACGCGGCGGAAGCTCACGTCCGTCGGCAGCTGATGTACCCAGGCCTCGACGAGCGGGTCGAAGGCGAAGCAGTGCGGGCAGCGGTAGAAGAAGAACTCGACCACCTCGATCTTGCTCGGCGTGGTCGGCAGCGGCTGGGTCACGCGCACGTAGTGCCGGCCCTCCACGGGGCCGCCCTGCGCGAAGGCGGCGGGCGCCAGGCCGGCGGCGGCCAGCGCGAGTGTGGCGTCGCGGCGCTTCATGCCTTGCTGCGGATGCGTTGCAGCAGGAAGCTGCTGACCTGCAGCGCGCGCTGGTGCAGCTCGTGCTCGGGCAGACGCTCGCCGCCGGCCGAGAGGGCGGGCGAGGTCAGGAAGCGGCCGCCGATGCCGATGGCCGGCACGCCGTCGGCCTTGTAGGCGTCGAACAGCTTCTCGGCCTGCGTGCACTTGGTCTGCACGCCGAAGGAGTTGTAGGCATCCTGGTACTTGGCCGGGTCGATGCCCAGGTTGCTCAGGAACTTGCCCTGGCTCTTGGCGTCGTCCAGCGCCATGTTCTGCTGGTGCATGGCCTTGAAGATGGCCGGACGTGCCTGAGCTTCCTTGCCCAGCGCCTCCAGCGCGTAGAACATGCGCTGGTGGATCTTTACGATGGGCCGGAAGGCCACGTGGGCCTTGCGGAAGCTCACGTCGGCCGGCAGTTGCTTGGCCCAGGCCTCGATGGAGTCCTCGAAGGCATAGCAGTGCGGGCAGCCGTACCAGAAGAACTCGACCACCTCGATCTTGCCGGGCTGGGCCGGCAGCGGGCGGGACAGCACCTGGTAGTGGCGGCCCTCGACGGGGCCGCCCTGGGCGAGGGCGGAGGTCGCGGCGCCGGCCAGCGGGGTGGTGGCGAGCAGGGCGGAGAAATCGCGGCGCTTCATGGCGTCAGGCTTCCTTCAATGGGTGCTGTGTTTCAGCGTTGTACACGAACGAGATTGGCCTCAAAGCCTGCTCCCTCAACCTTGCGCTGCAGGCCTTCGGCCTCGTCGCGCGTGTCCACCGGCCCCAGGCGCACGCGGTAGACCGTGCGACCGGCCTGCTCGCGCTCCATGAGCTTGGCGGTGAATCCCTGGATGGCCAGCTTGGCTCGCTGGGCCTCGGCGTCCTCGGGACGGGTGTAGGCGCCGGCCTGAACGAAGTAGACGTAGGCGTCGGCGCTCGTGGTGGCGGTGGATGCGCTGGCCGGGGCCGAGGCCTTGGCGGCCACCGGCTTGGCCGCCGTGCTGGCTGCGGGCGCGGCGGCGCTGGCCGCCGTGTCGGCCGGCAGCGCCGCAGGGGCTGCGACGACGCCGCTGGCGCTGCGTGCGGCCTTGCCGGCCAGCGGCGCGTTCGGGTCCCAGTTCTTGTTGCGCTCGGCCTCGGCGGCGTCCTGCTCGGCGGTGCGCTGGGGCACCTTGTTCACGAACGGGATGGGCACCTTGGTGATGTAGAGCGCCACGCCCAGCGCGATAGCCAGGCCCAGCAGCAGGCCCACGATCATGCCGAGGACGAAGCCGCCCTTCTGGTTCTTCTGGCCGGCAGGCTTGGATGCAGAACTCATTCGGTCTCCGGTTGGTCCTGAGCCGCCTCGCGGCTCATCTGTTCGGGGGCGCTGACGCCCAGCACGGCCAGCGCGTTGGCCAGCACCTGGCGGGTGGCGGCCAGCAGGGCCACGCGGGCGCGGCTCAGCTCGGGCGCCTGGTCCATCACGCGCTCGGCCGCGTAGTAGGAGTGGTAGGCGCCGGCCAGGTCGCGGGCGTAGAAGGCGATGTCGTGCGGCGCGAGGCCGGCGGCGGCGCCGCTCAGCATGTCGGGGTAGGCGGCGAGCTTGAGCATCAGCGCCTCCTCGGTCGGTGCGGTCAGCAGACTGAGGTCGGCGGCGCCAATGGTGGACAGGTCGCCGCCCATCTCGGCCACCCACTTGCGGATGACGGAGCTGATGCGGGCGTGGGCGTACTGCACGTAGAACACCGGGTTCTCGTCGTTGGCCTTCAGCGCCAGGTCGATGTCGAACACGAACTCGGTGTCGGCCTTGCGGCTGATGAGGAAGAAGCGCACGGCGTCGCGGCTGGTCCAGTCGACCAGGTCGCGCAGCGTCACGTAGGAGCCGGCGCGCTTGGAGATCTTGACCTCCTCGCCGCCCTTCATGACCGTGACCATC
>CBFGPX010000036.1:0-23734 GCA_965650725.1 uncultured Comamonadaceae bacterium | reverse complement strand
GGCAAGCGCTACAACCGCGAGACGCTGGAGGTGCTCTACAAGGGCAAGAACATCACCGACGTGCTGAACATGACGGTGGAGGACGCCTTCCAGCTCTTCAACGCCGTGCCCGCGCTGGCGCGCAAGCTGCAGACGCTGCTGGACGTGGGTCTGGGCTACGTGAAGCTGGGCCAGAGCGCGACCACGCTGTCCGGCGGCGAGGCCCAGCGTGTGAAGCTGGCGCTGGAGCTGAGCAAGCGCGACACCGGCCGCACGCTCTACATCCTGGACGAGCCCACCACCGGCCTGCACTTCGCCGACATCGCACTGCTGCTCAAGGTGCTGCACCAGCTGCGCGACGCGGGCAACACCATCGTCGTCATCGAGCACAACCTCGACGTCATCAAGACCGCCGACTGGCTCATCGACATGGGCCCGGAGGGCGGCGCCGGCGGCGGCACGCTGCTGGTGGCGGGCACGCCGGAGGACGTGGCGGCCTGCGAGGCCAGCCACACGGGGCGCTACCTGGCGCCGCTGCTGAAGAAGCGCTGATCAGTCCTTGCGCTGGCGCCGGGCGCGGAAGCCGACGAGCAGCAGGCCCGCGGCGATCATGGCCCAGGTGCCGGGCTCGGGCACGGGCGGCGTCACGCCGGGCAGGGAGTCGGCAGGGCGCACCGTGCCGGGCGGCAGGGACGGGATGCCCACGCCGACCAGTTGAGGGCCGGCCGTCGAGGTGGCGGCAGCCGGCGAGCTGCTGCCCAGGCTGGCGAAGCTGCCGCCCTGGGCTGGCGTGGTGGGGGTGCCCAGCGACGCCACGCCGGACTGGCCAGCGAAGCTCTCGGTGGCCGCCATCGGGCCGGCGCCGGGCGCCTCGAACTCCAGCGGTGCCGTTTCCTCGACGCGCTCCGACGAGGCGACGTTGGTGGCCCGGCTCGGCGCAATCGCGGCCGGCTTCTCCACGCGGCGGATGCGGCTGACGTTGCGGCACACGGTGGGCACCAGGATGCACTGACCGTCCTCGCAGTAGACGAGCCCGCGCTCCTGCGTCTTGGCCGTCCACTTCGTGCGCGTGACGGTCGCGCAGACGGCGCCGGGGCCGAAGTGCATGTCGCGGATCTCGGGCGCGTACTGCGCCTGGCCGCGGATGGCGTCGCGCTCGATGACGGCGATGTCGTCGTACTGGCGGGCCTGCATGCGCGCCTTCAGCTTGTCGCGCGTGGCGGCCGGGATGTCCTGGTAGCGGTCGACAGCCGCGACCACGTCGCCCATGAAGGGGTTCGCACCGGGACGGTCCCAGCTGCACTGGGGCAACGTGGAACCGGCCGAGACGGCGAGGGCGAGCGTGGCGATCATGGACATCGGGGGCTGACAGCGAAGACACGCCCGAACCAGGGCGCATGCCCCAAGTATTAGGGAAGCCTAGGGTTTGTCCGCGTTGAAACCCCTCAAAGGCGGGGTGCGCCGGGGGTGAGATAAATCACGCAAAACCGCGGAAACAGCAGGGTCCGACATGGCGGCCATTGCTGCTATCGTGCCGACCGCCCTTTGCAGTCCCCGATCCCGAATGCCCGACCATCCCGCGCCACAGGTGCTCTACGTCGAAGACGACCGCATCCACCTGATCCTGATGGAAGAGGTCTTCCGACAGTTGCCGGGCTGGCAGCTGCGCTGCGCCGAGACCGGCGCCGAGGCCTTGCAGGCGTTCGCCGAGCAGCGGCCCGACCTGGTGCTGGTGGACATGAACCTGCCCGACATGACGGGGCTGGAACTGCGCCACCAGGCCTGCGCACAGGCCGGCCTGGCCGACACGGTGCGACTCTCGCGCTGGGTGGCCTTGTCGGCCGACGACCCCAGCGCCGTCGTCCGGGCGGCGCGCGAGGCCGGCTTCGAGGACTACTGGCTCAAGCCCATCGACGTGTCGCAGCTGCAGCGCGTGCTGCAGGGCCTGTTCGACTGAGGCAAGAAAAAACCCGGCCAGGGCCGGGTTCATTGGATGCAAGGCCGCGGCGAGCGCGGCGCCGCTTCACTTCAGGTGGCTGTTGATCAGCTTGGTCATCTCGAACATGTCGGCCTTGGCCTTGCCGAAGATTTCCTTCAGCTTGGCGTCGGCGTTGATGACGCGCTTCTGCAGCTCGTCCTGCAGCTTGTTCTTCTTGATGTACTCCCAGACCTTCTTGGTCACGTCGGTGCGCGGCAGCGGCGCGGCGCCAACGATGGCGGCCAGGGCCGCGCTGGGGGTCAGGGCCTTCATGAAGGCGGCGTTGGGCGTGCGCTTCTTGGCGGGCGCGGCGGCCTTCTTGGCCGGGGCCGCCTTCTTCGCAGGAGCCGCGGCCTTCTTGGCCGGGGCTGCCTTCTTCGCGGGCGCAGCCGCCTTCTTCGCCGGGGCGGCCTTCTTGGCCGGAGCCGCCTTCTTCGCGGGCGCGGCCTTCTTCGCAGTTGCCATGTCGATTCACTCCATCAAAAGTTGTTGATGTGCGGGGTCCGGGTGAAGGCCGCGTAAGCCTTCAATACTCTCTAGCACCCTGCGGCGGCGATGGTACTGCGCTTCTCTAGGGAAAGAGAAGGTTTTCTCCCAGGAGAAAACGCGTATCTGCCCAGGAAACATCGGGGTTGTCGCGGGGCTGCATCACTGCAGCCCCGATCAACACGCGATCAGTACACGTCGCGGCGGTAGCGGCCCTGCTCGATGAGCCGGTCCACCTGCGCCTCGCCGATGGCCTCGCGCAGCACCGCATCGACCGCCGTGACCATGCCCTGCAGGCTGCCGCAGACGTAGATGGCGGCGTCTTTCGCAAGCCATTCGCGCAGCGTGTGGGCCTGCTCGGCGAGCAGATGCTGCACGTAGCGTTGCTGTGCCTGGTCGCGCGAATAGATGCGGTCCATCCGCGCGAGCAGGCCTTGCGCGGCCCAGGCGTCGAGCTCACCGGCGTAATGCGCATCATGAGCGGAGTGGCGCTCGCCGTAGATCAGCCAGGCCGGCGGTGCGCCGGCACCGGCGCGCGCCTTCAGGTGGGCGCGCAGGCCGGCGAGGCCAGTACCGTTGCCGATGAGGATCAGCGGTCGCGCGGCGTTGTCGCCGATGCGGAAGCTTGCATGGCTGCGCACGCGCAGCGAGATGCGGGCGCCGAGCTGCGCCTGCGCCGTGAGCCAGCCCGAGGCCAGCCCCAGTCGGCCATCGTCACGCCGCGTCTGGCGCAGCATCAGGTGCACGCGGCCGTCGGCGGGCAGCGAGGCGATGGTGTACTCGCGCGGCTGCGTCGGTGCGTCGGCATGCTGGACCTGCACGAGGTCGCCGGCCTGCCAGTCGGGCAGAGCCTGGCCTTCGGGCGGTGCCAGCTCCAGGTGGAAGACGCCGCCGCCGGCGCTGCCGGGGTTGAGGTGCTGGCGGGCGGTCAGCAGCCAGGGCTCGAAGCGTGCCTCTTCCCACGCGGGCATGTCGGCGGTGCCGGCGATGTGGCCCAGCTGGTGGCGCCACTGTTGCAGCGCGGTCGCGTCGCTGCGGTCCACGTCGATGCGCTCGAACAGCGCGGTCGCGCCAGCGCGTTGCAGCCAGCCGTCCAGCTCGCGGCCGAAGCCGCAGTAGCGGTCGTAGGTGCGGTCGCCCAGCGCGAGCACGCCGTAGTTCAGGCCGCGCAGTTCGGGCGCCGATTCGAGCGCGGCGCGCCAGAACGGCGTGGCGGCATCGGGCGGGTCACCCTCGCCGTAGGTGCTGACCACGAACAGCGCGTGCGTGGCGCCGCGCAGGTCGTCGGGCCGGATGCTGCCCAGCGCCGCCAGCCGCACGGGCTGGCCGGCCACGTGCAGCGCGCGCGCGGTCTGCAGCGCAAGGTCTTCGGCCTGGCCGGTCTGGCTGGCGTGCAGCACCCACATCGGCGGCGTGCCGTCGCCGGCCATCGCGGACAGCAGCTGCGCGGCGGCCTCGGCCTGCAGGCGCTGCCTGCGCCGGAAGCGCCAGGTGACGAAGGCGCACAGCAGCAGGTAGAGGGCGATCAGCGCGATCGCCAGAGGCAGGCGGTCGGCGATCACAGGGCCAGGTCCTGAAGTGCCGGCGTCCAGGCTTCCTGGAAGCGGCCGTCGTCGTCGCGCCAGACGAGCTGGGCCGCCAGGCCTTGCTCGACAGCCAGCGCGAGGCCCGCTTCGGGCCCCAGCACCGTCAGCGCGGTGGACCAGGCGTCGGCCCACATCGCGCTGTCGTGCACGACGCTCACGGAAGCGATGCCATGTTCGATAGGCCGGCCGGTGCGCGGGTCCAGCGTGTGCGGGCGGCGCCGGCCGTCGGCGTCGATGAAGCAGCGGCGGTAGTCGCCGGACGTGGCGATGGCCAGGCCGTGCAGTGCGACGCGCGTGGGCGCCAGGCCGCAGTCGGGCGCGGGCGGTTCCAGTTCCACCCACCAGGGCTGGGCGTCGGGCTTGAGGCCGGCGCCGCGCAGTTCGCCGCCAATCTCCACCAGGTGGTCGGGCAGGCCGCAGTCGGTCAGCACGTCGGACACGCGGTCCACCGCATAGCCCTTGGCGATGGCCGAGAGATCCAGGCGCACTCCACCGGGCTGGGTCAGCCGGCGCGTGGCGGCGTCCCAGCGCAGCGCGCGTGAGGGGCGGCGGGCGGCGGCGATGTCGTCGTCGCCGGGCAGCGTGAAGCCGGGCTCGTCATGGCGCGGCCGCAGGCCAGCGGGGCCGAAGCCCCACAGCGCGACCAGCTCGCCGGCGCCGGGGTCGTAGGCGCCATCGCTGACGGCCGCGACGCGCAGCGCCGCATCCATCACGGCCGCGAAGGCCGGCGGCAGCAGTTGCTCGTGACCGGCGGGCGCGGCGTTGAAACGGCTCAGCGCGGAGCCGGGCTCCCAGTGGCTCATCTGCGCGACGACGTCGGCCAGCGCCGCGTCGATGGCGCGCGTGATGGCTTCCAGCCGCAGCTCGCGCGGGCCGACGCAGCGCACGGACCAGGTCGTGCCCATGCTCTGCCCATGCAGCTCATGGGTGACCTGGCCCCAGGCCGGCGGCTCGCCACGGATGGCGAGCGGCACCAGCACGCGGGGTTCGAGTGCGGCGACGGCGGTCACGGGAGACTTACTTGGGCAGGACCTCGAAGGTCGCGCTCAAGGACGCGCGCTGCAGCGGCGCCTCGCGCGTGCCTTGCGGCTGGCCCTGGGCCGGGCGCTCGCCGAAGTTGGCGCCGATCAGGTAGCGGCCGGGCTCGCTCCACTTCACGGAGAACTCGCCCTTGTCGTCGCTCTTCAGCGCTTCCTCGCCGATCTTGTAGCGGTAGCGGTTGCCGTCACGCAGCAGGCGCAGCGTCGCGTTGGGCAGCGGCTTGCCGTCCAGCACGAGGCGAAAGCGCGTCGTGTCGCCATGGCTCAGGTCGGTGACGGGGCTCAGCGGCAGCAGCTCCAGGCCCTGGCCTTCGGGCGCGAACGCGAACTTGCTGGAATCCTCGCGCGTGACAAAGGTCTGCTGGCGCGTCGTCGTGACGGCGAAGCTGGTGATCTCGGCATCGGCCGGCACGTCCTTGGCCAGGTTGGCCTGCGTGGTGCGGAAGCGCTTGGTCTCGCCGCCCTGCTTGTAGGCGCCCATGATGGCCTGGCTGACGTTGCTGACGCGGTAGGTGCCGTCCAGCGCCAGCTTGACCTCGAAGCTCTCGCGGTGGCGCGAGCTGACGCGGTTCTCGGCTTCCAGCGGCTTGCCGTCCGGGCCGGTGATGCGCAGCGTGTCCAGCTTGAGGCCGCGCTCGAAGATGAACAGGTCTTCGGACACGGCGGCATCGAAGGCCGCGGCGGGCGCTTCGCGGCCACCGCTGCCGAACTGGGTCTGGTTGGCCACCAGCCAGCTCAGATGGGCGTGGGCGGTCAGCGGCAGCAGGGCGGCGGCCAGGGCGAGGGGCGCGAGGCGGTGAATGAAGCTCATGGCAGGTCTCCTTAAGGTTTGACGGTCAGCTGCACGGCACCCAACTCGTGCTCGCCCTGCGCCTTCACTTCGCCGGCGGCCTTGATGGGCCAGGTGAAGGGAATGCGCTGCACTTCGCGGCCGCCGGCTTCGCGGCTGGATTCGATGACCATCTCGTACTGGCCGGCGGGCAGCTTCTCCAGGTTGGGGTGCTTGTCGAACGAGATGACGTGCTCGCCCGGCGCGCGCGTGGCGCCGCTGACACCGTCCACCGGCATGGTCAGGCTGCGGCCACCCTGGCGCCACCACTGGCGCATGTCCTTCAGCCACTTGGTGCCACCGTTGTTGGGCTTCTTCAGGTCGTACCAGACGGCCAACTGCGCGGCGGCCGTGGGCTCGCCGGCCTTCTCCAGCCACACGCCGATGTAGGGCTTGTGGTACTCGGCCACGTTCAGGCGCGGCACTTCGATCTTGAGCTGCACGGTGGCGGCCCAGGCGGAGCTGCCGACGCTGAGGGCGCCCAGCGCGCCGATGGCGGTGAGGGTGGGAGTGAGGCAACGACTCGTCATGGTGGTTCTCGCTTCAGGGGGATTCAGTGGATGAGCAGCAGGGCCAGCAGCGCCGGCAGCACCAGGCCGATGCCGACCAGCGGCCAGGTGCTGGGCCGGTTGGTGGCGTGGTACTTGAGGATGAGCAGGCCGGTGATGCAGAACACCAGGCAGGCCACGGCAAAGATGTCCAGGAACCAGCTCCAGGCCGTGCCGGTGTGGCGGCCCTTGTGCAGGTCGTTCAGGTAGGAGATCCAGCCGCGGTCGGTGGATTCGTACTCGGCGGCACCGCTGACGCGGTCGATGCGCAGCCACGCATCGCCACCCGGGCGGGGCTGGGCGACGTAGATCTCGTCGGGCGTCCACTCGGCCTCGGCAGCGGCGTCGAAGCTGCGATTCAGGTTCTTGCCCATCCAGTCGTGCAGTGCGGCCGGCACGGGCTTCTTCTCGTCCTTGGCGTCGTCGGGCGCATGCAGCTGGGCCAGCAGCTCGGCGGGCAGCTGCAGCTGCTTCTGCACGATCTCGGGCTTGGCCTCGATGCTGCTCGCGTGGTTCAGCGTGATGCCGGTGATGGCGAACAGCATCATGCCGATCAGGCACATGGCCGAGCTGATCCAGTGCCAGGTGTGCAGCTGCTTGAGCCAGCCCGCGCGGTGCTTCGCGGCGCTCACAGTTCGGCCCACTGCCGCAGCAGGTTGTGATAGTGGTGGGTCAAGGCCTTGGTCTCGTCGTCGTCGCCGAGGCGTGCGCGCAGGCGCTGGATGGTCTGGTCCAGCTCGTACAGCATGCTGCGGCGGGCGTCGTCGCGCACCATGCTCTGGGTCCAGAAGAAGGAGGCCACGCGCGCGCCGCGCGTGACGGGCTCGACGCGGTGCAGGCTGCTGCTGGCGTAGACGACCATGTCGCCGGCCGGCAGCTTGACCTCGTGCTCGCCGTAGGTGTCGGAGACGATGAGTTCGCCACCGTCGTATTCGTCGGGTTCGCTGAGGAACACGGTGGTGGACACGTCGCTGCGCAGCGGCTGCTCGGTGCCGGACTGGCGCATGACGGCGCCGTCCACGTGCATGCCGTAGTGCCCGCCGCCTTCGTAGCGGTTGAACAGCGGCGCCAGCGTGCGCAGCGGCAGCGCGGCGGAGATGAACTGCGGATGGCGGGCGAGCACCTGGCGTATGTGGTCGCCGATCTGCCTGGCGAGCGGATGCTCGACCGGCAGCTGGCGGTTGCGCTTGACCTGCGCGCCCTGGGCGCCGACGGTCTCGCGGCCGTCGGTCCAGTCGGCGGCGTCGAGCCCCCGGCGCATCTCGCGCACATCGTCCTTGCTGAGGAGGGCGGGGATATGGAGAAGCATGGCTGGGATGCCCTGCCGCCGCGCGCGGGCGGCGGCGGGCCTTGGCTAGCTGTTGAGGGACATCAGAAAGAGAAGCGGGCCGTCAGCGTCGCCGAGCGCGGCGCGCCCAGGAACAGGCGCGAGCCGCCGTTGTTCAGCGCCTGCATGTAGACCTTGTCGGCAATGTTGGCGACGTTGAGCTGCAGGTTGACCAGCTTGGAGACGCGGTAGGCGGCCATCAGGTCGAACACCGTGTAGGCGGGCAGGTTGGGCGTGTTGGTCGTCGCCGTGGTGCCAGCGACCGTCACGACCCGCTTCTGCTCGGCCATGTGGCGGGCGCCGCCGCCGATGGTCAGGTCGCCCCACTGGTAGGACGTCCACAGCGTGGCCGAGAAGTCCGGCGACCAGCGCACGCCGTCGGTGACGGTGACGACGCCGGTGGTGCTGTTGACGCTCTGCTGGTTGAGCTGCTTGATCTTCATCGTCTGCAGGCCGGCGGTGATCTGCCAGAAGTTGGTGATCTGGCCGACGGCGGCCAGCTCGATGCCTTCCACGCGGGTCTTGCCGTTCTGGATGCTGGCCTGCGTGACCGGATCCTGCGTGACCTGCTTGTCGTTCTCGGTGCGGTACAGCGCGGCGCTGACGTTCAGGCGCTTGTCCAGCAGCTCCCACTTCGTGCCGACTTCGTAGTTGCTGGTTTCCTGCGGCTCGGCCGTAGCCGCGGCCTGGCCGGAGGCCGACAGCGTGAAGTTGGCGCTGCCCGGGGGCGTCAGCGAGTTGGCGGCGGCAGCGTAGAGCGTGCCGTTGTCGGCCAGCTTGTAGGTGGCGCCGACGTTCCAGCTCGTGATCCAGTCGCCGTGGCGCAGCGAGGTGCGGTTGATGGTGCTGTTGGCGATGGCAGACGACAGCGTGGAGATCGTGAAGTGCTCGTAGCGCAGGCCTGCATTGAGCTTCAGCGCGTCGGTGACGCTGACCGTGTCGAAGGCGTAGAGGGCCTGCGTGGTCGTCTTGCCTTCGGAGTCCGCGCCGGTCAGGTAGGGCGTGCCCATCGCGTCGGCGCGATTGGGGTTGTACAGGTTGGCGGCGGGCGCTGCCACGGCGGCGTAGGTCACGCCGTTGATGGTCTGCGCGGCCGTGCCGACGCCCAGCGTCAGCTGCTGCTCGTGCATCAGCTCGATGCCGGTGGCCAGGTCGTGCTTCATGCCGGCCAGCGTGAACGAGGTGTTCAGGCTGGTCTGGTTGGCCAGGATCTCGTTGGTCTGGTTGACGCGCTGGCGCGAGCGGCTGATGGTCCAGGTGCTCGGATCGGCCGGCGTGACGGCCGTGATCGCGTTGATGCCGGTCAGCACGCGGTCCATGTGCGTGCGCCCATAGCGCGAGATGTTGCGGATGGTCGTGCCGCCGCCCAGGTCCATCTCCAGCTTGGCCGTCACCATGTCGGCGTCGACCTTCTCGTAGTCGCTGCTGCTGCCGTAGTACTGGCTGGTGGCGCGTCGCGTCGCGTTGCGCACCTCGGCCGTGGCGTTGTAGAAGCCTTCGAAGCCGATTGTGGACATGCCGCCGTCGGGCGTGTTGTCCTGGCGCACGTGCTGCGAGAACAGGTAGAAGCGCGTCGGCGTGCCCAGGCCGAAGGCCACGGACGGGGCGATCGCCCAGCCCTTCTTCTTCACGAAGTCGCGGCCGGGGACGCCATTGTCCTGGGCCATCACGTTGACGCGGGCGGCGATGCTTTCACCCAGGCGCACATTGCTGTCCAGCGTGGCGCGCTTGCGGCTGGCATCACCCAGCGTGACGGTGGTGTCGGTGAGGTTGTCCAGCTGCGGCAGCTTGCTGATCAGGTTGATGTAGCCCGCGCTCGCGCCGCGGCCCGTGTCGGCACCGGCCGGGCCCTTCACGATCTCGATCTGCTCCAGGTTGAACACGTCGCGCGTGACGGCGCCGAGGTCGCGGATGCCGTCGACGAAGGTCGAGGTCTGCAGCGAGAAGCCGCGCATCTGGAAGGTGTCGCCGGCCGAGGTGTTGCCGTTCTCGCCCAGCTGCATCGTGATGCCCGGGGTGTTCTGCAGCGCTTCCATCAGCGACACGGCGCCCTGCTCCTGCAGCGTTTCCTTCTTCACGACCTGGATGGTCTTGGGCGTTTCCAGCAGCGTCTGCGTGATCTTGGACGAGGCGCTGACGTCGGCCTTGAACGGCACGTCCTTGGCGGCCTGCACCTTCACGGTGGGCAGTGCCTGCTCGTCCTTCTTGGCGTCGGCGGCAGCGGTCTGGGCGGCCAGCGGCAGGCTCAGCGTGGTGGCCAGCGCGGCCAGGGCATGGGGGGCAAGATTGTGCTTGCGGCTCTTGATCAGGGACATGGGAACTCCAGGGTTTCGATTTCTGTGTGCTGGCTTGCCGTTCCTGGGCCTCCTTCACAGGAGGTCGAAACGCCTGGCTTGCTGTGCGCGGCCGATGGATGCGACCGCAGAAACATTAATGATAATGATTCTCATTAATGCAGTACAAAACATTTCGGCGCGAGGGGCGTTGGCGCGTGGCATCCACGCGACGTGCCGCGCCGGGCGGCGCGGTCAGCGTTCGGGTTCGCTGATGAAGCCGACCTTGGTGAGGCCGGCCTTGGAGGCGTCCGCCAGCGTCTGCGCGACGGCCTTGTAGGCCGACTCCTGGTCGGCGCGCAGGTGGATCTCGGGCTGCGTGGACTTCTTGCCCTCGGCCAGGAAGCGCTGCTGCGCTTCCTGGCGCGTGACCATCTCGCCGTTCCAGAAGCGCTGCCCCTTGGCGTCGATGGCGAACTCGATCTTGTTCGGCTTGACCTCGTTGACCTGCGAGCTGACCTTGGGCAGGTCCAGCTTGACCGCGTGCGTCAGCAGCGGCGCGGTGACGATGAAGATGACCAGCAGCACCAGCATGACGTCGATCAACGGCACCATGTTGATCTCGGCCACGGGCGCATTGCTGCGCTTGCTGTCGAAGGAAGCGAAGGCCATGGCGCGTCTCTCAGTGGGCCGCAGCCGGCTTCAGTGGGCGCACGTTGGCGGTCTGCACGCCGGCGCCGGGCGCCTCGCCCAGCGTCAGGAAGCTGTGCAGTTCGTAGGCAAAGGCATCCAGCCGCGCCGACAGCACACGGTTGCTGCGCGTGAACGCGTTGTAGGCGATGACCGCCGGGATGGCCACGCCCAGGCCGATGCCGGTCATGATCAGCGCCTCGCCGACCGGGCCGGCGACCTTGTCCAGCGTGCCGGCGCCGCTCATGCCGATGGCCAGCAGAGCGTGGTACACGCCCCAGACGGTGCCGAACAGGCCCACGAAGGGGGCGGTCGCGCCGATGGTGGCCAGCGTCGTCAGGCCCGACTCCAGTTGCGTGGTTTCCTCGTCCAGCACTTTCTTGATGGTGCGGGTGATGAAGTCGTTGGCCGTGCCGGCCTCGGACAGCTTGGCGGCGCCGTAGCGGGCGTGGTGGGCCTGAGCGTGCAGCGCGTGGGCGCTGAGGTGCGAGAACGGATCGCGCGCACCATGCGTGTTCAACTCGGCCTGCACCGCGTCCAGCGAGCGGGCGTTCCAGAAGAAGTCCAGGAAGGTCGTGGACCGCTTGTTGCGCAGGTACTGCGCCACGCCCTTGGCGAAGATGAAGCCCCAGGACGCGATCGACATCACGACCAGGACGCCCAGCAGGAACTTGCCGACGACGTCGGACTGGGCGATGAAATGGCCGAAGCCCGGGGCAGGCGCTGCGGCGGCGGCGATGGCGGTGGCGTCCATAGGTTCTCTTTAGCGGTCAAAGTTCGTAGGCCAGCGGGGCCAGGGTTTGCCATTCGACGGGCTTGCCGTCCTCGGTCTGGGGCGCGAAGCGCGCGCTCAGGATGTCCTTCAGCGCGGCTTGGTCGATGCGCTCGAAGCCGGACGAGCGGTGCACCGTGGCCTGCTTCAGACGGCCGTTGACGTCCACCGTGATGCGCAGCACCACCGTGCCCTGCTCGCGGGCGCGCTTGGACAGCGCCGGGAAGTTCAGGTCCGGCAGCTTCACGTAGCGCACGGCGCTGGGCGGCACCTGCTTGGGGCCGACAAGCGAGGGTGGCGCTGGCGCGGGTGCCGGCGGGGCCGGCGGCGCGGCGACCGCCTCGACGGGGGCAGGCGGTGCGGGCACGGGCACGGGCGGCGGCGCTACGAAGGTGGCCGGAGCCGGCGTGGGCGTCGGCGCCGCGGCGATCAGGGGGGCTGGCGTGGGCGCCACGCGACTGGGCTGGGCCGGTGGGGGCGGTGGCGGCGGGGCGGCCTTGGGCGGCTCCGGCGGCGCGATCATGTTCACCATCAGCACCGGCGCGACCTCGCGCACCGCGTTGCGCACGGCGTCCACCTGCATCAGCGCCCAGGCGCCCACCAGGTGAGCGGCCATGACGCCGCCGATCAGCGCGCGCCGGCCATTGGCGCCCAGTTCATCGCCGCGTGCGGGAGGCGGGGTTGCCGCCACCGACGGCCGTTGCGGCACGGGCGATGCGGTTTCGACGATGGCGGGGGAGGCTGAGGTCACGCCGGACGGACAGTGGGTGGATGCGAGCCCGGAATGCTAGCACTGAATGCGAATTATTCCTATTAACGTCGAAATGTTGCTGCCCGGTTTTGTATGCTGGGCCCCATGAAAACCTTGACCCGATGGCTGCTGCTGGCCGGCGCGCTGCTGCTGGTGGCCCACCTCTACCCCGGCGTGGTGGTGACCAGCTTCACCTCCGCGCTGTTCGCGGCGCTGGTGCTGGGCCTGCTGAACACGGTGGTGCGGCCCGTGCTGGTGTTGCTGACACTGCCGGTGACGGTGTTGACGCTGGGCCTGTTCCTGTTCGTCATCAACGCCCTGACCTTCTGGGCCGCGGCCTCGCTGCTGCCGGGGCTGCACGTGAACGGCTTCTGGGCGGCGCTGATCGGCTCGCTGATCTACAGCTTGTGCGGCATGGTCATCGACGTCGTCATCGAGCGGCTGTTTCCCTCTGACTGAGCCCTGCATCGGCTTGGCATTTGCGGGCCGAGCACCGCCCCCTCGGGGGATCGACCAGGAACTCCCTGGCCGATAGGCCTCAGTTCGGAAGCTCGACGTCCGGCGGGATGTAGCGCCCGCGGTACATCTCGCCCAGGATGGCCTGGCGCTCGTAGACCAGCGCGCGCAGCCGCGCATCGATGACCGAGGCCTCCACCTGATCGGCGTCCGGGCCGCGCGACTGGCGCAGGCCGGAGCGCATGCGGTCGATGGCGCCATTGAGGTCGCCCGCCGCCGCGTGGGACTCGGCCCGCGCGCGGATGGCCCGCAACGGCTGCCCCAGCTTCTCCCACAGCAGCGACAGCTGCGACCAGGCATAGGCGTCGTGGGGCATCAGGCTGACGTGGGTCTGCAGCGCGTCGGCCGCCTCGCGCAGCACGGGGCCGGCGCTCGCTGCCGGGCCTGAGGCCAGCGCCAGCCCCACGCGCTGCAGCAGCAGCGGGCGCGAGCGTTCGCCGCCCAGCCGGGCCAGCGCGGCCATGCCATCGGCGGGGCGCTCGCGGGCCTGGGCCAGTTCGGCGCGCAGGAAGGTCAGCTGCCGGCTGGCGGCGGCGGCCTCGGCGGGGCTGGGGTTCAGCAGCTGCAGCGTCAGCTCGGCGCTGCGCAGCGTCGCGTCGGCGCGGTCGAAGTTGCGCAGCTTGATGGAGGCCAGCGCGGCCGCGTACCGCGCGCCGAGCTGCTCGTAGCCGCCGCTGTCCTTGATGTTGCGGGCGCCGGCGTCGTAGTTCTCCAGCACCTGCCAGGCGTCCACGCGCGGGTCCATCAGCACGCGGGAGCGCGCGGCCATCAGCGCATGCTCGGCAAGTCCGCGTGGACGCGCGAAGGGCTCCAGCGCCAGGCGGGTGCGGGCATCGCCGATGCGCTCGCCGGTCAGCGGGTGGCTGCGCAGGTAGGGGTAGGCCCCGTTGTCCATCAGGTGGTAGGCCTGCTCCATGCGCTCGAACATGCTGACCATGCCGCTGCCCGCAAAGCCTGCTTCCACCAGCACGTTGAAGCCCACGCGGTCGGCCTCGCGCTCCATGTCGCGCGAGAAGTTCAGCGACAGCTGCGTGGCCGCGGCCTGGCCGCCCACGATGCCGGCGTTGGCCAGGTCGATGTTGCCGCGCGAAGCCGCCAGCACACCCAGCAGCAGGCCAGCGATGGCGACCATGCTGTTCTTGGAGTCGCCCGCGATGCGGCGCGCGATGTGGCGCTGCGTGACGTGCGAGATCTCGTGCCCGATGACCGAGGCCAGCTCGTCGCGCGACACCGTCATCGCGATCAGGCCCAGGTGCACGCCGACGAAGCCGCCCGGCAGCGCGAACGCGTTGACGCTCTTGTCCTCGACGAGGAAGGGCTCCCACGCGAAGCGGCTCTGCGTGTCGTCGCTGATGTGGCCCAGCTTGCGCGCGGCCGACACCAGCGGGTTCCAGATGCTGTCCAGGTACTCGCGCAGCAGCGGGTCCTGCACATAGGCCGGGTCGATGCGGATCATGCGCATGTAACGGTCGCCCAGCTGCCGCTCGGCGTTGACGTCCAGGTCCTGCGAGACGGAGTCGCCCAGCGCCGGCAGGTTGACCTGCGCGTTCAGCGGTGCGCCGGGCAGCGCCAGCGTGGCGGCCGCGAGCAGGGAGAGCAGGGGGCGGGTGGCGAACGACTTCTTCATCAGGCAGGGGCTCCGGCCAGCGCAGGCTGGCTCTGTCTATGATGCCTGCAACTCGATGCCCGAATGTTTCGTGAGAATGAAGCCCCTCGCCCATTCTTGCGCTGCTGAACGTGCGCAAGTCTGGTCGGTCCCCCGAGTGGACGGCGATGCATGCGGCATTGAGCCGCATACACATCGCCTCAGGCGGGCCGGCTTGGGAGAGGCCCGGCGCTCGGCCCGCAGAATGCAATCCATGACCACACCGCTGACACATTTCGACTCCGAAGGCCAGGCCCACATGGTGGACGTGTCGGCCAAGGCCGAGACGCACCGCGTGGCCGTCGCGGCCGGCGAGATCCGCATGCAGCCCGAGACCTTCGCGCTGATCGCCGGCGGCACGGCCAAGAAGGGCGACGTGCTGGGCGTGGCGCGCATCGCGGCAATCCAGGGCGCCAAGCGCTGTGCAGACCTCGTGCCGCTGTGCCACCCGCTGCCGATCACGCGCGTGAAGGTCGAGTTCGAGCTCGACGAAGCCGGCAGCCGCGTGCTGTGCCGCGCCCAGGTGGAGACGCTGGGTCGCACCGGCGTCGAGATGGAGGCGCTGTGCGCCGTGCAGGTCGGCCTGCTGACCGTCTACGACATGTGCAAGGCCGCCGACCGCGGCATGGTCATCTCCAACGTGCGCGTGCTGGAGAAGCAAGGCGGCAAGAGCGGTGACTGGAGCGCCGCCGAACCAGCCGCCTAGGAGCCTGTCGGGCTTGGGCATGGCCCTGCGTTGCACGACACGACCTGCAGGCAAGGCGCCCAGCGCAAGCTGCGCCGGGGTGCAGCGAGCATGGGCAACGCCGCCTGCGGGCTGTGTCGCGCAACCCTTCGGGCCGCCGTCTGGGGCTGCCAGGCCGCATTGCACGCTCGTTGCGTGGCCTGCCACGCGGCCTCGCGTGCGCCTTGCCTGGCAGCCCCAGACGGCGGCGCAGGGCCATGCCCAAGCCCGACAGGCTCCTAGGTTCAGCGCAGCGCGCGCCAGTCGACCACGCCGGAGGCGGCCTCGCATTGCGGCATGGCGGCGCCCGGCACTTGGGACGTGCAGTTCTCGAACCAGGTGGTGCCGGTGGAGCTGCGGAACTCGCGCAGGCGATCGGCCACGAAGCGTGCCGCCTCGATGTCGCCGGCTTTCTCCAGCGCCATGGACCAGTGCATCAGCAGCCGCGCATCCACCAGGCTGAAGGCCGTGCGCCGCGCCGCGGCGAGCGTCAGCGGGCCGGGCTCCAGGCTGGTCGCCGCGGCGTAGTCGGCCTGGTGGCTGAAGAACAGCGAGCGCTGACCGGCGGCGACGCGCTCCGTCAACGGCACGGCGTCCTCGCTGGGCTTGTAGATCGCGACGATGCGGCTGTAGTCCCATACCGCGTAGGCACTGCCCACGATCAGCAGGCCACCGACCCAGGCCCAGGGGCTTGTTGACGTCGTGGCGTGGGAGCTGCCATTGGCCGGCAGCGCCAGCCCCAGCGCGAAGCAGGCCGGCAGCAGGAAGTAGGCGTACCACAGCGGGTACTCCAGCAGGCTGTGCAGGCCAATGGTCAGCACCAGCATCAGCGCCGCGCGGCGCAGCGGGGCGTCGTCGCCGGAGGCCTTCCAGGCACCGCGCCACGCCTGCCACAGCGCCAAGCCCAGCAACACCAGCACGGCGCCGGCCCAGGGCAGCCCCAGCTCCACGGCCAGTTGCGACGGCAGGTTGTGCGTGTGGTCGAAGAAGGCGATGGGGCGGGTGGGGAACGGCGTCAGGCTCCACGCGAAATTGAACTCGCCCCAGCCCACGCCCAGCCAGGGGTTGGCCAGCGTCAGCGCCCAGGCGTCACGCAGGATGGCCAGGCGCGACGGCGAGCCCGCGCCCTCCGACAGCCGCGACGCGGCACCGAAGGCGTGGCCGCTGTCGGCCCACTGCGCCATCAGCCACCAGCTGAAGGCCAGCATCACGGGCGTGGCCAGCAGCGACAGGCGGGCGCTGCGCGACAGGCGGCGATCGACCAGGCCCCACAGCGCCAGCATGGCGATGCCGATGAAGCCGGTGCGCGACGCGCTGAGCACGACGGTGAAGACGAAGGCGAACAGCAGCGGCGGCAGGGCGCGGCGCATGCCGTTGCGCTCGGTGATGAATACCGCAGCAACCGCGGCCCACATCATCAGGCTGGCGAGGTGGTTGGGCTGGCGCAGGTTGCCGACGGCCCGCCCGACGATGCCGGAGCGCGCGATGAGGTTGCCGTCGGCGCCTGCAGGGACGAACACCTGCACGAGGCTCACGGACACGCTGAGCAGCCCGGTGGCCAGCAGCCCCCAGCACAGCGCCTCGGCCGCTCGCTGACGTGCATGGGCAGACAGGCCTTGCGCCAGCAGCAGCACGGCCAGGCCGGCGCCGATGATGGCCGTGGCGCCCAGGCCCAGCGACAGCGGCAGCGAGCGCCAGACCACCGACGTCATCGGCGCCACCAGCAGCAACGCCAGCGCCACTGCGGCGGGGCTCTTCAATCCGGCGCGCCAGTGCGGCGTGCTGCGCGCCCACAGCGCCAGCGCGGCGCCCCAGCCGGCCAGGGCCAGCAGCTGGTTGTAGAGCGTGGCGGCGGGGGTCTGGTTGAAGGCCAGCAGCGGCGGCAGGGCGGCGGCGGCCGCGAGCGCGATGGCGAGGATGCTCATCTCGGCAGATGCAGCCGGCGACCTGTAGCCTGTCATGAAGCGAGAAATGATGGATTGGGCCCGCACGGGGCAGAAGCAGCGCGGCTCAAAGCCAGCCCTGCTGCCAGAAACGCGGACGCGGGTGCTGGCTGGCGGTCGCGACGGGACTGTGGCTGGCAATGCGCGCCGGATCGTACTGCCATTGACGCCAGGCTTCTGCGCACAGCCAGAGCTGCGATAGCAGCACCAGCACCAGGGTTGTGCGATGCAGGGCGCGAGGCGCCGTTGCCGGGGCCGCCGTCCCGGACTGCGACCCCAGCAGCAAGCCGTAGACGACGGCGATCCATACCTGTGACAGCGGCATCACGAAGTTGCCCGAAAAACCGGCGTCGATCAGCGCAGCCAGCAGTGCCGCGCCCAATGCGCTGGCCATCGGCGGCGTGCTGGACGGCGCTCGCCGAAGCGCGGTCGAAACCCGCCACAGCGGCGCCACCAGCAGGCACAGCAGCAACAGCAGCGACGGCAGCCCGAACTCGGCGGCCCATTGCAGGTACAGGTTGTGGGGATGCGCACCCTTGGGATGGATCAGGGCCGCAAAGTGCATGGGGCCGGCACCCAGCCAGGGATCTGCGCGAACCAGATCCATCGCAGCAGACAACAGCAAGTCCCGGGAATGGCTGCTGGTGAGTTCCTGGACGCTGGCGAAATGCGTGACCCAATGGCGCCCCAGTACCGCGGGCAAGGCGACGAAGAGGACGACGTGAACGGCGAGACCGGCCAGCACGCACCACAGCAGCCGCCGCCACAGCGCCGATACGCCCGTCCAGAAGCACCACAGGCCCGCGACCGCCAGGGCCAGCAGGCTGGCGCGAGCGAGATCCAGGAACAGCCAGCTGAAATGCAGGCTCACTGCCACCAATGCGGCGCGTCGCTGGAGCCGGCCGGGCGCGGCCAACGACCAACCCAGCAACACCGGCAGTGCGAGGGTCTGGACATGGTTGAAGAAGCGCGGGTTGTCAAAGCCCAGGTGCAGCAGCCGTGCGTTTAACGGTGCGCCATCGGCCAGCGCAACGGCGTAGATGCCGGTCGTCAGCAGAAAGTAGGCACAGCTGCCCGCGAGCAGACCATCAAAGGCCCATGTGATGGAGCCCGCTCGGGCGGCGCGGCAGACCAGCACCGCCAGGCCGGCGAGCCCCAGCATCAGAGCGGTTTCCTGCGCCGCGGCAGCGGGGTGCCGCGACGCAAGCATGGAAGGCACTGCGAGCACGAGGCAGCCGATGGCGCAGGCCTTCAGCCAGGGGGGCAGCAAAGGCGCGTGCCTCGCCTCGCCGGCCAGGGCAAGCAGGGCCGCCACGGCCAGCAATCCCACCTGCAGCACGCGGCCACCGTCGTGGGCAGACACCGTAGGCAGCAGCAATGGTGCGAGGGCCAGATACGCAACCGCGGTCAACAGTGCGGCGGCAGCGGGCAGGCTGCCGGAGGGGCGTTCCATTTCCAGGCAGTGTGATCGACAGAAAGACGAAAAAGGGGCCTAAGCCCCTTTCTCGATGCGTTGGTCCAGGATCAGGTGCCGGTGCTGTTCTTCTCGATGGCGGTCTTCAGCGTGGCGTTGGTGATAGTGCTGTCCGCCTCGATCTTCCAGGTCACCGCCGAGTTGCCGAGGGTCGGCGTGAAGACAATGGTCTTGCCGCCAAGGTCGTTGCCAACTTTGCCAGCGGCTTCGAAGGTCAGGGTGATGACGCCGTTGCCAGTGATGGTGGCGCCGGCCACTTCATTGGTTTTGGTGAACGTCGCGGCCGACAGGATGCCCGTCTGATTGCAACTGCCCAGCGAGCCTTCTTCCTGGCCGCACAGGGCCACGGCGTTCTTGAAGGAGTCGACGGACGACAGCGCGTTGCCGACCTTGGCCTTGGCGGTGTAGTCCTTGTATTGGGGAATGGCCACGGCGGCCAGGATGCCGATGATCGCGACAACGATCATCAGTTCGATCAGGGTGAAACCTTGTTGGGCGCGTTGCTTCAGTTGCATGTCAGTACTCCAGCGAGTGTGGGTGGGTGGGCACTCCCCCTGAATGCAGGGGGCGTGCCAGGTCTGGGCGCTTGGTTTGGCGTGTGAAACCGCACATTCCGTCCCCGGTTCTGACAAAAAACGTCACTCTGGGCTGACGCATTGCGTCACTCGGCGGGTTGGGAGCGAAAAACGTCAGCCAACGAAAACGGCGCCCGCAGGCGCCGTTGGCATGAAAGCTGTCGGCCTTCAGAGTTCCATCTGCTGGCCGGCCTGCAGCGCGGTGATGCGGTGCGGGCTGTCCAGCGCCTGCACGCCTTGCATCACGGCCTCGACCTCGCCAGGCTTGATGTGGGTGATACGCACATCCACGTCGCCGGCCAGTTGCTGGAGTTCGCGGCCCAGGTCGGTGGGGCACAGGTGCTGGCTGATGTGGGCGAGCGCGGCCTCGTCGTCGCTGAACGCGGTCTCGATGACCAGGTGGGACAGGCGCAGCTGGGCCAGGCGCTGCCACAGCGCGGGGTTGGGGCCGGTGTCGCCGGTGTAGACCCAGTGGGCATGCTGGCTGGCCGCGCCGCCATCGACGGCGAAGCCGACCGCAGGCACGGTGTGGGCGGCCGGCAGCACCTCGACGGCGCGTCCGCCGAGGTCCAAGCGGTCGCCGATCTGAAAGGGGTGCAGGCTCAGCACCGGAGCTTCGCGGCTGGGCAGCTTGGTGAAGTCGGGCCAGATCGCACCGTTGAAGACGTGGCGGCGCAGCGCGTCCAACGTGTCGGGCAGCGCATGGACCCGGATGGGCGGGCGGCCGGCGGCGGCGCGCAGGCGCAGCACGGCGTCGGCCAGCAGCGGAATGCCCAGCACGTGGTCCAGGTGGGAGTGGCTGAGCAGGATGTGGTCAAGGCGGGCCAGCGCCTCCAGCGGCAGGTCGCCCACGCCGGTGCCGGCGTCGATGAGCACATCGTCGTCGAGCAGGAAGGCGGTGGTCTTGTAGCCGGCCGCAATGGCGCCGGAACAACCCAGGACGCGGATTTTCATCGGGTGCTTGGCTGGTGTTCGAGGCCTCGCGTCAGGCGAGGCAGAGCCAAGAATGTAAGCACCCGATGGCGGTGTCGGTCGGTCGGAATACCGACTTGGGGAGATGCCTAGCGGTAGGAAATCACACGTCGCCGCGAAGCCGGCGACACCTCCAGCGGCTGCCACGGAACCGGCTTGGCGGGGCCGTCGGCAGCGCCCCCTTGAGGGGGCTCGCGCAGCGAGCAGGGGGTGGGCCGATCAACCCTGGATGAACTGCATCTGCGTGCCGGCCAGCTCGATCAGGTCGCCACTGCGCAGCGCGATGGATTCGCCGGTCAGCGGGATGCCGTTGACGTTGGGGCGCTGGCTGCCCTCGACATGGGCGAAGACGTAGCCCGTGGGCCGCTTGGTGATGGAAGCCACCTGCACACCGGGCTTGCCCAGCGTCGTGACGACCTTGGTCAGCGCGACCTCGCGGCCGGCGGCAGCGCCGGTCAGCACCTTGATGGAGGCCGGGCCGATCGGGGCGGCACTGCCCAGCGCGCCGAACGAGGAACCGGGGCCTGCTCCCACAGCGGGAGGGAAGCCGCCCGGCTTGAGGATCATGGTCTTCTCGTAGTCGCCGCCGTCGTTGAGCAGGAACTTGATCTTGTACTTGCCTATCTCGACGGTGTCGTTGTCGGCCAGCAACTGTTTCTTGATGGCCTTGCCGTTGATGTAGGTCCCGTTGGTGGAGTTGAGGTCTTCGATGAAGACATCGTTGCCGACCATCTGGAGCACGGCGTGCTCGCCCGACACCGCGAGGTTGTCGATGACGATGTCGTTGTACGGCCGCCGACCCAGCGTGGTCTTGTCCTTCGTGATCTGTACCTCCTTGATCACGACGCCGTCGAGCGAAACCACCAGTTTGCCCATGAATGACCTCAATGTTCTGTTGTTCGCGCCTTGACTCGTCAGGCGTGGAGTCAGTTGCCGCCGCGTCGGCCGAAGGGCCACCAGCCCCGCCCTTCGGTACGTTGACGGCCCTCTGCGCGGGCCAGGATGAGCGCGATGTTATCCCGGCCGCCATTGTCATTGGCCGCGTTGATCAGGGACTGGGCAGCTTCCGGCAAGGCCGCGTGGCCGTTGAGCAGGCCGGCGAGGCTTTCGTCGTCCAGCATGTCGGACAGGCCGTCCGAGCAGAACAGGTAGGTGTCGCCGGGCTGGACCTCGTGCAGGTGCATCTCCATCAGCACCGTGTCTTCCACGCCGACGGCGCGCGTGACGAGGTTCTTGTTGCTGGAGAAGGCGGCCTCTTCCACGGTCAGCAGGCCGGCGTCGATCTGTTCCTGCAGCAGCGAGTGGTCGCGCGTGATCTGCATCAGGCGCCCGCCACGAAGGCGGTAGCCGCGCGAGTCGCCCACGTGGCCCAGCAGCAGGCCCTCGGGACGGAACACGCCCAGCACCAGCGTCGTGCCCATGCCGGCATAGCGCGGGTTGGTGTTGGCGGCATTGAAGATGGCCCGGTTGGCGTTGTCCACGCAGATGTCCATGGCGCGGCGGACCTCGCCGGCGCGGGCCTCGCGGCCGGCGTCCTTGAGCCAGCGGCCCAGCTCGCTGCTGACGAAGCTGGTCAGCATCTGGCTGGCGACCTCGCCGGCGTTGTAGCCGCCCATGCCGTCGGCCAGCACGGCCAGGCCGGCCGCTTCGTCGAGCGCGACCGAATCCTCGTTGTTGTCGCGCGCACGGCCCACGTCGGTGGCGCTGAAGAACTCCAGGATCATGAGGCTCGGGCGGGGTCTTGGGGCTCGTGGGGCTCGCCGGGCGGGGCGGGGGAGCGGCGATTCTGCCCTGCTTCCTCTGGCGTCAGGCGCAGTGTTTGTGCGAAGGCCGGGTCCTGCGCGGGGGCGGGTTCAGCGGACGAGGCAGGCTCGCTCTGCAGGCCCATGACCAGCACGGCGTCGAGGTCGCGCGCCATCTGCTCCCCGGAGGGGTAGCGCAGCTCGGGGCGCTTCTCCAGCGCCACGGCCAGCACCAGGGCGAGCGCCTCCGGCAGGCTGGGCCGGTGAATCCGCACGTCGGGCGCCGGCTCGGTGGCGATCTGCTGCATCAGCCGGGCCATGGAGTCGCTCTGGTGCGGCAGCACGCCGGTCAGCAGCTGGTACAGCAGCACACCCAGCGAGTAGAGGTCGCTGCGCCCGTCCACGGTGAGGCCGGCAAGCTGCTCGGGCGACATGAAGGACGGCGTGCCCAGCACGAGCCCGGTGCGCGTGCGGCTGCCGTCGCCGACCCGGGCGATGCCGAAGTCCATCAGCTTCAGGCTGCCGTTGACGCGGTCCACCATCACGTTGGCCGGCTTGATGTCACGGTGGATGACGCCCTGGCTGTGCGCGTAGTGCAGCGCACGCGCCAGCCGCGCGCCCAACTGCACCACCTCGCGGACCGGCAGCAGCTGGCCGGCCTTGGTGAACTGGCTGAGGTCGCGGCCCAGCACGTATTCCAGCGCAATCCAGGCGTCGCCACCGTCCTGGCCGGCATCGACGACCTGCAGGATGTCGGGATGCTCCAGCGCGCCGGCCGCGCGGGCCTCGCGCATGAAGCGGTCGCGCACCTCGGCCAGGTCTTCGGCGGAGAACTCGCGACTCAGGGCCAGTCGCTTGATGGCGACCTGGCGACCGGTGGAGCGCTGTGTGGCCTTGTAGACGATGGCCATCGCGCCGCGGCCGATCTCGGCGCCGATCTCGAAGTCGCGCAGGTCCGGCGCGGCGGCCACCTGCTTCTCCTGAGCTGATGCAGCACCCGGCGCCTGGGTCTGCTGCACGGCCGGCAGCGTGGACAGCTCGCCGGGCGGAGCGTCCGCGCCGCGGCCGACGAAGCGTTTCCAGAAGCCGGGTTTGCCGCTAGCCATGACGGCGATCTTAGGCGGAGCTCGCGCGACCCGGCGGCTGGCGGGCGTGGTTTGCAGGCGAAAAAAAGCCGCCCGAGCGGGCGGCTTGCTGACGGGCTGCTGTCCGTGAATTACAGCAGGCCCTTGAGCAGCTTGCCCATCTCGGACGGGTTGCGTGTGACGGTGAAACCGCACTCTTCCATGATGGCGAGCTTGGCGTCGGCCGTGTCGGCACCGCCCGAGATCAGCGCGCCGGCGTGGCCCATGCGCTTGCCCGGAGGGGCGGTGACACCAGCGATGAAGCCGACGATGGGCTTCTTCATGTTGGCCTTGCACCAGCGGGCGGCTTCCGCCTCGTCCGGGCCGCCGATCTCGCCGATCATGATGACGGCGTCGGTGTCCGGGTCGTCGTTGAAGGCCTTCATCACGTCGATGTGCTTCAGGCCGTTGATCGGGTCGCCACCGATGCCGACGGCCGAGGACTGGCCCAGGCCGATCTCGGTCAGCTGCGCGACCGCTTCATAGGTCAGCGTGCCGGAGCGCGAGACCACGCCGATGCGGCCCTTGCGGTGGATGTGGCCGGGCATGATGCCGATCTTGATCTCGTCGGGCGTGATCAGGCCGGGGCAGTTGGGGCCCAGCAGCAGCGTCTTCTTGCCGCCTGCGGCTTCCTTGGCCTTCATCTTGTTGCGCACTTCCAGCATGTCGCGGATGGGAATGCCTTCGGTGATGCAGATCGCCAGGTCCAGGTCGGCCTCGACGGCTTCCCAGATTGCGGCGGCGGCACCTGCCGGCGGCA
>CBFGPX010000035.1:0-23869 GCA_965650725.1 uncultured Comamonadaceae bacterium | reverse complement strand
AGCGCTTGTTTGGTGCGCACAATGCACTTCTTTCGAACTCTTGCGCACTGAATCCGAGCGTCAGCCGCCCGTCGGGCCAGCTCACCACGGGCCGCTTGATGACGCTGGGCTCGCGCAGCATCAGCACCGTCGCGCTGGCGTCGTCCACCACGGCGGCCTTGGCCGCGTCGTCCAGCTTGCGCCAGGTCGTGCCGGCGCGGTTGATGAGCCTGTCGCGGCCGAAGGCCTTCAGCCAGGCCGGCAGTTCGGCGGCGGGAACGCCCTGCTTCTTGAAGTCATGGAACGCGACCTCAAGGCCCTGGTCGGCCAGCCAGGCACGGGCCTTCTTGACGGTGTCGCAGTTGGGAATGCCGTAGACGGTGATCATGGGCGGCAACTTACCATGCCGCCCATGATCGACTGGCTCGACGAGGCTTCTCTCGATTTCCCGCCCAGCCACCGCGCGCTGGGCCCCGACAGCGACGCCCCTGGCCTGCTCGCCGCAGGCGGCACGCTGACGCCCGAGCGCCTGGCCGCGGCCTATGCGCGCGGCATCTTCCCCTGGTACGGCCCCGGCCAGCCGCCGCTGTGGTGGGCGCCCGACCCGCGCATGGTGCTGCAGACGACGAACTTCAAGCTGTCGCGCTCGCTGCGCAAGACGGTGCAGCGCTTTGCCGCAACGCCGGGCTGCGAGATCCGCATCGACTTCGACCGCGCTGCCGTGCTCGCCGCCTGCGCCAACGCGCCGCGCGAGGGCCAGAACGGCACCTGGATCGTGCCGGAGCTGCAAGCGGCCTATCTGGCCTGGCCGGCCATGCACAGCGTCGAGACCTGGATAGATGGCGAGCTCGTGGGCGGCCTGTACGGTGTCAACCTGGGGCGCATGTTCTACGGCGAATCCATGTTCATGCGCCGCACGGACGCGTCCAAGATCGCCCTGTGCGCGCTGGTCTGCCTGTGCCGGGAGTTCGGCATCCCGTGGATAGACTGCCAGCAGAACACGCCGCACCTGGCCTCGCTGGGTGCCGCAGAAGTGCCCCGGCGCGTGTTCGAAGCCCACCTGGCCGCCCATGCAGGGGAGCCGCCACCGGGAGCCTGGACCTATCATCCAGGCTACTGGCACCGGCTCCTCGATCTCACGTGACCCACCCCAAAGAACTGCCGCTCGCGCAGATCCAGTTCTATGCCACGGCCGCCTACCCGTGCAGCTATGTCGCGGGCCGCCAGGCGCGCTCCCAGGTCGCCACGCCCAGCCACCTGATCCACGCCGACGCCTACTCCAACCTCGTCGCCGCAGGCTTTCGCCGCAGCGGGCTGTTCACCTACCGCCCCTACTGCGACCAGTGCCGGGCATGCATCGCATTGCGCGTGCCGGTGGCGCGCTTCGAGCCGACGCGCTCCCAGCGCCGTGCGTGGAAGGCACACCAGCACCTGCAGGCCAAGGTCATGCGGCTGGGCTATTCGCCCGAGCACTACGCGCTGTACCTGCGCTACCAGGCCGGCCGCCACTCTGGCGGCGGCATGGACCATGACAGCGTGGACCAGTACACCCAGTTTCTGCTGCAGTCACGCATCAACTCGCGGCTGGTGGAGTTCCGCGAGCCCCAGCCCGACGGCACGGCGCCGCTGCGCATGGTGTCGATACTCGACATCCTCAACGACGGCCTGTCGGCGGTCTACACCTTCTACGACCCGGACATCGAGGCGAGCTTCGGCACCTACGGCGTGCTATGGCAGATCCAGCAGGCACGCGACCTGAAGCTGGAACACGTCTACCTGGGCTACTGGATCGCCGAGAGCCCCAAGATGGCCTACAAGGCCGGTTTCAGGCCGCACCAGATCCTGCAGAACGGGGTCTGGATCGACGCCGACTGATCCGTCGTCACAGGCTCAGACCAGCACTTCCACCACGTCCGGGTGGCCGAGGAAGCCGGCCGGGCTGGCGCTGCGGCCATAGGCGCCGCTCTGGTAGACCACGGTCAGATCGCCGATCTCGCCGCGGGCCATCTCCATGCGGTCGGCCAGCAGGTCCAGCGGCGTGCACAGCGGGCCGACGACGCTGGCGGCTTCCGTTGTCGCCTCGTTGCGACCTTGCGGCTCGACCGATGCCGGGTAGTTCTTGCGCAGCACCTGGCCGAAGTTGCCGGACGCCGACAGGTGGTGGTGCAGGCCGCCGTCCGCCACCAGGAACACCTGGCCACGCGACACCTTGCGATCTACGACGCGGCTGACATAGACCCCCGCCTCGCCGACGAAGTAGCGGCCCAGTTCGATGACCAGCTTGGCCGCCGGCAGATCGGCTTTGGCCCGCTCCTGGAGCGCCGCCAGGTTGGCCGCGATGGGTGCCAGGTCCAGACGCGTCTCGCCCGGGAAGTACGGGATGCCGAACCCGCCGCCCAGGTTCAGGAATCTGACCGGCGCGGGCGCGGCCTCGGCCAGCCGCAGCGCCAGCTCGTAGCTCTTTTGCTGCGCTTCGCAGATGGCCTCGGCCTTCAGGTTCTGCGAACCGGCGAACAGGTGAAAGCCTTCGAACGAGACGCCATCGCCCGCGAGAGCCCCCACCTGGGCCAACACCTCGGGCACCGTCTCGGCATCGATGCCGAACTGCTTGGGGCCGCCACTCATGCGCATGCCCGAACCCTTCAGCTCGAAGTCGGGGTTCACGCGCAGCGCCACGCGGGCCGGCAGGCCCAGCCGCTGCGACGCGGCCGCCAGCACCTTCAGCTCGCGCGCCGTCTCCACATTGACCAGCACGCCCGCTGCCACCGCCTGGCCCAGCTCAATGTCGCGCTTGCCCGGGCCGGCGAAGCTGATCTCGTGCGGGTCGGCGCCGGCGTTCAGCGCGACCTGCAACTCGCCGGCCGAGGCGACGTCGATGCCGTCCACCAGCCCGGCCATCCACTGCACCAGCGCCGGCATCGGGTTGGCCTTCATCGCGTAGTGCAGTTCGATGCCCTTCGGAAGCATGGCACGCAGCTCGGCGACTCGTGCCTTCAGCAGGCCGCGGTCATAGGCATAGAACGGCGTCTGGCCGACGCGCTCGGACAGCACCGACAGCCGCTGGCCACCGACCAGCAGCTCGCCTTTCGCATCGCGCGGAAACAGGACGGGCGCGTGCTCCAGCGCACGCTTGGGGGTGATGTTGTCGCTCATGCGGGGTGGCGTTCGGCCCAGTCGGTGGACAAGGTCTTGCGGTCGATCTTGCCGTTGGGGTTGCGCGGCAGCGGACCGCTGCGTGCGGCTATGCCATGCGGCACCATGTAGGCCGGCATGCGCACCTTGCAGGCGGCGGTCAGCGCGGCCAGGTCCAGTTCGGCAGCACCCTCAGGCGGCGTCGCGATGACCTGGATGGCCTGGCCCAGCGTGTCGTGATGGACGCCAAAGGCCACGCATTCACCCACCAGGCCGGTCGCGTACAGCACTTCCTCGACCTCGGTGGGGCTGACGCGGTAGCCCGAGGTCTTCATCATCTCGTCGCGGCGGCCGACGAAGTACAGGAAGCCTTCGGCATCGCGCTTGACCGTGTCGCCGGAGAACACGGCGAACTCAGGCAGCTGCAGCCCGCCCTCGCGGCCGCCGACGCCAACCGGCAGCGGCTTGTAGCGCTCGGCCGTCTTCTCGGCGTCGTTCCAGTAGCCCAGGCCCACCAGCGCACCGCGGTGCACCAGTTCACCCGGCTCGTCGGGCGCGCATTCGCTGCCATCCTCGCGCAGCACCAGGATCTCGGCGTTGGGGATGGCCTTGCCGATGGAGTCCGGGCGGCGGTCCACCTCCTCGGGCGGCAGGTAGGTCGAGCGGAACGCCTCGGTCAGCCCATACATCAGGTAGGGCTTGGCCGACGGCGCCTTGGCGCGCAGCAGGTCCAGCGTCGCGCGCGGCATGCGACCACCGGTGTTGGCGAAGTAGCGCAGGTTGGCGTTGATGGCGGCGGGCCACTCCAGCTGCGTCAGCTGGATGTACAGCGGCGGCACGGCGGTCAGGCCGGTGACCTTCTCGCGCTCCATGCTTTTGAGCACGTCCTTGGGCATCAGGTAGTTCAGCAGCACGACGCGCGCGCCGCTGTGGAAGGCGGTGGTGAGCTGGCTGAAGCCGGCGTCGAAGGACAGCGGCAGTGCGGCCAGCAGCGTGTCGCTGGCGCGGTTGTCCAGGTAGCTGGCCACGCTCTTGCCACCCGCCACCATGTTGCGGTGGGACAGCACCACGCCCTTGGGTCGTCCCGTGGAGCCGGAGGTGTAGAGAATGGCCGTCATGTCCGTGTCGGTGACACGGTGGCCGGCGCGGGCGGGCGAGGCCAGCAGTTGCGCCCAGTCGTGCACTGGCACCGGGGCCGAGCCGGCGCCGTGGGTCAGCACCACTTGGCGCAGCGAGGGGCACTGCGTCAACACATCGCCCAGCTGCGCCAGCCGCTCGGGCGACGTGACCAGCACGCGCACATCGCAATCACGAAGGATGAAGCCGACCTGGTCGGGCTTCAGCAGCGGATTCAGCGGCACGAAGACGCCGCCGGCCGCGGGGGCGCCGAAGCTGGCGATCACCGTCTCGAAGCGCTTTTCCAGGTAGATCGCCACGCGCTCGCCACGGGCCAGGCCCAGAGCCATCAAGCCGCTGGCGAAGCGGCGCACGGCGATATCCAGCTCGCCGTAGCTCAGCGTCGCCGTACCGTAGGTCAGGGCCGGGGCGTCGGGCGTGCGCTCGGCGGCAACGGCCACCAACTCGTTCAGCAGGGTCGATTCGGGCATGAAGCGGCGATGTCAAGAGATGCGCAAAGAGTGAAAAAAGTATCTCATGCGCCCCCGGGGCCGAGGGGTGGGCGCCCCCGGTTGCAAGGGGGGGTGGCGGCTAAACTGCCGCGCTTGCTTTTTGGACGCCCAAGAATGGAAAACGCCCAGGTTCTCGGCCACGTGCTGAGGCTTCTCGACGACGTGCTGAGCCTGAACGGCCGCGCCCAGACCTTCAACCGCGACACCGCGCTGCTGGGCGCGCTGCCCGAGCTGGACTCCATGGCCGTGGTCAGCCTCATCACCGCGATGGAGGAGCAATTGGGCATTGCCGTGGACGACGATGACATCGACGGCGACACCTTCGCCACCGTGGGCTCGCTGGCCGACTTCGTCGCGGCCCGCCTGGGTTGATCCCACCCGCCGACGTCTTCTTCCTGCCCGCCGCCGGCGGCGAGCAGCGGCTTTGCCTGTTCCATGCACCGACCGGCGCACCACGCAGCAAGGTTCTCTATCTGCATCCGTTTGCGGAAGAAATGAACAAGTCGCGTCGCATGGCTGCCCTCGCCTGCCGGGCGCTGGCCGAGGCGGGACATGCCGTGCTGCAGATCGACCTGAGAGGCTGCGGGGATTCGTCCGCCGACTTCGGCGACGCCGCCTGGAGTGACTGGCAGGCCGATGTGCGGCTGGGTCTGCAGGAGCTGGATGCGCGCGTGTCAGGCGACGTACCACTTTGGCTTTGGAGCCTACGCGCCGGAGCGCTGCTGGCCGCCTCCGACTGGGGGCGGCCACTGAACCAACTGTTCTGGCAGCCCATGAGCAGCGGCAAGCTCGCGCTGCAGCAGTTCCTGCGGCTGAAACTCGCCGCCGAGATGGCCGGCGGCGCGAGCAAGGGCTTGATGGAACAGCTCAAAGCCGAGTTGGCGGCCGGGCGGCCGGTCGAGATCGCCGGCTACGCATTGAGCGCCGCACTGGCCTCGGGACTGGAGGCTGCCAAGCTGGCCCCGATGGGCCAAGCCGGCCGTGTCGAATGGCTGGAGCTGAGCACCCGCGAGGATGCGACGCTGACGCCGGTCAGCGGGCAGGCTATCAAGAGCTGGCAGGACGCCGGCTGGGCCGTGCAACCACGCCTCGTGCAGGGCCCCAGCTTCTGGGCCACGACCGAAATCGAACTTGCGCCGGCCCTCATTGCCGCCACCGTGGAGGCCTTGTCGTGAAAGAGTCGGTGCTGGGCTTTGACTGCGAGGGCGAGCGCCTGGTGGGCATCCTCGCCGAACCCGAGAGCATCGCCACCGACGTCGGCGTCATCGTCATCGTGGGCGGCCCACAGTACCGGGCCGGCAGCCACCGGCAGTTCACGCTGCTGGCTCGTCATTTGGCGGCCTGCGGGTTCCCCTCGCTCCGCTTCGACTATCGCGGCATGGGAGACAGCACTGGCAACGCACGGGATTTCCTGGGCGTCGACGCAGACATTGCCGCAGCAATCTCGGCGTTCCAGGCAGCCCGGCCCGCCATCCGACGAGTGGTGCTGTGGGGGCTGTGTGATGCAGCATCCGCTGCGTTGCTGTACGTCGACTCCCACGACGATTCGCGCGTCCAAGCGCTGTGCCTCGTCAATCCGTGGGTCCGCTCCGCAGCCAGCCTGGCAAAGGCGACCGTCAAGCACTATTACAGGCGCCGCCTGCTACAAAAAGAGTTCTGGCTGAAGCTCGCCAGCGGCAAACTGGGCGCAGCTGCGATTCGAACGCTCGCCGACAACATCCGGACCTCGCTGTCGGGTGCCGGAAAAAAGGCTGACCCAACCGAACGACGGCCATTCCAGGAAAGAATGCTCACCGCACTACACGGCACGGAGAAATCTTGTCTGCTGGTTTTGAGCAGACTGGATCAGACCGCGCTGGAATTCATCGAGTATGCGCGCGCCGCCAATGTGTGGTCGAACCTGGAAAGACGCAGCAGCCTGAATATTATTCATATAACTGGCGCTGACCACACGCTCTCCCAGCTACATCACCAACAGCAAATGTTCATGCATGTTGAAGAATGGATGGCAGGACATACAGCCGTGCTCAAAACAAGCATGCCCCCTCGGAATTGAAAGAGAAGAATATGCACACGAGGACCATGGCAACCAGTCAAGCATCTTTGCTCTCGACTGAGACCTTGACGGCAACACTGCTGAGGCATGCGCTGCTGTGGGGTGTGCTTGCACTGACTCTATGGTTCTCGTGGGTGGGCTTCATTGCCAGCGATGACGAGACTTATACACAGGGCGCACTTGGCTGGCTGAGCGGATTCCCCTATCTTCCATCTCATTTCGGCACCAGCCGCGTGGTCGTCAGCCTTCCCATGGCGATCATGATCTCGATATTTGGCGAGCACGAATGGGTCATTCCGCTGAGTACATGCTTGTACTTCGGCCTGACAGTTTCGCTCACCTTCACGATGCTGTCGCGCGTCATTGGCAACACCGCGGCGTTGTGGAGCAGCCTGCTGCTGGCTACGGTTCCTGTCTTTGCCCTGCGCGCGACGATTGCGTCTGCCGATCTTCCAGAGTTGTTTTTTGTTGCCGCTTCACTCTGGCTGTACGTTCATGGCAAGACGAGCAAGCGCCCGACGGCGCGCATGTTGTGCGTCGGCCTGTGTCTCGGTTTAGCTTTTTCCGCGCACGAATTGACGCTGGCTGCGTTGATTTTCTACGGCCTTGCTTTTGTTTTTTCCCCAATCGTTGACCGGCGCCATTACTGGTTCATCTGCCTTGGCTTCGGTGCCATCATCGCCATTGAATGCGCCTACTACACGATCGTTGCCGGCGATCCACTGTATCGCTTCAATCTGCTTCGCTCCGCCGTCCGCTACGTCGATAGGGTGCAAGTAGGCTTCGGCCAGATCGCAGCAAATGGAACGCTGCATATCTGGGAACCCATTGATCCCATCGTCATGTTTTTGACCAAGCACGAGTTCAGTTTGGTCGGATGGGCGTCATTGCCAGCACTTTGGTGGGCTTGCAAGCGGACGCACGCGCCATCGTCCGAGGCACTAGGTAGTGCTCGGATATTTGCCGGCTTTTCGGCAGTCTGGATAATCTTTGCGGCCATCATCCTGCGCGACATGATTCTCGGCCCCCGCTATTACATGATGGCGGCCTATGCGCTATTCATCGCGACCAGCATCTGGGGCTTTACACACTTAAAGACCAAGCACCCCAGGACGCTTGCAGTTGGACTGGCTGTATTCCTGTTGGTGAATCTGACGGCCATCCACCTTGACAACAAGAATCCTCGCTTCGGCGAGCGCAGTCTGGTCAACCTTCTTGCTCAAGCCACCGAGGATATCTACACGGACCCTCTCACCGCAGACGACATCCATTGGTTCTGCCGATGGCAAAAGACGGATTGCAGCCGCGCCAAAGTCGGCCCACCGCCTCCGGGAGCCCTTTTTTACCATAACCCCAAAAATACCGCGTCACCAAATCGGCTGGCGAATGCCGAACAACTCAAAAGCATGCGCCCGGCTTCTCACTGGGAACTTCAACAATCGTTCACAGAAGAACGACGGTTTCTTGGGGTAGCACTCGAACACCTCGGCCTGCTGGAGCGACTGCCCACCGGAGTCGCCACCCGCCTCAACCGCTCCAATCCCAGTACGGCGCTTTACCGGACGCCTACTGAAAACCACAGTTCGATGGCCGTTCCGGCCTCCCACGTCCGCCCCGCCCCATCCAGCACCAACGTTGGAACGCAATGACACCGCTGAATTTCCTCATATTGGTGGCATATACGCTCGGGCTGTCCATCGGACAATGCATGTTCAAGTTGGCAGCGGATCAGGCGCGCAATGCAGTCGACCAGACATTCTGGCCGGCGCTGATGACGTCCGCATACTTCTACATATCCATAGTGCTCTATGCAGCGCTGACGCTGGTTTGGATCTGGATACTATCCAGAGTCTCTTTAAGCAGAGCCTACCCGTTCGTAGCGCTCGCATTCATATTCACTCCCGCCCTTTCGATAATTCTGTTTCAGGAAACCATCAGCTACTGGTATGTACTGGGTCTTGCGTTGATCCTGACGGGTCTCGGCCTGATCGTCATGAAGGCAAATTAAATGAAATCGCCAGATTCCATCTACATCGTCATTCCGGCATTCAAGGAGGCGACGGTGATCGGAGCGGTTATTGCCGGGGTCCTCAAGAAGTATAAAAATATCATCGTCATCGATGACTGCTCACCCGACGAAACCGCTGCAATCGCTCGACAGGCAGGCGCCATCGTTTTGTCGCATCCGATCAACCTCGGACAGGGTGCCGCCCTGGCGACGGGAATCAAGTATGCCTTGGGGCGTGGCGCCGAGTACATTGTCACTTTCGATGCCGACGGCCAGCATCGCGTCGAAGATATCGAAGTACTGTTACGAAAGCAGTTGGAAACCAATGCCGAAATGGTAATTGGAAGCAGGTTTCTTGGCTCAGCCGAGGGAATGCCGCCGCTGCGCCGTTTCGTATTGAAAATGGCTGTTCACTACACCCGCCTGACCAGTGGCGTCAGCATGACGGACGCACACAACGGCTTTCGCCTGCTCACCCGCAGTGCTGCACAACGCCTTCGTATCAGGCAGAACCGCATGTCGCATGCCTCCGAGATCATCGACCAAATTCGCAGCAAACAAATATCACTCGCTGAAGCCCCCATCACGGTTCTCTATACAGAATACTCCCTGCAGAAGGGGCAGCGCCTGAGCAACGCATTCAACATCATCTGGGAAACCATTTTGGCAAGGATGCAAAAATGATCATTAAAGTCTTTTTGATCATCGGACTATTTTTCTGCCTGTTCTACGCATTTCTCCAGCGAGGAAAGTCAGGGATTGTTAGCTGGACGATATCCGCAACAAGTATCTCCGGAATTTTTCTGGTCGCCTTCCCAGACTACTCCACGACCGTAGCTCACCACCTCGGAGTCGGCCGCGGAGCCGATCTGATCATGTATTGCTGGATCGTGATCAGTCTGGCAATCTCTGTCAGCTTGCAGTTCAAGATCCTTCAACTGCAGGAAATCGCAACCGAATTGGCGCGCGCACTTGCGATTCAATCTGCAGTTCGCCCCTCGAATTTGTCGACCGACAACACCACGAAAACCCCCAGCACAGAGTAAATTAGTCAACAACAACTTCAAAACGGGATCAACATGGCAGGCTCATATTCAACAATGAAATGCGCGCACCGCCGTACAGCACTGGCATTATTGTTAGCCATCGCCAGCACGTGCAGCCATGCGCAGCAACGCCCAGCCCCCATACCCGAAGGATGCAGGTACATCCACAATACTTACGGTCCGTTCGACTACAGGACTGCGCACCACTCCCAGAAATTCATCGTTGAGAATCGGCACTTTACGCATGGGATCGAAACATTAGCCCGAGGCGCCACCACCGATTTCGGCGGAAATATCGAGTACACCATTGCCGTGTTCCCGAATCACGGGCGCGCCATCAAGACAATGGAGCGCTTGGTCGAGTTGGAAAAATCCGAACCGGCAGCGGGCGCAGGCAACACTGTCGAGTGCTATTACCTGCGCGGGATGGCCTTCGTACCCGACGATCTGGTTCTACGCATGCTCTATGTGGATTTCCTGATCAAACGCAAGCGCCTCGATGACGCGCGCACCTCCCTCGACTTCGTGGTCTCACAAGCTGCCGACAACCCGCTCACTCACTTCAACGCAGGGCTGCTGTACTTCGACTTGAAGGACTACGACAAGGCATTGGCGCAAGCGCACCGTGCACAAGCAATGGGGATGACACGGCCCGATCTCCGAGATCGCCTGACGTCCGTCGGTCGCTGGAAAGAGCCTGAACCGTCGAGTGAGCCGGCCGCATCGCAACCAGGCCGCTGAGACATGCCTCGCGTCAATATAGTCATTCCAGCCTACAACGCAGCCAGCTTCGTCGCGGAGACTGTGCGCTCTGCGCTTGCGCAGACATCAACGGACTTTCAGATCACCGTCATCAACGACGGCTCCGCGGACGCCACGGCACAGCAGGCGGCGCTGGATGATCCCCGCGTGGTGGTGATTTCGCAGGAGAACCGGGGGATGTCTAGCTCCCGCAATCGCGGTGTTGCCGAGGTGGACTCGGAGTTCGTTGCCCTGCTCGACGCCGATGATTTATGGCATCCCGAGAAACTGCGCCTACAGTTGACAGCCCTCCAAGAACGCCCTGATCACGATTTTTGCTATACCGCTTTTGATGTCTGGCACGGCGAACCCAGGCCCGACTATTTTTGCGAAACCCGTGAGGGTCGCATCGACGAATCCCTTTCTGGCTGGATCTATCCCCGTCTGATTCTGGACAACCACGCGCTGCCCTCGTCGGTGTTGTGGCGCCGCTCGGCCTGGGATCGCATGGGCGGATTCCTCACCGAAAATCAGCAGACCGATGACTGGGAGTACCTGGTGCGCGCGAGTACGCAGCATCGCTTCATCCGTCTTGCCGAGTCCTTCGTCCTCTACCGCCAGCAACCGGTCTCGCTGTCGCGGCGCATTCCGTCGACGAACACCACCGAACTGATGCGCGCCGATCTGATCCGCCGCTTCGGCATGAGTTCGCCCCCCGGGTACGACGTGGATCCGGAAGCACTTCGCTCCTTCCAGCATCGCGGTTGGTGCAATTTCGCCGATGCGCACTGTGCTCGCGGCGATCTTCGTTTGGGTCTTAGGACATTCGCCGGCCTGCTCGCCCGCGGCCCGTATCGCACCCGAACATTGACAAAGACGGCCAAATCACTGTTCCGCCGCTGGGTCCCCAATGATTGAGGCACCTTTGCTGCAAGTGGGCGTCGGCGCGACCTCGCTGAACACGCAGCACCTGCGTGGGATGGGCAAGTACCTGCGCGAGATGTGCAGCCAGGCTCGACCGGAGGACGGCATCGCCTGGACGTTCTTCGCTCAGGATGAGCGCCGCCCCATGCACCTGCCGCCCGGTCAGAAAGCGACGGTTGACATCTTCGACTTCCGCGGTGACCGCTTCGCGCTCTGGGAGCAGATCGGCATGCCCCAGCATGCCAAGCGTAGGCGACTTGATGTTCTCCATTGGGCCGAGAACACGATGGCTTGGTGGCAGCCGTGTCCGACGGTAGTGACCATCCATGACACGATTCCCTGGGAAATGGAGACGACCTCCCGGTGGCAGCACTGGTACTGGCATCGACTGATGCCTGCGGCCTTCAGACGCAGTGCGGCGGTCGTCACCATCAGCGAGTCATCCAAACGAGACATACTGGCCCGCTGGCCCGATCTTGCAGACAAGCTCACCGTCATCCCGCATGGCATCGAGCAAGCCTATTTTGGGCCCCCTACCGCCACGCTTCCCGGCCCGCTGATGCAGAAGCTGGCGCGCGCGCGATATGCCGTCTATCTCGGCGGGCCCATGAAGCGCAAGCGCTTCGATTGGGCCTGCCAGACGCTGGCAGCACAGCCCGACACAGGCCTGAAGCTGGTGGCCTGCGGTTTTGGCGCAGCGGCCCGTGATGCCGCCCAGCGCGCCCTCCCACGCGAATTGCAGACGCGAGTTCTGTTCGCGGAATTTCTGTCCGACGCGGAATTGCATGCGCTTTACGTTGGAGCCGACGCGGTTCTGTACCCGACGCTGTATGAGGGCTTCGGCTTCCCCGCCATCGAAGCACAGGCCGCCGGCACGCCGGTCATCTTTAGCCCGTTGGGCAGCCTGTCCGAACTGGCCGGGCCGCTGAGCACGCTGGTGCCGGCGGACGACCTCGCGGCCTGGACCTCCGCGCTGCACGAGGCTGTCACATTGAGTGCCGAGACGCGCGCGACGAAGGCTGCTCTGGCGCGCCGTTGGGCCCAGGGTTTCCTCTGGAGTGAGAGCTGGCGCCGTCACCTACAGGTCTACCGTCATGTAGCTGCCACGCGCTGAGCTGCTCGATCCGACCCATTTATGCACCTCGACGCACGATGAAACCCGCCTTGGAATGGCAGCTCCACCCGCTTGACCCAACACAAGGTCTGGGCGCACACCGGAGCGCATGGGACGCTCTCAACCAGCGTCTGACCGGCGGGCACAGCATGCTCGACAGCATCTTCGTCGAGGCGTTGCTGAGCCATTTCGGTGGCGGTGGCACGCAGTTGGCTGTCGCCACCCATGCCAATGAGCCCGTAGCCATGCTGCTGCTCGGCTCGCGCGCCCGTGGCGCAGGGGTGTGGTCCAGTTTCCTGCCCTCGCAAACGCAGATAGGCCCGACCTTGATCCCTCCAGGGCTGGCGTTGCGTGGGCTTTTCGCCGCTCTGCCAGGCCACGCCGCCGAACTGGATCTGCTTTGCAACGACCCACGCTTCGGAGACCTGCGCGAGCTGCCCAGCCCGGTCGTCAAGAGCATGCCGCATGCGCTGACGATGAACATCAGCCTTCAGGATACTTTCGACGACTATTGGGCCCAGCGTCCGCGCAAGCTGATTCAGAACATGCGTCGCTACCTGCGTCGCATGCAAGCCGAAGCAGCGCCGGAGCGCCTCGTGGTGGTGAGCGACGTCGCCGCAATCGGAGCCGCGGTCGAGCGCTATGCCGCGCTGGAGAGCAGCGGCTGGAAGGGTCGCGAGGGCACCGCCGTGAGCCGTGATAGCCCACAGGGCCAGTTCTACATCCAGGTCATGCGCGAGTTTGCGGCCCGCGGCGAAGCGCTGGTCTACGAGCTATGGCTCGGCGATGAGCTCGTCGCTTCACGGATGCTCCTGATCAGCAACGGCATGGTCATCATGCTGAAGACGACCTTCCATGAGCAGTTCGATCGCTTCGCGCCGGGCCGCATGTTGTTGCTGCGCACACTGGAGGATCTGTTTCGTCGCCTGCCGGGCGGCGTCGTCGAGTTCTACACCAATGCCGATGCTGACCTGCTGGCCTGGTCGACCTCACAGCGCTGGATCAATCATGTCAGCGCCTATCGTCATCGCGGCATGGCACTCGCCTACGGTCTGTTGCGCGAGGGTGTCCGCCGTTCGCTGCGGCGCAGCGCAGAGCCAGGCTTCGACGCGACGACCATGGCCCAGCGCAGCGGTGCCACCGTGGAGCGCTTCGGCCATCCACGGGACCTGCCCGAAGATGCGTTGGCACTGATGCGCCGGCGCGAGCAAGCCTACGTGGAGTTCGGTGCGGACTGGTTCGGCCTGCTGACGGACACGGTTTTCCGTGAAGAAGGCCAGGCTGCGTTCTACGTTCTGCGCCGCCAAGGCCGCGTGTTGGGTGTGCTGCCCATCGGCTGGCAACACAACGGCGCCCGCAAACGGGAGCTGAGCGCTCTGGCCAACTACTACACGACGCTCTATGCGCCGCTGTTTGAAGACGACATGGCCGCGGAAGACCTGATGCCGCTGGTGGTGGCCCTGCGGCGTGACCACCCCGGAACGCCCGCCTACCGGTTCTCGCCAATGGATCCGCAATCCCGAGAGTTCCGCCTGTTGCGCCAAGCACTTCGGCTGGGCGGCCTGCGACCGCGGCCCTACTTCGCTTTCGGCAACTGGCACCTGCCAGTCACGACAGACTGGGCCACCTACCTGAACCAGCGCAGTGGGCAACTGCGCAGCACCATCAAGCGCATGGGCAAACGCCTGATCCAGGAGCCAGGCGGCAGGTTGGAGATCATCCGCGACGAAGCCGACGTCGAGCGGGGCATCGCGGCCTACCAGACGGTCTACGGTGCAAGCTGGAAGGTGGCCGAGCCCTACCCTGACTTCATCCCCAGCCTCATTCGCCTGTGCGCCCGGCGGGGCTGGCTTCGGCTGGGCTTGGCTTGGATCGGCGACAAGCCCGTCGCCGCGCAGATATGGATCGTCAGCGCGGGACGCGCTCACATCTACAAGTTGGCATACGACGACGCTTTCAAGGCCCATGCACCGGGCACGCTGATCACGGCCATGCTGCTCGAGGACGTCATGGATCGTGATCATGTCGCCGAGGTCGACTACCTCGTCGGCGACGATGCGTACAAGAAAACCTGGATGAGCCAGCGCCGCGAGCGCTTCGGCCTCATCGCATATGACGCCACGACGGCACGCGGCTTCTTCGGCCTGGCCCGACAGATGCTGGGCCAGGCGTGGCGGCGCTTGCGTCCGCGCAAGACCGACACCGTTCCGGCAGACAATCCCGCGTCCTGACCTTACCCAGCCTGCATGCAAGCCCCAGCCAACGCCTCTTTCGTCTCCGGGACCCCGCGCTTCCCCAAGCCGTCACCCGACGCTCTGGCCGCCTGGCAGCAGGCCTACGCTGAGCGTGGCGCCGGCTGCGCGGCCGACGTGGGCGGCGAGTTCGCCGTCGCGCTGGACCTGGGCCAGGGCTCCGTCTACCTTGCGGTCGACCGCTTTGCGGTGCACACCCTTTGCTACGCCGTGCACGACGGCCGCCTGCATTTCGCAGAGCGTGCCGATGAACTGGCACGCCGGCTCGGCATTCGCGAGCTGGATCCGCAAGCCATCTTCGACTACCTCTTCCACCACTGCATTCCTTCGCCGCGCACCATCTACGTTGGCATCCAGCGGTTGCCGGCAGCGCACTACGCGCTGTTCCAGGACGGTCAACTGACCGTCGCCCCCTACTGGGTGGCCCGCTTCGACGAAGCGGTCAATCCCGACTTCGACGCCCTGCGCGACGAGTTCCGCGGCATCCTGCGCAATGCCGTGAAGGATCGAGTGGGCGCAGACGGGCGGACCGCCTGCTTCCTGTCCGGCGGCACCGACAGTTCCACCGTCGCGGGTCTGATGCGCGAGATCACCGGCCAGGCACCGGCCAGTTACTCCATCGGCTTCGAAGCCGAGGGCTACGACGAGATGGAATACGCGCGCATCGCCGCCAAGGCGTTCGGCGCGGATCACCATGAGTACTACGTGACGCCGGCCGACCTCGTGAAGGCCATTCCCGACGTCGCGGCCCACTACGATCAGCCGTTCGGCAATTCCTCGGCCGTGCCCGCCTTCTACTGTGCACGCAAGGCGCATGACGATGGCTACACGCGCATGCTCGCCGGCGATGGCGGCGACGAACTTTTTGGCGGCAACGTGCGCTATGCCAAGGAGCGTGTCTTCCACGGCTACAGCCAGATCCCGCTGCTGTTGCGTGCCGGCCTTCTGAATCCGCTTTTCGTCAATCCGGTCATCGGCAGAATTCCACTTTTAAAGAAGGGCACCAGCTACATCCGACAGGCCCGCGTGCCGATGCCGGATCGCATGCAGAGCTACAACCTGCTGGACCGCCTAGGGCTGAATGACGTGCTGACGCCTGCCCTCCTGTCCGTGGTCAACACGGATGCGCCACGCCTGCACCACCGTGCCACCTGGGCTGCCGGGCCGCACGACGCCAGTCTCGTGAACCAGATGCTGGCATTCGACTGGCGCTACACACTCGCCGAGAACGACCTGCCCAAGGTCGTCGGCACGACCGGACTGGCAGGCGTGGACGTGAGCTTCCCGCTGCTGGACACGCGGCTGCTGGACTTCTCGCTCAAGCTGCCGACCCATTACAAGCTCAAGGGTCTGAAGCTGCGCTGGTTCTTCAAAGAGGCTCTGCGCGGCTTCCTTCCCGACGAGATTCTGACGAAGAAAAAACACGGCTTCGGCCTGCCCTTCGGGCATTGGGCCGTCAAGGATGAGGCGCTGAACAGGCTGGCCGCCGAATCGCTGCGCAGCGTCGCCGCACGCGGCATCGTGCGCCCGGAATTCGTCGAGAGCCTGCTGACGCGCCGCCTCAAGGAGCACGCCGGCTACTACGGCGAGATGGTGTGGATCCTGATGATGCTGGAGCAGTGGCTGCGCCGGCATGCGCCGGACTATCGGCTGGCCTGAAGCTGCTGCAGCACTCGGGCCGCGACACGGCTGGCGCCGTGCATACCGAGATGGTTGTCGTCGAAGTAGAGACTGCGGTCCCCATCACGCACCTCGCAACGAGGGCCGGCGCACAACAGGTCCACGACGGGGACGCGTACAGCGGCTCCATCGGCTGCAAGGCCGTCCAGCAGTGCCAGTCCTGCAGCCTGGCCTGACAGGTAATGCTCGCGGGTCTGACCTTGCTCATCCAGGTCCTCTCCACGGCGCGAGCGCTGCGCCAGCGCGGCCGGCATGGGGTAGTGGTATGTCGGCACAGGGTCCAGCAGCAACACCTGCTTGCCGGCTGCGCTCAGCCGCTTCACGGACTCGGCCATGCCGGCGCGGAAGGTCGCGGCGTCGGGGTGGTTCAAGTAGTACTCATGGCGGGCCGTCAGCAGCACCACATCGACGCTGGCGTCCTGTACCAGCCGGTCGAGCGTCTGCTGGTTGGCCTCAGCGCAACGTTGGCGCCCAGGCGGCACGTAGCGCAGTGCCGGCGGGCAGGATGAACTGGTCAGTTGAGCGACACGACGCTCGGTCACCAGATCACCCAGAGCACGGGAAATCTCCACACCATGGCTGTCCCCCCAAACAGCCAGCGTCCTGGGAGCCGTATCTGGGCCGAACAGGCAACGCTGGTCGTAGCCCAGCCATCGGCTACCGCTGGAGTGGCAGCGCTTGCGATCGGGGCTGATATCAGCAGCGCCGGCGCGCAGCAGGCTGTCACGGCCGGACTGAGCAGCACGGTGCCCCGCCCCGGCCGTCAATGCCCAGGCCGCCGCCAGGCTGAGCAGGATGGTGGATGCGCCGACCGTGAGCAGCAACCGCGTCCCGACGGAAGACTCACGGACCGGCGTCTCAACCCAGCGCAACGATGCCCAAGCGAGTGCTACCGACAGCAGCACGGCCAGAGCGGCCTGCGCCGGCGTGGGTTGATCGAGCAGGAGGTGGCGCGTCAGCACCAGCACCGGCCAATGCCAGAGATAGAGGGAGAACGATTGCGCGCCGATCCAGCGCAAAGGCGCGACGGACAACCAGCGCGTGGCACCCGCCCGGCCGCTGGCACCGACCCAGATCAACGCAGCCGTCGCGAGGCAGGGCCACAGCGCTGCTGGGCCGGGAAACGCGCCGTCCGATCGCATCCACACCAGCGAAGCGGCAAGGAATGCCAGCGCCAGCCAGCCCACCAGCGATTCCACCCAGGCGACCCGCTTCACCGGCATTTCGGCTCGGCTCATCCACCATGCCAAGCCCGAGCCGATCATCAGCTCGAAGGTGCGCGCCGGCGCCGAGTAGAAGGCCAGCTCCACGTTGTAGAGCATGAGCCGCATGCACCAGGCGAGCGACAAGAAACCAATGCCGAGCAGCACCCAACCAATCGCCGGCCGCGCGAAGCGCCACAACAGCGCCAGCAGCGGAGGGAAAACGATGTAGTACTGCTCCTCGACGGCAAGCGACCAGGTGTGCAGCAGCGGCTTCAGCTCCGCCGCGCCGTCGAAGTAACCCGTCGTATGGTAGAGCTCGATGTTGGACAGGAACAGGCTCGTCGCACCAACCAGCCGCGCAAACTCGAGCAACATCTGCGGCTCCAGCAGCACCCAGCAGACGGGCGCCACAAGAGCAAGCATCGCGAACAGCGCCGGGAAGATGCGCCGGATGCGTGCTGCGTAGAAGGACGTGATGCTGTACCTGCCGGCGGCAAGTCGCTGCAGCAGCAGCGTCGTGATCAGGTAGCCCGAAATCACGAAGAAGATATCGACACCGACAAAGCCACCTGGCATGGCCGACGGCCATGCGTGGAAGACGACGACCGGCAGGATGGCCAGCGCGCGCAGGCCTTCGATGTCGGGTCGGAATTTCATCCGCGCGGATTCAGCTCAGCGCCTTGGCGAGCGCCGCGACGACCTGATCCTGCTGCGCATCCGTAAGGTCCGCGCTCATTGGCAGGCTCATGACGCGCTGTGAGGCGAGGATGCTGAGCGGGCAGGACTCAGGCATGCCGTATCTGGCATAGGCCGGCTGGTGGTGCAAGGGGCGAGGGTAGTGCACGGCTGTCGGAATGCCATCCTGCTTTAGCCTCGCCTGGACAGCGTCGCGATCGTCGACGAAGACGGTGTACTGCGCCCAGACGCAATCCCGATCGCCACGAACGGTCAGCAGTTGCAGACCCGGCGCAGCCTCCTGCAGCTTGGCTCTATAGGCATCGCCAAGCTCAAGCCGGCGGCGAATCTCCCATTCGAAGCGGTCCAGCTTGCCCAGCACCACGGCACACTGCAACGTGTCCATGCGACCACCAACACCCAGCCGCGTATGCAGGTAGCGCTGGCTCTGGCCATGGGTACGGATCTCGCGGCAGGCCTGAGCGAGCTTGTCGTCGCTGGTGAAGATGGCGCCGCCGTCGCCGTAGCAGCCCAGCGGCTTGCTGGGGAAGAAGCTGGTGCACCCGAAAGTGGAGAGATTGCAGCTCTTGCGGCCCTTGTAACTCGCGCCGAAGCTTTGGGCCGCATCCTCGATCACGGCGATGCCATGTTCGTGGGCGATCGCGTTGATGGCATCCATGTCGGCGACCTGCCCGTACAGACTGACCGGCATGATGGCCCTGGTCTTCGCCGTGATGGCAGCCCCGATCAGCGTCGGGTCGATGTTGGCGGTGTCGGGCTGAATGTCGACGAACACTGGCACGCCACCGGCCAGCACGATCATCTCGGCGGTTGCGGCAAACGTGAACGGTGTCGTGATGACCTCGTCACCGGGCTTGAGGTCCAATGCCATGAGGCAGATCAGCAGTGCCTCGGTGCCACTGGCGACGCTGATGCAATGCTGGGCACCGGTGTAGGCATTGAGCGCTGCTTCCATCTCCTTGACCTCGGGGCCCAGGATGTATTGGCCGTGATCCAGCACCTTCTGTATGCGCTCATTGATGTTGTCACGCAAGGCCGAGTACTGGCTCTTGAGGTCGATGAAGTCCATTCAGCTCTCGATCAGTTGGAGTTGCTGGCCGCTGAGGCGGTAGCGGTCGCCGGTGTTTGGACACACCATGTCGATGGGCTGGTCGCTGCTCAGCGGCAGATCCAGGCGTTCGCCGAATCGGCTCATCCAGCCGATCTGCCTCGCAGGCACGCCAACCATCAGCGCGAAGTCAGGCACCTCGCGGTTGACGACGGCGCCGGCGCCGACAAAGGCGTAGCGGCCCACGGTGGTGCCGCAGACGATGGTGCTGTTGGCACCCAGCGTCGCGCCCTGCTTCACCAGCGTGCGGCGGTACTCGTCCTTGCGCGTGACGGCCGAGCGCGGGTTGTAGACGTTGGTGAACACCATGCTGGGGCCGCAAAACACGTCGTCCTCCAGTGTCACGGCGTCGTAGACCGACACGTTGTTCTGGATCTTGACGTTGTTGCCGATGGACACGTCGTTGCCGACGAATACGTTCTGCCCGAACGAACACTTGGCGCCAATGCGGGCACCTGCACTGATGTGCACGAAGTGCCAGATGCGGCAATCGGCACCGAGTTGAGCACCGTCATCGACGATAGCGCTGGGGTGGATCGTCGTGGCCATCAGTAGTGAAGAGGCAGGTTGACGCGCTGGCCGTCGCGGGCGCTCATGTACATGGCAATCAGCAGTTCCAGCGACTTCAGGCCCTCTCGGCCGTCGGTTTCTGGCTGGGCCAGGCCCATCAGCGTGTTGATGACGTTGTCGTAGTACAGCGGATGACCGAAGCCGTACACCGAGGTGGTCTGGTAACTGGCATCGGCGATCTGCGCATCCATCTCGTGTGGCGTGTCGAACTGCCAGTTCTGGATTTCATTTACGGCTACGCCGCCGATGCGCACAGAACCTTTCTCACCCAGGATGGTGATGGAACCTTCAAGGTTCTTCGGATAGGTCAGCATGCTGACGTTGACCGTGCCCATCGCGCCGTTGCGCCACTTCAGCGCGGCCGCGCCGCTGTCCTCGACCTCGATGTTGCGCGCCAGTGTGCCGGTGTAGGCCATGACGCTCTCCACTGGGCCGACGATCCAGTCCAGCAGGTCGACATAGTGACTGGCTTGGTTCATGAAAGCTCCGCCGTCGAATTCCCATGTACCACGCCAGTCCGCACTGTCGTAGTAGGCCTGCGGACGGGTCCAGAATACATTGACCGCCACGTTGTAGAGGCGGCCGAAGCGGCCTTCCGAGACGGCGCGCTTGAGGAGTTGCAGCGTCGGGTTGCGGCGATTCTGCTTGACGACGAAGAGGCGCACGCCGGCATCGTCGCAGGCCTTGACCATTGCCAAGCCGTCTTGCCAGCGCGTGGCCATGGGTTTCTCGGTCATCACGTCGATGCCGGCTTGGGCCACCTCGATGGCCTGGCGCGGATGCAGGCCGCTGGGCGTGGTCAGCACGACGCAGTCGATGCCAAGATCAGCCTTGGCGGCCAGAAGCTCCGTAAGCGAAGTGAAACCACGCGCGCCGGTCTTTTGAACGGAGGCCTGCAGGGCAGCAGCATCGGTGTCGCACACGGCAACCAACTCTGCCCGCTCAGCATGCTTCTTGATGGCGTCGATGTGGTTTTGCGCGATGCGACCACATCCGATCAGCGCGAAACGGACCAAACGACCGGTGACGGGGACGCGCAGCAAATTCATCGGGACTCTCCAGTTAGGAACGGCGTAGGCGTAGACGGTTGGCCACCCTCTCCAAAACCCTTGCAAACGCCGGGTCGAGCGTCAGTGGATGGCGAACCAGCAGCAGGCCTGGAATCCACGTCAGCATGCACAAAACGATGGCCAGCATGAATGCGCCGGCGGGCATGGGGACGCTGCGGTCGAAACCGTAGTACCAAGCAATCGTCGCAGGCGCAAGCAGACTGACAGCGGCAGCGGCGGCGCTCCGGGCTAGATTGCGTGTCCATGCGCGCCAGTTGTTCTGGACAAACCGACCCTTGACCGCGTACAGCAGCGGCACCTGCAAGGCGAGTGCCACCAAGAGCGCTATGGCGCAGGCCAGCATCGATTTGAACCAGACGGCCGCCAGCACGATCATTGCTGCCCGCAAGGGCTGCCACAGCAATTCCACCTTGGTCAGCAGATCGATGCGACCGGCGGCCAACATCAACGGGCCGATGAGGTTGGCGGTGGCCGCCACGGCACCGCACAAGCAATACCAGGGCACGAGCGCTGCGGCCGTGTCCCACTGACTGCCGAACAGCAGACGTAGCGTTTCCAGCGCATAAAGGCTGACGAAGCCGTAGAACGGCCAGGCCGTCGCGGTGACGTGGGTGACTCCGGTCAGGTACTGCGCCTCCAGGTCCTTTCCCTCGCGCACCGCCTGGGCATAGGCAGGGTAGATGACATTGCGGATGGCTGTCATCACATCGCGGTGGAAAAGCTGCATCAATCCCTGCGCCTTGCTGATGATCGCGACGGGCTCAAAGCCCATCACCTTGCCAACAGCGAGATCATTCACGTCCATTGAAACTGACGTGACAACACCCGTCAGCGAGCTTTGCGCACCAAAGCTCAGCAGCCGGCGCCAAGCCTTCAGATTCGGCCTGAGCCGCAGGGTATCCGGCCGCGCAATCCAGACACCAATGCAATTGGTCAAGTTCGTGGTGACCGCCCCGATGGCCAATGCCATCACGCCATTTCCTGCCCAGGCCAGGTAGACGCTGACGATGGCTCCCATCGCCGTACTTGAGAGACCGATGATGGCCAGTGCTCGGAAGGCCATCTCGCGGCGCATCAGCCCCATCGTGACCGTCGCAAAGGGCAACAGCAGAAAGTTGACGGCACAGACGCGCAGCGTGTCCCGAACCAGGGCTTCGTTGTAGAAGTCAGCCACCCAAGGCGCGGCAAGGAACACCGCCGTGAAAAGGGTGCCTCCGAGGATCAGAGACAGTCCGTAGGCGGTGCGCAGCGAGTCTTGCTGCAGTTCTTTTTCCTGGATCAGGTAGTTCACAACACCGAAGTCACGCAACACCTGAGCGACGCCGATGACAGACAGGCTCACCGAGAAGACGCCGACCTGCGCTGGCGTCAGCAGCCGCGCCAGCAGCACATTGCTGCCAAGCGCGATGATGATGCTCAACCAGCGCTCAATGAATGAGAACGCCAGCGCGCGGTGCACCCCTGTACTCACCGAGAGACCGCCCGATCAAGGATGCCCGCCATTTGCGTTGCCGTTGCCGCCCGCGTGTATGTCGCAAGGCGGTCCGACCGCTGCGGCGTGAAGCCTGTCAGAGCCCGGCCGGCACAGAGGTCGGCCAGCACGGCAGCCGCTGACTCAACATCGTCAGGCGCAATCTGCCGTCCCCCACCCACGTCCGCGATGACGCGAGCAACCTCGCTGTCCGGCAGCGTCGCGGCGAGGATGGGGCGGCCACTTCCGATGTACTCAAAGAGCTTGCCGGGCAGCGCCGCCAAGGCGTAGAAGCCTTTGGATACCGGCAGGAACACAAGGTCTGAGTCAGTCATCAAGCGCAGCGCTTCTGAATGCGTAACTCGACCGTGTTCGCGAATCACGTCCTCCACGCCAAACTCGACGGCCGGGCCTGCCGCAAAACCTGCCACGTCAACCCGCAAGCGCTGCAGGCCCGGCGCACCCGCCTGTTTCAGCCGCTGCACGGCCTGGTAGAGCAGATCCGGACCATAGCCTGGCCGCCAAACGCCCGTGTAGCTCACCCGTACCAGGCCGTCATCGGGCGGCGCGGGAGACGTGGCGAAATCCTTGGGCTCAAAGCCGTTTGTGATGCAGTCGATGTGGTCCCGTCCGGTATCGGCCTGGAGTGCGCGCGCCAATGTTGGTGTCACGGTCACAATGGCCGCCGCCTTGGATGCGGCGCGTCGCTCCAGGCGAGGGCCAAACCATCGCTGCAGCCTGGTTTCGGTCTCCCACGCCACGGTGCCGCTAGGGCGCCACTGGTCGCGATAGTCGAGCACATAGGGCAGTCCCGTGTGCTTGGCGATGTCCATGGCCACGAGGAAGGCGGTCCACGGCGCCCCTGTGGCCAGGATGGCGTCGAAAGGTGACTCGCGGTGCGCGCGCAGCGCGGTTGCCACAGCCTCGCGGCGCCATGAAGCACAGTCATCAGGCACAGTCCACAACCCGTCCAGACGCCACTTCAATCCTTCGAATACCCGCTGCCGATGCCGGGCTGGCACGACAGTACTCAACTGCCGCGCCCAACGTTCGCTGGCATGCGATGCGCGCAACACGCGGATACCTGGGCGAACTTCATCGAGTAAGCGCTCGTCCAGATCCCTCGGCTTCGGCTTCGTCAGCGTCAGTACCGTGGGTTGCCAGCCGTTGTCGGGCAAATGATTCGCGA
>CBFGPX010000034.1:0-24178 GCA_965650725.1 uncultured Comamonadaceae bacterium | reverse complement strand
CGCTTTCAACCATCGTGGGGATGGTCGGGGCCGGCGCATGCCGGCCCTCTGGCGCTGAGCGCGGGCGCACAGAACTTGTAGCGCGCTTCCAGGTAGTACTGGCGGCCGCTGGCGTCCACCTTCTGCTGCTCCGCCTCGCTGTAGCGGTAGGTGGCGCGCACCGGGTTGGTCAGGTTGGTGGCGCTGAAGGCGATCTGCAGCTCCGGCGTGAGGTTGTAGTTGGCCGAGAAGGCCACGTTGGACACGGGGGCCGCGATGGTCGGGGCGCTGGGCATCAGCACGCCGCCGATGGTGGACATGCCCTGGCTGTTGGCCGTGGGGCCCGGGGCCGTCGTGCTGGACACGTAGTCGCCGCGGTAGTTGTAGACCAGGCGGGCGCTGAACACGTCGTTCTCCCAGTACACGCCCATGTTGCCGGCGAGCTTGGAGGCGCCGTTCATTCGGCGGCCGTCTTCCACGCTGGTCTCGGCGTAGCTGGCATTGGACTGGAAGCCGAAGCCCCACGCGATCGGCTGCTCCCACGCCAGCTCGACGCCGCGGATGCGGGCCTTCTGCTGCGTGGAGCTGTTGATCATGTACGTGCGGTAGGTGTTGGTCGTGCCGTCGTACAGCTCGACCGTCTGGCCCGACGAGGTGCCCCCGGTCTTGGCGTAGCCGTCGATCAGCGAGCTGAAGGCCGAGATCGCCAGCATGGAGCGCTTGGCGTAGTACCAGGCCAGCGAGATGTCCAGGTTGCGCGCGCTCAGCGGCTTCAGGTTGGGGTTGGGGCCGGTGACCGTGCAACCCTGCGAGGTGCAGCTGGGGCTGCTGAACGTGGCGCCGTAGAGGTTGTAGTTCTGGCGGCCGATGGTCTTGGACAGGCCCAGGCGGCCGATCAGGCCCTGGCCGAAGTCATAGCGCAGGTTCAGGCTGGGCAGGATGTCGTCGAAGTTGCGCTTGACGGTCTCCTTGCGGTAGATCGTGCCGGTGGCGCCGTTGAAGGGCACGTTGTCGTAGTAAGGCTGGCCTTCGCTCACGTCGATGATGGCGTCGGGGTACTTGGCGCAGGGCACATAGGGCTTGCCCGGTTCGATGCGCACGCAGCTGCCGGCCGGGATGGGCACTGGGGTGCGCGAGGTGACGGCCGTGCGCACCAGGCGCACGCCGACATTGCCCGACCACCGGCTGCCTTCCAGGTTCTGCATCAGGTAGGCGGCGCTCTGAATCTCGCGCAGGTCGATGGAGTTCGCGATGCGGCGTTCCCACTGCTCGTTGGTCTGCTTGGCGAGGTTGGTGTTGAAGTAGTTGGTCAGGTAGTCGCGCGAGAAGTAGAAGCCGGTGTTGTCGAAGTTGCCGCCCAGGTACTGGCCGAAGTCGCTGGGGTAGGGCACGGCCGCCGACGGGTCGGGCGGCGTGATCGTGCTGGTCTTGGCCGCCACGGTGGACAGGCCGTACTGGCGGCGGTGGTCGGCGTTGCGGAAGCCGAAGTTCAGCGAGCTGAAGATGCCGCTGTCCTGCGTGTACTCGCCGTCGACGGCGACGCTCTTCTCGCTGTCGACGGTGTGGTAGCGGTTCATGCCGCTGCGGCCGGTCAGGCGGTAGCCGGGCGTGCCGGCGGGCGCGGTGCTGGCCAGCGGCACGGTGCCGCTGCCGGCGTTGATCCAGCTGAAGTCCGGGGCCTTGTGGAGGTCGGTGATGTCGTACTTGACGCCCTGTCCGTAGCGCGAGAAGGTCAGGCCGCGGTCCATGTCGGTGTGGCCTATGCCCTTGGTCGTGCTGATCAGGCCCTTCAGCGTCAGCTTGTCGCTGACCACCCACTTGCCGTCCAGGTCCAGGAAGCCGGAGCTGGCATAGGCGCCGCTGCGGTAGAAGCCCTCCGAGTCGCCGACGTACTGGGCCGGGAGGCCGTTGGCGTAGGAGATCTCGGCCGACTTCAGCACGCGCAGCTTGTGGCCGTAGACGGTCTCCTGCTCGACGATGACCGGGTTCTTGATCGAGGCGTAGACGCGCTGGCCGTTGACGTTGGTGGCCGTGGTGCCGCCCAGCGGGCCGGCCTGGCCGACCAGCATCTGGTAGAGGGCGCCCATGCTCGCGCGGCCGAAGTTGGCCGCTTCCATCTTGGAGTAGAAGCCGGTCAGGCCGACCTCGGTGCTGCTCGTCGGCTTGAGCTGGGCGGAGAACATGCCGCCCTTGCGGTCGCGCACGCCTTCGACGAACTCGGTGGCCATGGAGCCCGGCAGGCGCACGCCGTTCAGGTCGGCGGCCTTCAGGCCCGTGCCGGCCAGCGAGGCGTCGGTGATGCCCAGCATGGTGGCCGTGTTGATCTGGTCCCAGCCGGAGTTGGCGCCGTACGCGAAGCGTGAGGCGCTGTCGCGGCGGATGTAGCGCTTCTCGGCGAACACCTGGCCAATCACACCCAGCGTGCTGTCCTCGTTCTTCCAGTTCAGGTTGGCGTTGAGCTGCGGGCTGGCCTTGCCGGGCAGGTCGGCATAGACCGCGCCGGCGCGGACCGCGCCGCTGAAGCCCTTCTTGGCGTCCAGCGGCTTGCGGGTCGTCACGTTGATGGTGCCGGCCAGGCCGCCGTCGACGATGTTGGCCTGCGAGGTCTTGTAGACGGTGGCCGCGTTCAGCACCGACGAGGGCATCAGCGACAGGCTGGTGGAGCGGCTGCTGGAGGCCTGGTCGGAGATGTACCAATCGCCACCGGAGACGGTGTGGCCGTTGAACAGGATCAGCGACATGTCGGGGTTGGTGCCCCGCATCGAGACCTTCTCGGCCTCGTCGTAGTCGGTGCGCACGGCCACGCCGACGATGCGCTGCAGCGAGTCGGCCAGGTTCTTGTCGGGCATCTTGCCCACTTCCAGCGCCGTGATGACGTCCACGTTGGCCGACGCGTTGCGCTTGGCGTCCAGCGAGCTTTCCAGCGACGCGCGGATGCCGGTGATGACGACGGCCTCCAGCGACTGTTTGGCCTTGGCGTCCTTCTGCGCCTGGGTCTCCGTCTGCTGGGCCAGGGCGGCGCCTTGCAGGCTCAACAGCAGGCCGGCCAGGCCGCAGGCGATGGGGGTGGGCTGGAACTTCATGGTCGTTTTGTCCTTGCGTTGCCGAATGCAAAGATTCTTGCGAGGCAAGCCCATGCATGACTCAGGTCAACCACTGGAAGTCGGCACTGCAACAACACTCCATGCATCACGGTATCGCCGCCGGGCATGTATGGCGGTTATGGCCGCCCCGCTCGGCGGGGCTTACGCGACGTGACAGGCGACCCGGCGGCCATCCACCTCGCGCAGCAGCGGCACCTCGTCGGCGCAGCGCGGCACCGCCAGCGGGCAGCGCTTGTGGAAGCTGCAGCCCGACGGCGGGTTCAGCGGGCTGGGCAGCTCGCCGTGGATGACGATGCGCTCGCGCCGGTCGGCCTTGCGCAGCGCCGGCGTGGCGCTCATCAGCGCGCGCGTGTACGGGTGCAGCGGCTGCGCGAACAGCGTCTTCTTCGCGCCCACCTCGACGGCCGCGCCCAGGTACATCACCATGACCTCGTCGGCCACATGCTCGACGACGCTGAGGTTATGGGAGATGAACACATACCCGGTGCCGAACTCGTCCTGCAGGTCCATGAACAGGTTCAGGATCTGGGCCTGGATGGACACGTCCAGCGCGCTGACCGGCTCGTCGGCGACGACGATGCCCGGGTTCAGGATCATGGCCCGCGCGATCGCGATGCGCTGGCGCTGGCCGCCCGAGAACATGTGTGGATAGCGGCGCAGGTGCTCGGGGCGCAGGCCCACCTTGGCGGCCAGCTGGGCCACGCGCTCCTGGCGCTCGGCGGCGGACAGCGGTGTGTTGATCAGCAGCGGCTCGGCCAGCGTGGTGGCGATGGTCTTGCGCGGGTTCAGCGACGCGAACGGGTTCTGGAACACCATCTGCACGTCGCGGCGCAGCGCGCGCAGGTCGGCGCCGGCCGTGTCCACACCGCGGATCTTCAGCGTGCCGCGCGTGGGCGGCTCGATCAGCGTCAGCTGGCGCGCCAGCGTGCTCTTGCCGCAGCCGGACTCGCCGACGACGGCCAGCGTCTTCTTCGGCGCGAGCTTGAAGCTGACGCCGTTCAGCGCCTTCACGGTGGCCTTGGGCTTGAACAGGCCGCGGGCGACGCTGTAGTGGCGGGCCAGGTCGGTGGCTTCCAACAGGAGTTCAGACATGGGTGGCAGCCTCGACCGGGTAGAAGCAGCGCACGCCCTGTTCGAGCGTTGGCCGCTCGGCGGCGCAACGTGGCTGCACGCGCGGGCAGCGCGGGCTCAGCAGACAGCCCGCCGGCCGGTCCAGTGCGCCGGGCACGATGCCGGGCAGGGCGGACAGCCGCGTGGCACCCTTGTTGTGCTCGGGAATCGCGGCCAGCAGCGCGTTGGTGTACGGGTGGCGTGGCGCGTCGAACAGGGCCGGCACCGGGCCGGTCTCGACCACCTGGCCGGCGTACATGACGGCCACGCGCTGGGCCATCTCGGCCACCACCGCGAGGTCGTGCGTGATCATGATCAGCCCCATGCCCTGCTCGCGCTGCAGCTTCAGCAGCAGCGCCATGATCTGGGCCTGGATGGTCACGTCCAGCGCCGTGGTCGGCTCGTCGGCGATCAGCAGCTTGGGGCCGCAGGCGATGGCCATCGCGATCATCACGCGCTGGTTCATGCCGCCGGACAGCTGGTGCGGATAGGCGCTGGCGCGGTTGGCCGCGTCGGGGATCTCGACCTGCTCCAGCAGTTCGACGACTCGCTGCTTCGCCGCCGAGCCGCGCAGGCCCAGGTGCGCCTTCAGCACCTCGGCGATCTGCGCGCCGACCGTGTAGCTGGGGTTGAGGCTGGTCAGCGCGTCCTGGAACACCATGGCCACGTCGCGGCCGATCAGGGCGCGGCGCTCGCGCGGCGACAGCTTCAACAGGTCGCGGCCATTGAATTCCATCACGTCGGCGCTCACCACACCCGGCGCGTCGATGAGACCCATCACGGCCAGCATGCCGACCGACTTGCCGGACCCGGACTCACCCACGATGCCCAGCAGCTCGCCGGCATCAACGGACAGGTCCACGCCGTCCACGGCGGGAAAGTTGCCGAACCGCACGCGCAGGTTCTTGATCTCCAAAAGCGCCATCAAGCGACTTTCTTCAGCTTCGGGTCCAGCGCATCGCGCAGCCCGTCGCCCATCAGGTTGATGGACAGCACCGTGACGAGGATGGTCAGCCCCGGCAGCGTGACCACCCACGGCGCGCGCGTGATGTAGTCGCGTGCGGCCGACAGCATGGTGCCCCACTCGGGCGTCGGCGCCTGCACGCCCAGGCCCAGGAAGCCCAGGCCGGCCGTCTCCAGGATGGCCGACGAGAACGACAGCGTTGCGTTGACGATCAGCGGCGCCATGCAGTTGGGCAGCACGGTGATGAACATCAGCCGCCACACGCCGGCGCCGGCCACGCGGCTGGCGGTCACGTAGTCGCGGCCGATCTCGGCCAGCGCGGCGGCGCGCGTCAGCCGCACATAGCCGGGCAGCGCGCCGATGGCGATGGCGATGACGGTGTTGATCAGGCCGGGGCCGAGGATGGTGATGACGCAGATGGCCAGCAGCAGCGAGGGCAGGGCCAGCACGATGTCCATCACGCGCATGATGGCCGGCGACAGCCAGCGCTGGAAGAACGCGGCCAGCAGGCCCAGCAGCACGCCGGGCAGCAGCGACAGCGTCACCGCCGCCAGGCCTATGCCCAGCGACGTGCGCCCGCCGTGCAGTAGCCGGCTCAGCATGTCGCGGCCCAGCTCGTCGGTGCCCAGCAGGAAGCGCGCGCTGCCGCCCTCGGCCCACACGGGCGGCGTCAGCATGTGGTCGCGGTACTGCTCGATGGGGCTGTACGGCGCGATCAGCGGTGCGAACAGCGCCGCCAGCGCGATGACGGCGAACACGATCAGCGCGATGAACGCGCCGCGGTTGGCCGTGAAGCCAAGCCAGAACTCTTGCGCAGGGCCGGGTGGCTGGCGCTCAATCAGCACGGCGCTCAATGGCCACCTCCACGGATGCGCGGATTCACCACGCCGTACAGCACATCGACCACCAGGTTCACGACGATGAAGGTCAGCGCCGAGATCAGGATGCCGGCCTGCACGACTGGGTAGTCGCGCCGCGCGATGGAGTCGATCAACCACTTGCCGATGCCGGGCCAGCTGAAGATGGTCTCGGTCAGCACGGCGCCGGCCAGCAGGCTGCCGGTCTGCAGGCCCACCACGGTCAGCACCGGGATCAGCGCGTTGCGCAGCGCATGCACCACCACCACGCGCGTGGGCGACAGGCCCTTGGCGCGCGCCGTGCGCACATAGTCCTCGCGCAGCACCTCCAGCATGCTGGAACGTGTCATGCGCGCCACCACCGCCAGCGTGCTCGTGCCCAGCACCAGCGCCGGCAGGATCAGGTGCATGACGGCCGACTTGAACGCGCCTTCCTCGCCCGACAGCCACGCGTCGATCAGCATGAAGCCGGTCACCCGCTCGGGGTCGTACTCGATGCCGATGCGGCCCGACACCGGCGTCCAGCCCAGGTTGACCGAGAAGTACATGATGAGGATCAGCCCCCACCAGAACACCGGCATCGAATAGCCCACCGTCGCCGTGCCCATGACGCCCTGGTCCAGCAGCGAGCCGCGCTTGAGCCCCGCGCTGACGCCCAGCAGCAGCCCCAGGCTCACCGCGAACAGCAGCGCCGCCGCGGCCAGCTCCACGGTCGCCGGGAACAGCGCGACGAACTCCTTGCTGACCGGCTCGCGGCTGACCAGGCTCTCGCCCAGATCACCCTGGAGCAGCTTGCCGACGTAGTCCGCGTACTGCACCGGCAGCGGCTGGTCCAGCCCCATGCGCTTGACCAGCGCGGCGTGGGCCTCGGGGTCCAGCCGGCGTTCGCCCATCATGACCTCGATGGGGTCGCCCGGCACCAGGCGGATCAGACCGAAGGCGACGAGGGTGATGCCGATCAGCGTCGGCACCAGCGTGGCCAGGCGTTTGAGCAGGAAGCCCAGCATCACCAGCGCGAGGTGTAGGGCCGGGTCTCGCCCTCGGCGGCACCGGTCACGCGCATCGTGGCCGGCGTGGACGCCACCTCGATCAGCGCGGCGGTCTCGGCGTCCACCGTGCCCGAGATGTCGCGCGGCCGGTACTTCATCTGGAAGGTCGAGACGACTGACTGGGTCAGCGTGTCCATCTGCCCCGAGCGCGACACGTTGTAGCCGATGCGCGCGAGCCGGTCCTGCAGCCAGCTGATGTCGCGCGGCGCCACCTCGTGCTCCAGCGTCTTCACCAGCACCGCGGGGCCGTCCGGCCACGGGATCAGCCCGGCGTCGGCCAGCTGCTTCCACGGGAAGTTGGGGCCGGGGTCCTGCTTGCGGCCGGGCGCGATGTCGGCGTGGCCGATGATGCGCTCGGGCCGCACCTTGTGACGCTTCTGGATGTCGCGCACCAGCGCGATGACCTCGTCCACCTGGGCCTGCGGGAACGGCGCGTAGACACGGCCGCCCGGGCCGTCCACATAGCCGGCGTTGACGATCTCGATGCCGATGGACGACGAGTTCAGGTTGCTGTGGCCGCCCCAGAAGCTGGCGCCGGCATGCCAGCTGCGGCGGTTCTCGTCCACCAGCGCATAGCTGATGGCCGGCTTGTCGCGCACCAGGTAGTGGCTGGACACCTGGCCGCCGGTGGTCAGCACCTTCAGCGATTTCTCCCAGTCCAGCACCGTGTAGTGCAGCACGATGAACAGGCTGCGGCTGTCCTGGTTCTGCGAGGTGTAGCTGCGTTCGATCTGCGGCGCGCGCAGCGTGCCGGCCGGCGTGTACAGCGGCGGGGGCGGCGTGTCGGCCTGGGGTGCGGCCGGTGCGGTGGGTGTGGGCACGCTGGCACAGGCGCTGAGCAGCAGCGCGAGTGCGGCGGCAAGGACGCGGACGATCGAGGTCATGGGGGGCGATTGTTGCAGCGCACATCGCCCGCCCGGCTCGGGGCCGGCCCGCAGCGGCCATGCGGGTCGGCCATGCGGGTATGAGTGCAGGTGATGGGGCGGCTAGCGCAGCTCGGCGAGCAGCCGCGCTCGTTCGTCGGGCCACAGGCCCGGTGCCGTAGACAGCCGTGTGGTGGCCTGGTCGGGGTCGATGTCGTGCAGGGTGCGCGCCAGCGCCTGCCAGGCCTGCCAGCGGCGCTCCGGCGCGGCGATGCGGGCCACCAGGTCCATGGCTTCGGCCGGCGCGTGGCGGGCCAGTTCGTCGGCGCTGGCGTGGCGGGCGATGGCCTCATCCAGTTCGGGCTGCGGCGCGTAGGACCGCAGCCAGTCGCGGGCGGCCTGGCCGTCCTGCGCAGTCCAGCGGGCCAGGCCTTCGTCCAGCAGGGCCTGGCGCTGTTCGCCGGCCGGCAGGCTGCGCGCGAAGACCGTGGCCGAGCGGGCGTCCTGCTGCAGCCAGCGGTCGTGCAGCGGCGCCAGCAGCGCCGCCTGGCCGGGCGTGGTCAGCGCCCAGCGCGCGGCCTGCTCCGGGGCGGCCTCGGCCCAGCGGGCCAGCAGGTCCTCCAGCAGCCGCTCCCGGGTGGCGGCATCCAGCGGTGCGCGTTGCAGTGCCAGCACGGCCTGTGCGTACTCGCGTCGGTCCAGCCAGTGGTTCAGTGTCGGCTCGCCCAAGGTCGTGACACCGTGCGGCTCGGGGTTGGCTGCGGTGGGCGCGGCCAGCCCCATCATCTGCAGCACCGGCGTGGGCGCCACGGCGGGGCCGTCCGCCGGCCGGGCCGGCCCGGCGGCCGGCAGCCCGAGGGTCAGCGTCCCCAGGCCGGCCGCCGCGGCCAGTGCCCAGGCCAGCGGACGGATTCTCATCACTTGAACACGCAGGCGCGCGCGATGTTGCTGGCGTTGGTGTCCTTCACCGGCTCGTTGCCCGAACCGGTGCCGACGAAGGCCTCGCACTTGGCCTTGGAGCCGCCGTAGACCAGGTCGGTGATGGTCGCCACGTCGTACTTGCCGGCGATGCCCGACTTGCTGTCGTAGCTGCTGTTGACGCCCACGCCCGAAGAGTTGACGGTGCCCAGGCGCACGCTGGTCACGGTGATCTTGCGGGCGTACTGCGTGGAGCAGTTGCCGCAGGAGCGGGCCAGCTTGCCGATGTTGTCGGCGTAGAAGTCCTGGATCACCAGCGTGCCGTCGCTGTTGTGCTGGAACAGCTTGTCGGCCGCCTTGAAGGCCGCGCCGCCGCTGATGGTCAGCTTGCTGGTCACGCCGCTGAGCTTGCGCACCGTGGCGCCGTCCTCGCCGACGTCGGCCCAGTACACGTTGGTGATGTTGCACACGCCGTAGCAGTGCACGCCGTCGGCGCCGCCGGCGGCCAGGTTGGTGCCGCTGCCCAGCGAGCCGTCGCCGATGACGACGTTCTTGACCGTCGAGCCATTGTTCAGCTTGAACATCGGGATCTGGCTCTCGCTCTGCGTGCCCTTCATGTTGGACGCCGTGCCCACCAGGCAGACCCACTTGCCGTACTTGGCCACGCCGTCCCAGGTCGTGCCGGCGGGCACGTCGATGGTGGCGCTGATGTTGACCTTGGTGCACGCCGGCACGGTGCGCACGCCCGGCGCGGCGGCGGCCTGGCCGGCGGCGGCCACCAGCGCCAGTGCCACGAGTCCACGCCACAGGCGGCGCGCCATCAGAAATCCGTTCATTCCTTGTCTCCAGTCTTTGCTGTTGAAGTCGTCAGCCGGCCCGGCTGCGGGGCGTCAGGGCAAGACGACGTGTCCTGGAGGGAACCCAACGGGCGAGGGCAAAGCGGGGGAGTTGAACGGCGGCTCCGGCCCGTCAGGCACTGACGGCTGGGAAATCCAAAACGGTGTATTGCACCGAACGAAACGCATGTTCATTGTTTTGGAACATTGTTCCAATGCGTGTTTGCCTGAGGCTGCTTGGTGCTTCGGGCGGCTGCGGTGGCCGGCCCGGGGGCCTCAGCGCCGGCGCGGCGCGGCCTTGCGGGCGCTGGGGCGGGTCGGTTTCTCCGCCTCGGCGGCGGCCTGCAGCGGCGCCAGTGCGGCCAGCGCATCCAGCTGGGTCAGCAGGCGTTGCAGGTAGTCCGGCGCCAGGGCCTGCAACTGCTGCAGCGCGCGGGTCGCCAGCACCTGGCTGTTCAGCGGACCCAGGTGCTCGGGCACCGGCGCGCTGACCTCGGCCATGCGGCGCGCCACCTTCAGCTGGCTCCAGGTGCGCTGGTGGGCGCGCACGTGACGCAGCTCGGGGCCGGCGCCGGCCTGCAGCTGGGCCAGCAGCTTGGTCAGCGGGCTGGGGGCCGGGGCTGGCCGTCGGTCGGGCATGGGCGCCGGTGAGGTCGAGGCGCGTTGCTGCAGCTTGGCGAGCAACTGCTCGCGCAGCGCGCCAGGCGGCTGCGCGGCGGCACGGCGGGCCAGCGCCTGCAGCACGCGGCGGCGCACGGCGTCGGCCGGCTGGGCCTCGGCCCAGGCGACGGGGTCGTCCATCGCCGCGACGTTCATGGTGCGGACGCTGCCGCCGCACGCCGTGGCCGCGGCGTGGGCGCGATCTCCACGCGCCGGTTCAGCGCACGGCCGGCCGCGTCGTCGTTGGAGGCCACCGGCTGCTGCGGCCCGAAGGCGGCGGCGAACACCGCGTCCGGCGGCAGGCCCTCGGCCATCAGCGCGCGCGCCACGTTCAGCGCGCGCTGGGCGGACAGCTCCCAGTTGTCGGTGAAGGACATGCCCTTCACCAGCGCGCGGTCGTCGGTGAAGCCGCTGACCATCAGGATCTCGTCGCGCTGCGCAAGGTAGGTGCGCAGCGGCGTGGCCAGGCTCTTGATCAGAGCCCGGCCGTCGGCGTGCAGCTGGTCCGAGCCGGTCGCGAACAGCACCGCGCCGCTGATGCCGATGCGGCCCTCCACCAGCGTGATGCGCCCGTCCGCCAGCGGGCCGGCCAGCGCGCGCTCCAGCGCCTCGCGGCGCGCCTGCTCGGCCTGGCGCTGCTCGACCTCGGCCTTCAGCTGGTTGGCCAGGTCCAGCTGGCCCACCAGCGCGGCGGCCAGCACCAGCACGAAGGCCCCCAGCACGCCGGCCATCAGGTCGCCGAAGGCGGCCCAGGCGGGCGCGCCTACACCTTCCTGCTCGATCTCCAGCGGCTCATCCATTCGCAGCCGCCGTGTTCTGCAGCGCGTCCAGCACTGCCTTCTGCGAGCCCAGGCACAGGTCGATGACCTCGCGCGCCTGCGCCACGTAATAGCCCAGCTGCTCGTCGCTGCGTGTCATGGTGCTCGCCAGACGCTCCTCCAGCGCGGCCAGGTGCTGCACCAGCTGGGCGTTCGCGCCCTGGAACTGCTCCACCGCGGCGCCAAAGCCTTCGCCCAGGCTGGCGATGTCGGCGGCGCTGGCGGCCAGCGTGGTTGCGGCGTCCGACAGCGTCTGCCCGGTGGTGTCGGCCTGGGCCGTGAAGCGCTGGCCCAGCGCCTCCAGCTGCGCGGCCGAGCTGTCCACCAGCGTGCCGACCTGCGACGCCGCGCTGCGCACCAGCGCCTCGATGGCCGCCCGCTGCTCGCCGGCCGCCTGCTGCAGCGAAGCCAGCAGCGTGGACACGGTCTGCATCAGCTCCGCGCGCTCGGCCAGCGCGGCGCGGTCCTGGGCCTGGCTCTGCGCCAGCTGCTCGCGCAGCGCGGCGACGACCTCGACCGCCGCGCGCGGCGCCTCGCCGGCGGCCTGCAGCAGCGCGCCGGCCTCGGCCAGCGTGGTTTGCGAGTGGGTCTGGGCCTGCGTCACCAGCTCGCGCGTGTGAGCGAGCAGCCCATCGGCCAGTTGTTGCTGCTGCGCGATCTGCGTGCTGCCCGCCGCCTGCAGCTCGGCACGCCAAGCCGCCAGGCGTTCGGCGTCATGCGCGGCATGGGCCGATTGCAGCCGGCCGTGCGCTTCGGCGATGGCCGCGATGGCGGCCTGCGTCTGCGCGGTGAAGCTCGCGCTCAGCTCGGCCAGCGCGTCCTGCGCGCGCTGGCCGCTGGTGGCCAGCAACTGCTGGGCGGCCTCGCGCTGCGCGGCCAGCAGCTGTTCGTTGGCCTCACGCTGCTCGGCGATGGCCTGCGCTTCGGCGCGTGCCTCGGCACGGCGTTGCGTGTCGATGTCGGCCTGCAGCGCCGCATGGCGGGTCTGCGTGTCGGCGATGCGGTCCAGCAGGTCCTGGGTCTGCGTCGCGAAGCCGGTGGTCAGCTCGGTCAGCGCCTGCTGCGCGCGCGCGCCACTGTCGGCCAGCAGCTGCTGAGCGGCCTCGCGCTGGGCGGCCAGCAGTTGCTCGTTGGCGCGGCGCTGCTCGGCGAGTGCCTCGGTGTCGGCGCGCGCCTCGGCGCGACGTTGGGCGTCCTGCTCGGCTTGCGCGGCCTGCTGGGCGGCGTGTGCGGCGGCAACGCGGTCCAGCAGCACCTGCGTCTGCGCGGCGAACTGCTCCGCCGTCTGCGCCACGGCCTGCTGAGCGGCGCTGCGCTGCTCGGCCAGCGCCTCGACCTGGCCTTGCAGCGTGGCCGCGCGGGCGGCGTCGGCTTCGGCCTGCGCCGCTTGCTGGCGCGCAGCGGCGTCGTTCAGTGCGGCCAGCAGGGCCTGCGCCTCGGCGGCCCAGCGTTCGGCCAGCCGGTCCACGGCCTGCTGCGTCGTGGTGCCGGTGTCGGCCAGCAACCGCAGCGCGGCTTCGCGTTGCTGCGCCAGGCTCGCGGCCTGCGCCTGGGCGGCGGCTTCGTGCTGCTGCGCGATCTGCGCGGCGCCGGCCTCGAAGCGGGTGCTCAGCGCGCCGAGCTGATCGGCCACCTGCGAGCCCACACGTTCGTGCAGCGCCGCAGCCTCGCGGGCAATGCCGGCCATCGCCGCCTCGGCGGCGGGCTGGATGGCCGCGCCGGCCAGGCGTGCGGCCTCGGCCAGGCTGGCGCGCAGCGTTGCGTCCACATGGCCGGCCAGCGCCGTGTAGGCCTTGCTGGTCTCGCCGTGAAAGCGCGTCTGGTCGGCTTTGCGCGCTTCGTCAAAGCGCTCGTTCTGCGCGGCGAGCTGGTCGGCCATCTGCTGTGCGAACTGCTTCAGCTGATCCACCAGCTGCAGCTGGTGGCCGCGCGCCGTTTCAAGGGCGGCGGCATCGGCGGCCTGCTGCGCGACCTCGCGACGGTGTGCAGCCGTCAGCGGGCGCAAAGGGCCCAGCAGCGCGGTGTCCAGCTGTGCGCCGACGGCCGCGCGTTCGCGACGCGCCAGCGCGACCATCAGGCCCAGCATGGCCGAGCCGGTCACGCCGGCCACGCTGGCGCTGAAGGCCAGGCCCAGGCCCTGCACCGGCGCGCCCAGGGCCGTGCGCAGCGCGGCCAGATCGGCCGAGGCGCCCAGCGCCGTCGCGGTGCTGCTCAACGTCAGCACCAGGCCGATGAAGGTGCCCAGCATGCCCAGCAGCACCAGCAGGCCGGCCAGCGCGGGCGCCAGCGCCAGGCCCGGCAGCGCCACGCGCAGGCCGTCCAGGCGCTGCTGCACGGCGGCGCGCAGCGCAGCGGGCGTTGTGCCGACCCAGCCGTCGCTCGCCTCGCCCTGCAGTGCCGCGCCCAGCTCGCGGCTGGCGCGGCGGAAGGCGGTCAGCTCCCACACGCCCACGGCGAAGAAGGCTGCGATCAGCAGCGTCATCGCCAGCGCCACCGGGTGGTGGCGCGCTGCGGCCAGTGCGGCGCCGGCAATGCCGGCCAGGCCGGCGGCCAGGGCGAGGGGGTAGAGGGCGTTCAGGAAGCGGTTCATCAGGAGTCGGCGTGCTGCAGCGACTCGACGAGCCCCTGCACCGGTTGAAGTCGGAGATCCAGCTCGGCCCGCAGCGCGCGCTGCAGGTCGGCCCAGAAGCGGGCGCGCCAGCGGCGCGGGTCGGCAGCGTGGTGGGCTTGCGCGCGCTGGGTCAGCAGCGCGGGCAGGCCGGCAAGGGCCTGGCGCTCCGGCTCGACGACGGCGCGCTCGATGACCGCGTCCAGCTGCGCCAGCCGCGCCAGCGCACCGGACGCCTCGGCCAGCCGCGGTCGCAGCCGCCCGCGCAGCGTGGCGATGCGCGCGGCCATGCTGCGCTGCTGCTGGGCGTGGTGGAGGCGGAACGGCGCCAGCAGGTCGGCCAGCGACACGCCCTCGGGCGCCGGCGCGGCGGCATCGGCCGCCAGCTCGGCATCGTCGAAGGCAGCGCCCAGCTCGGCCTGCAGCCGCGCCAGCGCGGCGCCGGCCCAGTCCAGCGCCTCGCGGCGGGCCTCGGCGTTGGGCCCTCCGGCCGGCGCCGTGGCCAGCACCTGGGACAGCCCGATCGCGTCCGCCCAGCCCAGCCAGCCGCCCAGCCGCTCGGCCACGGGCGCGGTGCGCGGCGGCGCGACGCCCCATTGCAGCAGCAGCCGGGCCAGGGGCTCGGGCGCGTGGGGCTGCGGGGTGGGGGCTTGCATGGGCGGCGGCTCGCTCACGCGGGCGCGCGAAGACGAAAAAGGGCGGGATTTTAGTGACCGCCCCGTCGCGAGCCGCCCTGCGGGCGCAGATGGCGGGCGGCGGCGGCAACAAATCTTCAAAGACATGACACATGGAACGGGGCCGGGGCACCTAACTTGCCGCCGTCACCCCGGCTTCACGAACCCGCCATGCGACATCCTTGTGCTCCCCGCTCCATCGTCGATGACCAGCGCCGTCTGCTGGCCGTTTCCGCGCCGCTGGCGCTGCTGCTGGGCGCCTGTGGCGGGGGTGGCTCCGGCAGCACCAGCGCCGACACGGGCACCGGCAGCAGCACGGGCGGCAGCACGACGGCCGGCGCCGTCACCGGCACCGATGCCAACGGCGCCAGCGTCGCCCCCGCCACGACAACGACGGTGGGCGCCTGGCGGCTGGAGACCGGCGCCAATGCCGGCGACACCGCCAGCACGCTGGTCCACCACCGCCTGGCTGTCGCGCTGGGCAGCGGCGCCATCACCAGCGGCTCCGCCAGCCTCACGGTCGGCGCCACGGTGGCCGGCCGTACCGAGGTGGGCATGGGCGGCGTCACCGTCGTCGTGCTGCAGGCGGACGCGCTGGGCCTGACCGTCACGTCCACACTGCCCGCCACGGCGCGGCTGGAGCTGGCGCTGAGCGGCAGCGGCACGCAGACCGTCACCGTGCACAGCGCGCAGGACTACCGCCTCGCGCTGGAGGGCGTCACGCTGGCCAGCACCGACGGGCCGGCGCTGAACCTGCAGTCCAGGCAGCGCGCCTTCGTCGTGCTGACCGGCAGCAACACGCTGACCGACACCGCCACTTACACCGCCCGCACCGGGCCCGACGCCGCCGCGATGGACCTCAAGGCCACGTTCTTCGCCGAGGGGCCGCTGCTGCTGTCCGGCAGCGGCAGCCTCGACATCACGGCGGCGGCCAAGCACGCGCTGGCCAGCGATGCCCACATCCGTCTCGTCAGCGGCACCGTCAGCGTCAACGCGGTGAAGAAGGATGGCGTGCGTGCCAACCACGCCTTCGTCATGGATGGCGGCAGCCTCACCATCACGACGCCGGCCGGCAAGGGCATCAAGGTCGAGGGCAAGGAGGATGCGGCGGCGGCCGTGGGCTTCATCGCCATCAACGCCGGCACGCTGGCCATCACCAGCCACGACAAGGCCATCACCGCCTCCTGGGAGGGCGCCGAAGACGGCAGCACCACCGCCACCACCGACGACCCCGACCCGCGCGTCACCATCAACGGCGGCGCCATCACGATCACCACCACCGGCACGCCGGTCGAAGGCACGCTGGCGCCCGAGGGCATCGAGGGCAAGTCCAGCGTGACCATCAACGGCGGCAGCATCATCGTCAACAGCACCGACGACGCCATCAACGCCGGCAAGTCCATCGTCATCAACGGCGGCTTCGTCCTCGCCCGCGCCAGCCGCAACGACGCCATCGACAGCAACGGCACGCTGACCATCAACGGCGGCGTCGTCGTGGCCGACGGCGCCAGCGGCGCCGAGGGCGGGATGGACTGCGACAACAACAACTTCACCGTCACCGGCGGCACCTTCATCGGCCTGGGCGGCCGCAACAGCAGCGTGACCAGCAGCCTGTCGACGCAGAACTGCGTGACGCTGCGCAACCTCGCCGCCGGCCTGGTCGTGCTGCGCGACGCCAACGGCAGGCCCGCCTTCGCCTTCACGATGCCGCGCACCGCCACGGCCGTCGTGCTGAGCAGCCCGCTGCTGGCCACCGGCACCGGCCTCACGCCGGTGAGCGGCGGCATGCTGGCGGCGGGCGGCGCCGAGTTCAATGGCCTGGTGCAGAACGCCGGCACGCACAGCGGCGGCACGGCGCTGGCTGCGGCGTTCACGATCGCGTCTCGGGTGACGGCGCTGTGAACTGAAGGGCCTTTTGGCCGGCGCAGAATGCCGGCCATCCCTGCAGTCCAAGGCCCCCGCATGCGCACCCACGACCTCGCCGCCTGGCGGCACGAGCACGTCTTCGACCGCGGCAACGAGGCCGGCGAGCGCGGCACGCGGCGGGTGCTGTGGATCACCGTCGCGATGATGCTCATCGAGATCGCCGCGGGCTGGTACTACAACTCCATGGCGCTGCTGGCCGACGGCCTGCACATGAGCAGCCATGCCGTCGCCATCGGCCTCAGCGTGGCCGCCTATGCCGCCGCGCGCCGGCATGCGGGGGATGCACGCTTCGCGTTCGGCACCTGGAAGATCGAGGTGCTGGGCGGCTTCGCCAGCGCCATCTTCCTGGTGGTGGTCGTGGCGCTGATGGTCTGGGGCTCGGTCGAGCGGCTGCTCAGGCCCGAGGCCATCCACTACCCCGAGGCCATGGCCGTCGCGGTGCTGGGCCTGGTCACGCATGACGCCGCGCTCACGCCGGCCTGCGTGCGCGACTGGCTGTCCGTGCACGAGGAGATCGTGCACACCACCATCGAGATCCAGCGTTGCGAGGCCTGAGCTGCATCTGCCGGTGCGGTCCGACGCGCTGCGCGCCGACCTGCTGACCATGGCCCGGTGGCAGAGTGTCTGGGCGTGGCGTGGCCTCGCAGCTGCTGGCGGGCAGGGCGATGGTGGAGGAGGAGGTGGTCGGCAACGCGGCCGACGACGGGGCGATGCCCAGGCCGTGGCGGCCTGGCAGGCAGTCGTTCAGGCCGCCAGCGGCTGACCGCTCAGCGAGCGCCCGGCGCCGGGCCGCGGGAGCCCAGGTGGCGGAACGTGATGCGGCCCTTGCTCAGGTCGTAGGGCGACATCTCCAGCGACACGTTGTCGCCGGCCAGGATGCGGATGTGGTGCTTGCGCATCTTGCCGCCCGTGTAGGCGATGACCTTGTGGCCGTTCGTCAGCGTCACGCGGAAGCGCGAGTCCGGCAGGATTTCGTCGACGACGCCGTGCATTTCAATCAGTTCTTCCTTGGCCAAGTGTGGGCTCCTTTTGCGACAGGTTGGACGGTAGGCCGGCACGTTGCCGTGCCGGCTGCAGGTGCGGCGCGGCCGCGTGGGTCAATGGCAATGCGCCCAGGCCAGGCCTTGCGTCCTGGCGTAGCGCAATGCGGCCTGAGGGCTGCGAAAGCACGGCGTGAACTGCATGACGCGGTCCACGCTGGCCATGCCCTGGCCGGATCGGATCGAGACGAGGGCGTCGAAGCCGCCGCCGTCGCGAGCCTGGGTCATGGGCGAGACGACGTAGCGTCCCACTTCGATATTCTTGTTGTTGTTCATTTTCTTCTTCTTGGTGGTGCCGCGCCGACCTGCTGGGTCGGGCGCGGTGTGGGCGCGCGGGGCGCCCGGTTGCTCAGAGCGCGCGGATGCTCGAAGCCTGCAGGCCCTTGGGGCCCTGCTTGGTCTCGAACTCGACCTTCGCGCCTTCGGCCAGCGAGCGGAAGCCGCCGCTGTTCTTGATTTCGCTGTGGTGGGCGAACAGGTCCTTGCCGCCGTTGTCAGGCGTGATGAAGCCGAAGCCCTTGCCGTCGTCGAACCACTTCACGGTGCCGGTTTCAGTAGACATGGTGTTTCCTTTGGGAAATTGAATTGGAGAACACTCCGCCAGCGACATGCCGTGCGGAGACAGAAACACTCAAGAACACTCACCGGGAGTTGCTGAAGCGAGCCGCTCGCGAGAAGGGCCAGGGGGTGGCCAGCGGGGCTGCAGATAAGACCTTGAGAAAACGGTCTTGTGCGAATCTATGGGCCCGAATGTACCACGCGGCCCTGAAGCCCCCGCGGGCTGCGGGGCCGGAAATGCGCCTGCAGCGTCGGCATGTCACGGTGACGCCCGCGGCAGCCACCACGGCTCAGCCAGTGGCCGGGTGATCCGCCACGGCTGCAAGGGTCATGCCCGCGCGCGTCAGCGCAGGTAGTCCAGCGCCTCCACCAGCGTCCATCCCGGCTGCTCCTTCACGCACTGGCGCAGCAGGTGGCTGTGCCCCGCGCCGAACAGCACGACGATGCGGTCGCCCGGCTGCGCCAGCTGCACCATGCGGGCGCAGGAGCGTGCGTTGCGCAGCGTCCATTGCCCCAGCAACTCGGCGCCCGGCTGCTCGGCGCCACGGCCATAGCGCAGCGCGACGGTGCTGAACTGGTGGTCGCGCAGGATGCGCGCCGGGTCGTTGAAGGCGGCCAGCGTCTGCGTGATGGTGCGGGTGTACTGGGCCTGCTCGTCGGCCTTGCTGCGCTGCTTCAGCTCGTCCAGCTGCGCGTTCAGCTGGGCCTCGGCGCCGTTCTTCTTCGCCCAGGCCTGCACGGCCTCGAACGGGAAGTCGCCGTCCGCATCGATGCCGTAGACGGCCTCGTGCCGCAGCGAGGCGGCGAGGCGGTAGCCGACCTGCTCGACCTCGTTGCGCACGTCGCGCCGCCCGCCGGCGCGCCAGGCGTCGTAGGCGGGCAGGCGCTGGCCCTCGTGCTTGTCGCCGTTGCGCTCGACCATGACCTTGGTCGGCGCGAAGCGCGCGAGCCGGGCGGTCAGCGCCTGCAGCTCGGCCTGGCGGTGCGGCTGCAGCACGTCGTCGACCTGGGTGTTGACGATGTCGCTGCCGGGGTTGCCGAAGTGGTAAGTGCCCAGCACCAGCACCTGCACGCCGGTATCGGCAGCGTGGGCCATGCCTGCCGCGGCGGCCAGCAGGGCGGCGGTCATCATGCGGGGAATGCGATGCATTGGAGGCTCCTTGTCGTTGGGGAGCCGCCATCGTGCCGACCCGCGGCGGCCGGTGCCCGGGTCTTGCGACAGGCGGCACCGGCGCAGGCACAGGCCGCCTGCGCAGGCCGTCAGAAGCGCTGGCTGGCAGTCAGGCTGGCCAGCCAGGCGCGGCCGGGTGCGGGCTCGAAGAAGCGGCCGTTGCCGTCGTTGACGATGACCGAGCCGGCCACGCGGCGGTCGGCCAGGTTGTCCACGCGCAGCAGCGCGCCCAGCTCCCAAGGCCCCAGGCTGAGCTGGTAGCCCAGATGGGCCGCCAGCGTCGCGTGGCCGGGTGCGGCGTCGCTGTTCAGGTCGTTGACCCAGACCTTGCCGAGCGCGCGCGCCTCCAGCCCGGCGCGCCAGCCGCCCGCGGGCTGCCAGGCCAGTGCGCCGTACAGCGCCGTGCGCGCGATGCCGGGGATGCGGTTGCCGGCGGCGACCGGCGTGCCCGCGGCGGCGCAGGGCGTGGCCGTGCAGGTCAGGAAGCCGTCGCGGTAGCGCGCGTCCAGCCAGGTGGCAGCGAGCTGGGCCTGCAGTGCCGGCGTCAGCTGGAAGGTGCCCGACGCCTCCAGGCCGCGCCGGCGCGTGGCGCCGGCGTTCTGGAAGGTGGCGCGGCCGCCCGCGTTGGTCTGCGTGACGATCTCGTTCTCGGTGCCGGTCTGGAACAGCGCCAGCGTCAGCTCGCCGCCGTCCCAGGGCCTGGCCTTGAGGCCAGCCTCGACGCTGCGGCTGCGTGAGGCCTGCAGCGCGAAGTTCAGGCCCGTGGCGCCGTTGGCGCGGTAGGCCAGCTCGTTCAGCGTGGGTGTCTCGAAGCCGCGGCCAGCGGTGGCGTAGACGCGCAGGCGTTCGTCCACCGCATAGCTGACGCCCACGACCGGCAGCGTGGCTGCGTAGCGGGCGGTGCCGCTGTCGTCGGGGTTGGTGCGGGTGACGTAGGCGTCGGTGGAGCGGAAGTCGACCGTGCTGCGCCGCACGCCCGCCGTCAGCAGCCAGGCCGGCGCGGGTCGCCATTCGGCCTGGAGGTAGGGGTCGGCGTTGCCGACGCGGTTGCGCTCGTCGCGGCGCAGCGCGCCCTGCACGCCCAGTTGTGTGCCGACGAAGTTCTGCATGCCCACGCGGTGCTCGCTCAGCGCGTCCGCGGCGATGCCCGCGATGACGCTGGTGCGCTCGCCCCTCCAGCGCCAGCGAATGTCGGCGCCCTCGTAGTCGCGTGTCAGGATGATGACGCCGCCCGGGTGCAGCGCATTGGCCTGCGTCGCCACCGGGATGGCCTGGAACTGCGTGGTCGTGCGGTGGCCGCGGTAGACCATCACGCGCAGCGTGTTCGTCGCATCGATGCCGTGTTCCAGCACCAGGCCGCCCTGCTGCTGCGACATCGTCTTGCGCGTGTCGAAGCTCAGCGCCGCGGGGTCCACGCCGCGCGGGTCGGCCTGCCATTGCGCGCGGCTCAGGCCCAGCGGGTCCTGCGCCTCGGGCAGATCCACGCTGTTGGCGACCAGCGTCAGGCGCGTGTCGGCGCCCAGCTTCCAGTGCAGCCGCGCGCTGCCCAGGCGGCGTTCGGTGCGGCCGTGCTGGCGGTAGCCGTCGGTCTCGAAGCGGCTGGCGCCCAGCGTATAGCCGAAGCTGCCCGTGCCGCCGCTGGCGGTGGCCGCCACGCGGCGCAGGCCGTCGCTGCCGACGCTGACGCCGGCCTCCGCGTGCGTCGGCCCGGCCGGCGCCGCGGAGTAGACGCTGATGACGCCGCCCGACGAGTTGCCGTACAGCGCCGAGAAGGGTCCGCGCAGCACCTCCACGCGGCCCAGCGTGCCGATCTCGACGTGGCTGATCTGGCCCTGGCCGTCGGGCAGCGTGGCGGGGATGTCGTCCACGTACAGGCGCACGCCGCGGATGCCGAAGCTGGCGCGCGCGCCGAAGCCGCGCACGGAGATCTGCACGTCCTGCGCGTAGTTCTGGCGGTCGCGCGCCAGCAGGCCCGGCACGCCGCCCAGGCCCTCGGACAGGTTGACCTGGGCGCGCCCGGCGCGCAGCGCGTCGCCGTCGATGCGGGTGATGGACGCCGGCACGTCGAACGGCGCGGCCTCGGTGCGGGTGGCCGTGACGACCACCGGCTCCAGCACGGTGGGCGCGGCCTGTGCGGCGGCCGCCACGCCCACCGCCAGCGCGGCGGCGCTCACCCGCCCGCGGGCGGCCCAGAGGGGTGGGGGCATGGACCCGCTCAGGCCTTCTGGGCCAGCAGCTTCTCGATCTCGTCGAGCAGCCGGTCCATGTGACGCAGCAGCGCCTGGTAGGGCGCGGGGGAGTCCATGTCCAGCCCGGCCGTGCGCAGGCGCGGCACCGGGTGCACGCTGCCGCCGGAGCGCAGCACCGACAGGTAGGTCTGCGGCATGCCGGGCTTCTTCTGCAGGATCTGCTCGGTGAAGTAGGTCGCCGCAGCCATGGAGGTGGCGTACTGGTAGACGTAGAACGGCCGGTGGAAGTGCGGCACGAAGGCCCATTCGCTGCACACCACCGGGTCGACCTTCATGACGCCCTGGTCCGCGCCGTGGTACTTGCGCAGCAGGCCGCAGTAGAGCTGGGTCATGCGCTTGCCGGTCAGCGGCTCGCCGCGCTGCAGCGCGTCGTGCGTGGCCAGTTCGAACTCGGCGAACAGGGTCTGGCGGAAGTAGGAGCCGCGCAGCCGCTCCACTGCCTCCGTCAGCAGGTAGAGCCGCTCTTCCTTGGTCTTGGCCTGGTCCAGCAGGTGGCGCTGCAGCAGCAGCTCATTGCTGAACGATGCGATCTCGGCCAGGAACAGCGGGTAGCCCGCCGTCTCGAAAGGCTGGGTCGCGTTGGCCAGCACCGTGTGCATGCCGTGGCCCCACTCGTGGGCGAAGGTGCTGAGGCTGTCGAACGTGCCCTGGTGGTTCAGGAACACCAGTGGCGTCATGCCGTAGACGCCGCTCTGGTAGGCGCCCGACGACTTGCCCGGCGCGGGGAAGACGTGCATGGTCTTCGCGCCCAGCGCCTCGCGCAGCCGGCGCTGGTAGTCCGCGCCCAGCGGCGCGGTGGCGGCCACGGTCAGGTCGCCGGACTCCTCCGGCGTGTAGCGGCGCTCGCTCTTGACCAAGTCCGGGTAGAGGTCGTGGTAGGCCAGGTCCGGCAGGCCCAGCATGCGCTGGCGCAGCTTCAGGTAGCGGTGCAGCGTGGGCAGGCCCTTGTTCGTCTCGGCCACCAGCGTGCGGTAGACCGACTCGGGGATGTCGTTGTCCGCCAGGCTGGCCGCCACGGCCGACGGGTAGCCGCGCAGCCGCGCGTTGACGACGCCGGTCTCCACGCGCTGGGCCAGCAGGCTGCCCAGCGTGTTCTCCATGCGGCCGTAGGCGCCGAAGAAGCGCTGGAAGACCTGCTCGCGCACCGCGCGGTCCGGGTGGGCGCGCAGCCGGCTGTAGCCGATGTCGTTGAGCTTCTCGGTCTTGCCGTCCACCTCGATGGTGGGCCAGTCGGCGTCCACGGTGGTCAGCAGCGTGCGCGCGTTGGTGGCCGCGCCCATCACCGGGCCGAAGGCGGCGATGGCGGCCTCGGCCTCGGGCGTGAGCTGGTGGGCGGCCAGGCGCAGCACGTCGCGCAGGCGCTTCTCGTGCTTCTTCAGGCCCGGCTCGGCGGCCAGCCAGGCGTTGATCTTGGTCTCGCCGATCTGGCGGATCTCGCTGTCCACCCAGCTGAGCGCGCTGCCCCACTGGCCGCCCAGCGAGCGCAGCAGCGACTGGCGCTCCTGGTTGCGGGCGTCGCGGTTGTCGGTGGAGGCCGTGGCGCTGGCATAGACGGCCACGCGCTGGTAGCGCTGGCGCCAGGTGGACAGCGTGTCCAGCGCCTGGCGCAGGCTGGCGGCGTCACGGCCGAAGCCGGCGCGCAGATCGCGCAGCTGCGGCAGCGCGGCCAGGATGGCCTGGCGCTCGGCGTCCCAGGCGGCGTCGTTGGCGAACAGGGGGCTCAGGTCCCACACGTAGCGGGCATCGGGCGTGGTAGCCGCGGGGGTGGCGGCCTGGGCGTGGGCGGCAGTCGTGCCGAAGGCTGCACAGGCGGTGGCCAGCAGCGCGGCAAGCAGGGTCGGGCGGGTCGTCATGGGTGGGCGAGGCGCAACGGGTTGAACAAAACCCGCGAGCGTAGCGCCTGCGGCCGGCCCGGCCCGACCGCCAGGGATTCGGCGGCCTCAGCCGTAGGCGTAGAACAGCGCCGCGAAGAAGTGGCACACGCTGCCGCCCAGCACGAACAGGTGCCAGACGAAGTGGGCGTAGCGCAGCCGGTTGTCCAGCAGGAACACGACGGCGCCCAGCGTGTAGCTCAGCCCGCCGGCCACCAGCAGCGCCAGGCCGGCGGCCGGCATGCGCTCCACCAGCGGCCCGATGGCGAACACCACCACCCAGCCCATGGCCAGGTACAGCAGCGTGGACACCAGCGGATGGCGCAGCCGGTTCAGCAGCTTGATGGCCACGCCGAAGGCCGCCGCCGCCCAGACGGCGATCAGCAGCGTCAGCCCTGGGCCCGTGTGCAGCACGCCCAGCGTGAAGGGCGTATAGCTGCCGGCGATGAAGACGTAGATGGCCGCATGGTCCAGCCGGTTCAGCCAGGCCTTGACGCGGCCACCGGCCAGCGAGGCCGGCAGCGCGTGGTACAGCGCCGAGATGCCGTACAGCAGGATGGCCGTGGCCGCGAACACCGCGGCAGCCACCACGTCGGCCGTGCCACCGTGGCCCATGGCGCGCGTCACCAGAATGGGCAGCGCCGCAATCGCCAGCACGGCGCCCAGGCCATGGCTGATGGCGTTGGCGATTTCCTCGCCCAGCGTCTGCGGGCGGTCTGCGGCGGGGCGGCGGGGCATGGCGGGTACGGCGGGGTGGTGCAAGGCGGCAAGCATGCCAGGGTTCGATGACGGCGCTCGTCAGCGCCGCTTCAGCCGCGCTGCACTCACTGCGCGCCGGGCTGCGGGCCGTCGTAGCCCTCCACGATGAGCACGTCCGCCTCGGCGGCCGACTGGCGCAGCGTGATCTGCGGCGCGTACTCGGG
>CBFGPX010000033.1:0-24360 GCA_965650725.1 uncultured Comamonadaceae bacterium | reverse complement strand
GCCTGCTTGCGACCGTCACGGCCCGTCACAATTTCGAAGCTCAAAGCCTCGTCCAGGCGCGGCCCGTCACCATCCATCGGGAAGGCAGCCAGGGCCACGAAGACCTCTTCGCCGCCGCCCGACGGCCGGATGCGGCCGTGCCCTGCATCCGGGTTCCATGCGCTCAGTACTCCTTGGAATCTCATGTTCACTCCACAACGACATGACAATGTTGGGGCCATGCGCAGGCACCCGGGCAACCGGATGTAAGCCCTGAAAATCCGCGCCCCAGCAATCCCCAGAACCTTCGCCGCATGCCCATCCACTGGTTTCCCGGCCACATGAACTCCACCCGCCAGGCGATCAAGGATCGCGTCAAGGCGGGGCTGGACGTCGTCATCGAGCTGCTCGACGCCCGCCTGCCCGGCTCCAGCAGCAACCCGCTGCTGGCCGCGCTGACGACCGGCCGGCCGGCGCTGAAGATCCTGAACAAGCAGGACCTGGCCGATCCGGCCCAGACCGCAGCCTGGCTGGCGCATTACAACGCCCAGCCCCACACCCGCGCCATCCCTCTGGATGCGGGGGACAAGGCGCCGGCGCGCGCACTGGTCAAGGCCTGTCGCGAGCTGGCGCCCAACCGCGGCGACCTCGCCAAGCCGCTGCGCGTGCTGATCTGCGGCATCCCCAACGTCGGCAAGAGCACGCTGATCAACACCCTGGTCGGCAAGCGCGCCGCCAAGACCGGCGACGAGCCCGGCATCACCAAGACCGAGCAGAAGATCGTGCTGGAGAACGGCTTCTACCTGTTCGACACGCCTGGCATGCTGTGGCCGCGCATCGCCATCGAGCAGAGTGGCTACCACCTGGCCGCCAGCGGCGCGATCGGCCGCAACGCCTTCGACGAAGCCGAGGTGGCGCTGGAGTTGATCCAGGTGCTGAAGCGCCGCTACCCCGAGGCGCTGCAGCAGCGCTACGGTCTGGCCGAGCTGGGCGACGAGGAGGCCGTGCTGGAGGCCATCGGCCTGAAGCGCGGCGCCAAGGTGCGCGGCGGCGGCGTGCAGATGCACAAGGCCGCCGAGGCGCTGCTGATCGACTACCGACAGGGTCTGCTGGGCCGCATCACGCTGGAGACGCCCGAGGAAATGACGGCCTGGCGCCAGGCCGCTGCCGACGACGAAGCGCGCAAGCAGGCACAGCGCGAGGCCGACAAGGCCGCCGACAAGGAGCGCCGCAGCGGCCGGCGCCAGGCCTCCAGCGGCGACGCCTGAAAGCCGGCAGGGCCGTCTCGGCCGGCGCGCGAGGAGCATGGCTCATGGCACATGACGGTGGCGTCAGCAGCCTCTATCCTCCGGGCCTTCCGAACGGCGCGCCAAGCCCGGCAAACGCCGTCCGTTCTTGATTGGGTCCACGGATGAAACGCCTCCCTCCCCTGCTCCTGCTGGCGGCCGCACTCGGCGGCTGTGCCGGAACCGCCCCCGAACAGCCGCCCACCCAGCTGGCCTCGGCCGATACCGGCCGGGTCTGCGACAAGGAGCAGGCCACAGGCAGCAAGTTCATCGCGGTACGCTGCCGCTCCGCGGCCGACCGCGAGTACGACCGGCGCGACGTGGAGGCCTTGTCCGAAGCCGTGCGGCGCACACGGTCGAACGAAAAGCCCGGCCGCTGATCAGCGCCGCCCCGGCTGGCCGTAGGCCGGGCCGTAGACCTGGCCCGGGTGATGGCCGTCGCTGTAGCGGTGATGATGGTGGCCGCCACGCGCCGGCACGATGATGCAGCCCGACAGCAGGGCGGTGGAAATCAGCACGCAGGCCAGAGCCATTCGTTTCATGGGGTCACTCCCGGCCGCATCAGCGCGACCGCCCGCCTCCAACTGGCCGGCGGCGCTGCGGGATGACCGGTGTCACACAGAGTTACTCGCCCGCCGGCCGGCTATCCTGCGCACTCCGCACGACCCGCATCCGCCATGAACCGACTGCTGCTCCTGATGCCCCTCGCGCTCGCGGCCTGCGCCGCCGCGCCGCCGCCCGGCGCGCCGCTGGCGGCGGACCAGATCAGCTGCGACCGCGAGGTGCGCATCGGCAGCAACCTGCCCACCACGCGCTGCCGCTCCGCGGCGCAGCGCGAGGCCGAGCGCCGCTCGGTCGAGGCCATGGGCGAGAACCTCCGGCCCGGCGCCGCCACGCGCGACGCGGGCTCCTGATCAGCCACGCGGCTCGCGCAGCACCGCCACCAGCGCCAGCATGCCCGCCGCCATCACGGCGGCCGTCAGCCACAGCGCAGCCTCGAAGCTGCCACTGGCCTCCACCATGCGGCCGGTCAGCGCCGGCGCGCTGATCTGCGCCGCGCCATAGCTCAGCGTCAGCCGCGCCATGGCCTTGCCCGGGTTGGCGGGCGAGCGCCGGCCCACCAGCGCCAGCGTCAGGCTGACGATGCCGATGAAGGTGGCGCCATACAGCAGCGCGCCCAGCAGGGCCGCCGCCAGTCCGACGGACAGCGCCGGCAGCAGCACGCCCACGATCTGCAGGCCGAAGGCCAGCAGCAGCGCGCCCACGTCGCCCAGCCGGCGCGCAATGCGGTCCCAGACGAACACGGCAGGCGTGGCCGCCAGCCCCACCAGCAGCCAGGCCCAGGGCCCCTGCCCGGCCAGCAGCGGCTGCCCCTCGACGATGGCCACCGTGAAGGTCGCGTTGATGACGAAGCCCCAGCCCGCGCAGAAATAGGCCGCCACCATCAGCGCCATCCAGCGCCGGCTCGGCGCTTCGCCCGAAGCGGCCTTTGCAGAAGGCGGCGGTACCGGCGGGCGCCAGACCCAGGCCGGAACGAGGAAGGCCAGCCCCAGCACTGCGAAACCCTGCCATTGCGCGGCCCAGCCGAGGTCCAGCGCGGTCATGCCCATGGCGCCCAGGGCCGACACGGCCACGCCCAGACCCAGGCCGATGAAGTAGAGGCCCAGCTCCGGCCGGCGCCCCGAGCGGATCAGCCAGCCCTGCACCAGCCCCGAGCCCAGCAGCATGCCGGCAGCGCCGCACAGGCCGCCCAGGTAGCGCGACGCGGCCCACAGGCCGAAGGACGTGCTCCAGCCCATCAGCGCCGTGACCAGCAGCGCCAGCGGCAGGCCCCAGCTGTAGAGGCGCTGGCGCCAGACCGGGCTCTCTATCCACGCGGCCAGCAGCGCGCCGCTCATGTAGCCGGCGTAGTTGATGGCCGCCAGCAGGCCGCCGCCGGCCACGCCCAGGCCGGCCTGGGCCTGCATCTGGGGCAGCAGCGGCGTGTAGGCGAAGCGCGCCAGGCCGATGGTCAGCACCAGCGCGCAGATGCCGCCCAGCAGCACCTGCCAGGCTTGCAGTCTGGATTCGGTGGACATGCGCCAGCCTAACGGCTTGCGGCCGGCCTCGCCCGTGGCATTCCCCGCTTGCAAAGGCTAAGCACCGGCCCCAGTTGCTGACCATGCCGTTGCTGACCGCCTTCCTCCTCGCCCTGCTTGCCGCCACCGCCATCGCACTGTGGCCGCTGTGGGTGCGCCACCGCCGCGAGCGCATCGCGGGCCAGCCTTTCCCGGCCGCGTGGCGGCGGCTGCTGCGCCGCCACGTGCCGCTGGTGGCCCGGCTGCCGGCGCGCCAGCAACTGCGGCTCAAGGGGCTGATGCAGGTCTTCCTGGCCGAGAAGCCCATCCTCGGCTGCCGCGGCCTCAAGGTCACCGACGAGATGCGCGTGACCATCGCCGCGCTGGCCTGCCTGCCGCTGCTGGGTGCGGCGCGCGGCCTCTACCCGGAGCTGCGCCAGGTGCTGCTGTACCCCACGGCCTTCGTCGTGGACCGCCCCGTCACGGAAGGCGGCGTGCAGTCGGACCAGCGCCGCGTGCTGGCCGGCGAGAGCTGGAGCCAGGGCCAGGTGTTGCTGGCCTGGGACGAGGTGAAGCGCGGCGCGGCCACGCCGGGCGACGGGCACAACGTGGTCATCCACGAGTTCGCACACCAGCTGGACCAGGCAGGCGGCCCGGCCAACGGCGCGCCCGCACTGCCCACGGCCGAGGCCTACCGGCGCTGGTCCACGGTGATGCAGAACGAGTTCGATGCGCTGCGCTGGCGGCTCGCGCGCGGCGAGCCTGGCTTGATCGACGCCTACGGCGCCACCGACCCGGCGGAGTTCTTCGCCGTCGTCAGCGAGCTGTTCTTCGAGCGGCCGCTGGAGCTGGCCGCGGGGCATCCGGCGCTGTATGCCGAGCTGCGCGGCTACTACCGGCTGGACCCGGCGGGCTGGGGCTGAGCCCCCCGTCCCGCCGCGCGCCGCGGAACGCGGTGCGTCTGGCCTGTCCTCCGAGGGAGCTGCCCAGCGCTCGACCCGGCCTGCACCGTCACTGAAGTGATGGTTTAGAAGCCCAGGGACGCCAGCAGGTCGTCCACGTCATCCTGCTTGAGCGCCTTGTCGGGCGTCTGCACACCGGTCAGCTCCGCGGGGACCGCGGCCTCGGCCGCCACAGGCAACGACGCGATCAAGTCGTTGAGCGGCGGCTCGGCGCGCTCCATCATCTTGCTGACCTTGTTGATGACCTGGCCGGAGAGATCCTGGAAGTCCTGCGACATCATGATCTCGGTGTGCAGCGACTTCTCGCGCGCCGCAAAGCTGGCGGCGTCGGCTGCATAGGCGGCGCACAGCTTCATCAGCGCGCGGGCGCGCTCCTGGCTGATGTTGCTGGACAGCGCCAGGCGGTTCAGCGCGTCGGACAGCTCGCGGCCCTTCTTGCGCACGGCCTCGGCGTCCTCCTGCGCGGCCTCGACCAGGTTCAGCACCTTGGTGGCGGCCTGCTCGGTCATGCTGCGCACATAGGCCAGGCGCTCGCGCGCGTCAGGCAGCTCTTCGGCAACGCCCTTCAACACCTGGGCTGCGTCGGCCTTGATCTGGGTCTGGATTGACGCGTCTGACATTCGAACTCCCTTGAACTGCGGCTGGCGCCGTCGCCGGCTGGGCAGCAGTTTAGGAGGCCATGCCGGCGGCGCGCGTGCCGCCGGCAGGCCGGCGCGAGGCCTATGTCACGCCAAGCCCGACAGCGCGCCGGATGCCCGTCAACGCGGCGCCAGCAGCGCACGCAGCACCGTGACCTGTGCCACGTCCAGCCGCCCCGCGGCCTCGGCCAGCGCCAGTTGGCGGCGGCCCAGCGCCAGCAGCAGGTCGGCCTCCAGCCCGGCGCCGGACAGCGCGTCCAGATGCCGGGCCAGCACGCCGACATCGCCGCGGGCGACGGGGCCGGACACGGCGCCGGCCAGGCCACGCGCGGCGGCCGTGTCCAGCGCGCCGCGGGTCAGCGGCAGCAGCGCGGGCAGCGCATCGCCCGCCAGGCCGGCTGCGGCCCACAGCGATTGCGCCTCGGCCAGCACCGCCAGCACGCCGCTGGCGGCCAGGTTGGCCGCCGCGTGATAGGCCGCGCGGGCCTGGGAGGACATCGGCGACGGCAGCGCCAACGGCAACAGCGCCAGCCGCAGCGCCAGCGCCTGCAACGCGGGGAGCTGGGCCGCGTCGGCCTCGATGCCCACGTGCGCACCCGCCAGGCCGGCGTCGCCCGCCAGCAGCTTCAGTGGATGAAAACCCGCCGCGGCCGGCGCGGCGGCCAGCGCGGCCAGCGGCGTCGCGCCGCTGCAGTGCAGGGCCAACTGTCCTGGCCGCCACGGCAGTGCGGCGGCCGTGGCGGCGACGTGGTCGTCGGGCACGGTCAGCCAGACCCAGTCGGCCCGGGCCGCGGCAGCGGCGGGCGTGAACTCGCCGTCGCCCGGCGTGCGGCGGCCGACGATGACACGCTCGCCCGCCGCACGCAGCGCAGGCACCAGGGCCTGGGCCAGCCGGCCGAAGCCGATCACCGCATGCTGGATCATGTCGATCCCTCGCACGCCCGGTACACCGTGCGGTCCCCCCAGGGGACGCGGGCCGGCTCGGGAGCGGCCCCGCGCTCGGCCCTCATCAAGGCTTGACGAACTTCAGCGTCATGCGGTCGCTCTCGCCGATGGCCTGGTACTTGGCGCGGTCCTTGTCCTTGAGCGCGTAGGTCGGCGGCAGGGTCCAGACGCCTTCGGGATGGTCGGCCGTGTCCCTGGGGTTGGCATTGACCTCGCTCTTGCCCGCCAGCTTGAAACCGGCGGCTTCGGCGAACTTGATGACCACGGCCTCCTGCACGTAGCCGGACGCTGCCTTGGGGTCCTGGGGGCGCGACGCGGGCAGGCGGTGCTCCTCCACACCCAGCACGCCACCGGGCTTCAGCGCCTTGAAGGCGGCATCGAACACGGCCTGGGCCGAGCCGCTGCTCATCCAGTTGTGGACGTTGCGGAAGGTCAGCACCGCATCGGCGCTGCCCGGCGGGGCGATGTCCAGCTGCCCCTTGGCCGGGTCGAAGGCGGTGATGGTGACCTTGCCGTAGATCCCCATCGAATCCATCTTGGCCTTGAAGCGCGCGCTGCTGCCGGCGGCCGCGTAGAGCTGGCCCTTGTCGCGCAGATAGGGCGCCAGGATCTCGGTGTACCAGCCGCCGCCCGGCGCCAGTTCCACCACGGTGTCGGTGGGCTTGATGCCAAAGAAGGACAGCGTCTCGTAGGGGTGGCGCCAGACGTCGCGGGCAACGTTGCCGACCGCGCGATGCTCGGCCGCGACGGCGGCCTTCAGCGGGTCGACGGCCTGGGCCTGGGCGCTGAGGGCGGCGGCAAGGCCGAGCGAGGCGATGAACCAGTTCTTCATGGGCAAGGTCTCCTTGGTGAGGCCGGCGAGTATCCGGCCCCGGCCAAACCCCTGCCGAAGGTCAGCCGTTGCGCCGCCGGCCCTCAGGCCGCGGCGTCGGCCGAACGGCCGCCGCGGCGCCGTTGCAGCCAGCCCAGCATCGCCAGCAGCCCGGCGCCGAACAGTGCCGTGGACGTGGGCTCCGGCACCATGCTGACGTTGTCCAGGTGGCCGACGTCGCTGCCCGACTGGAACTCGGCGCGGATCTTCAGCGCCGTCAGCTGCGACAGCACGGAGCGCACCTGGGCGTCGCTGGCCAGCGCGCCGGTCAGCGAATTCAGCCGCCAGCCGCCGGCCTGCAGCGGCACGGCATAGGACGACCAGGAGCCGTTGGCCGGGTTGGTGGCGGTGTCGTAGACCAGCGTCAGGCCTGCACCCTGCAACATCACGTCGGGGTGGTTCACCTGGTTGGGCCGGCCGCTGTAGGTCTGCATCAGGTCGAAGCTGAGCAGCGTGCCGAACGCGGCCGACTGATCGCCCAGGAAAGCCTGGGGCGCCACGAAGTAGGTGATGCCGCCCAGCGTCTGGTCGTCGATCAGCACGTGGCCACCCGGCTTGCCGCCGGCGGCCGACCAGCGCAGCGGGCCCTCGCTGTCGCCCACGGCGGTCCAGCCCTCCATGTCGTGGTCGAAGCTGCTGGTGGCGGCCTGTGCGGCGGCGGACAGCAGCAGGGTGGCGAGGGCGAGGGCGGATGTCTTCTTCATGGTGCGAGGGTGGGAGTGGGAAAGGGTTGGAGGGGGGGCGGCGCGTCAGGCGAAGCGCCACTTCAGCGTGACGGTGGCGCGACCGGTGTAGTTCTTCGTGGGCGCCACGACGATGGGCTGGGTCAGGTCCAGCGTGGCGCTGCGCTGGCCCGACAGGGGCAGGCCGCGCAGCTGCGCGTTCACCCACTGGCGGATCTCGGGCGGCATGGCCTCCACCGTCTGTTCGCCCTGCACGCCGGTGGACGTGCGCCGCGCCCGCAACGCAGGCATGGCAAAGCGCTCCAGGAACAGCCGCTGCGCACGGGTGTCCACCAAGGTCATCGCATAGCCGCTGCACAGGCCCGCGCGGGCGCCGCCCTCGTCGAGCTGCACGCGCGCCTGACGCGCCCGCGGCGCGCCGACATCGGCCAGCTGGCCCTGGCTGGCGTCGTCGCGATGGGCGGTGAAGCTGCCGGGGCAGCCGTCTTCGACGAGCCAGGGCTGGTAGATCTCGTCCGCCTCGGCCACGCCGGCCGGCGCCGACAGCTCGACGCCCGGCACCATGCCGATGCCGGGCGGCGGCACCATCAGCTGCGGCGCGGCGGCCATCACCGCGTCGCGGATGCAGGCCTCGTTGCCCGCGCACTTCTGGTACGCGCGGGCGATGGCGGCATTCATCTGCTGCTGCGCCTCGGCGCTGGGCATCCGGATGCCGGCGTCCAGGGCCTGGCGGCGCTGGGCCGCGGCGGCGGCGTCGCGCACGGCCTGGCCACGCTGCTGAGCGGCCTCGGTGGAGCGCGGGTCCAGCGGATTGACCGCGCTGCGGCCGCCGTCCGAGTGCAGCGTGGTCGTCACGGCGAAGCGCTGGCGGATCTGCCCTTTCTCCCAGCTGCCGTTGTGCTGCCAGGACTCCTCGCCCTGCACCAGCACCTCGATGCTGAGCTGGCGGCGCTGCACGTCGCCGGCCGGCGGCTGGGCCACCAGCACGGTGGCCGAGGCCAGGCTGAGAACGGGGACGAGGAGCAGGCGGGTGGATGCATTCATGGCGGTCGGCGGCATCGGTGCGGAATGGGTCGGCACGATAGGGATGACGCCCGCCTTGCGCATCCCGACTGAAGTCGGGTTGCCGGCCCCGCGCCCGCATGCCATGGTGCTGTGGTCCACTCCCTGCCGCGCCCGCTCCACCCCACCATGCCGGACTCCCGCACCGCCATCGTTCTCGACGACCACCCCATGGTCGCCAGCGGCATCGCCCAGTTTCTGCAGGCGGTGCACCCCGAGCTGCAGGTGCGCTGCGTGCACAGCGGCGCCCAGCTCGCGCGCCTGCTGGGCGAACCGCCGGCCCCGGCCATCCTGGTGGCCGACGTCTGGCTGGCCGATGCCAACAGCCTGACCTCCATGCAGGCCTGGCGCGCCGCCGGCCTGGACTGCCCCTGGCTGGCCATCAGCGGCGACGACGACCCGCAGGTGCAGCAGCGCGCCCGCGCGGCCGGCGCCCAGGGCTTCGTGCACAAGCAATGCCCGCCGGAGCAGTTCCGCGAGGCCTTCGACGCGGTGCTGGGCGGTGGCGACTGGTTCACCCCGGCCCCGCAGGCGGCGCCCGCCGCGCCCGGCAGCCGCGACTGGGCCGTGACGCCCGACGAGCTGGGCCTGACCCGCCGCCAGGGCGAGATCCTGGAGATGGTGCTGAAGGGCCAGCCCAACAAGCGCATCGCGCTGAACCTGGGTCTGTCCGAAAGCACGGTGAAGGAGCACCTCACCGCCATCCTCGCCCGGCTGGGCGTGCGCACCCGGCTGGAAGCGCTGGCCCGGCTGCGCGGGCGCCGGCTGGTGCTGTAGGCATGGGCTGGCGCGACCGGCTGCGCCGGCTGGCGGCGACGCTGCGCCCGGCCCCGGCGGACGACCTGTCCGCCGCCACCCAGCTGCAGTTGCTGGAGCTGACCTTCGCCCGGCACTGCTACGGCCTGTCGCGCATGCCGCTGGTTGCCGCGGCGCTGGCCGCCGCGCAGGCCGGGTCCAGCCAGGCCTGGTCGCTGGCCGGCTGGGCGCTGGGGCTGGCGCTGTTCGCACTGGCGGCGCGGCGCTGGCAGGCGCGCTTCCAGGCCCAGCGCCAGGCCGGCGACGCCGCCAAGCTGCTGGCGAGCTGGCAGCCGCGCATCGAGGCGCTGGGCCTGGCCCATGGGCTGGCGCTGACCGTTGGCGTGCTGCTGACCGCCGGCCGGACGCCCTATGAGATCCAGCTGCTGCTGCACCTGGTGCTGGCCGCCGTGACGGCCGCCAACGCGTCGCGGCAGAACGCCAGCCTCAGCGTGTTCTGGCGCTTCTTCTCGGCGGGCTGGCTGGCCTGCGTGGCGCTGACGCCCTGGGCCTTCCCGCAGCATTGGCCCTACCTGCTGCCGCTGAGCCTGCTGTTCGCGCTGTCGGTGATGCGCGACGCGCTGGACGCGCACCGCTTCTTCGTGGACCACCTGCGGCTGGAGGTGCGCAGCCAGCGCCTCATCGAGCGGCTGGAGCAGGCCCAGCAGCAGGCCCAGTGGGCACTGCAGGAGAAGAATCGCTTCCTGTCCACCGCCAGCCACGACCTGCGCCAGCCGCTGCACGCGATGAGCCTGCTGACCGAGGCCTTGTCGCAGCGCAACCGCGATGCCGCGCTGCAGCCGCTGATCGGCGAACTCAAGCACGGCATGGCCTCCATGAGCCAGATGTTCACCTCGCTGCTGGACCTGACGCGCATGGAGTCCGGCGCGCTGCAGCCGCAGGACGCGTGGGTGGACCTGCACGCACTGGTCGAAGATGTGGTCGCGCTGTTCCGCAGCCAGGCCGCACTGCGCGGCATTGCGCTGCGCGTGCACCGGCCGCCCGCCGCCGCCTGGGTTCGCGCCGACCCGGTACTGCTGCGCCAGGCGCTGAACAACCTCGTGCACAACGCCGTGCGCTACACCGAGCGCGGCGGCGTGCTGCTGGCGCTGCGGCGCCGCCAGGGCGGCTGGCGGCTGGTGGTGCTGGACACCGGTGCCGGCATCGCCGAGGGCGACACGGCGCACGTCTTCTCGCCCTACTTCCGCAGCCAGCATGCCTGGCGTGTGGACAACGCCGGCCATGGCCTGGGCCTGGCCGTGGTGCAGCGCTGCGCCGCGCTGCTGCAGGCCCAGGTGGGCCTGCGCTCGCAACTGGGCCGTGGCTCGGTGTTCTGGCTGCAGCTGCCGCCATCCGACATCGCCGCCCGGCCCGCCCCGGCCGACCGGCGACCGGCGCCGTTCGACATGACAGGCGTTCAACCCGCCATGCAGCCGCTGGCGGGCCGCTGCCTGGTGCTGGACGACGACCCTCAGGTGCTGTTCGCCTGGCGCGCGCTGTTTGCCGGCTGGGGCATAGACGGCCGCTACGCCAGCCACGCGGCCGAGGCGCTGGCGCTGCTGGAGGCCGGCTTCGTGCCCGACGCCATCCTGTGCGACCAGCGCCTGCGCTCCGGCGAGAACGGCGTGGACATCCTGAAGGCGCTGCTGGAACGCTTCCCCGCGGCCAGCGGCCAGCGGCGCCATGGTCAGCGGCGAGTTCGATTCACCGGAACTGCGCCAGGCCGAGGAAGACGGCCTGCTGGTGCTGCGCAAGCCGCTGGCGCCTGAGGATTTGCATGGGCTGCTGGCGGCGTGGCTGCCGGTGGGCGAGCGGTCGGCCTGAAGGCCGTCGCGGCACGGTGTTGTCGTCGGTGGTAGGCCGTGCAGGACTTGAACCTGCGACCAAAGGATTCCGGTTTGTGCCCATTTCTGGACTCCCTGGACTATGCCTTCGCCATGGGCCATGGAAGCCGGTAGGCGGGCGCCGTCTAGTCTCTACACCTTCCCCACCGAAACGGGGCTTGGCTCGGCATTGCCTTGCGCCCTTGCGGGCCGTCAGGTTTCACCGACTTTGACGCCATTCACTCGGGCGCTTTCGCCACCCGGTGCACAACTTTCGCTATGAGTCCTCTGCTCTGACCAACTGAGCTAACGGCCCACGAATACAACAACTCTTGCGTGCGTCCCGACACGACGCTGGCCGGCCGGGAGGCGCGCATTCTAGTCAGCCCAGCCTCACCGCTGCGAAAGCGCCTGCCCCACCATGCGCGAGGTGATGTCCACGATCTGGATCATGCGGTCGTAGGCCATGCGCGTGGGGCCGATGACGCCCAGCGTGCCCACCACCTGGCCGTCCACCTCGTAGGGTGCGCTGACGATGGACAGCTCCTCGTAGGGCACGACCTGGCTCTCGCCGCCGATGTAGATGCGCACGCCCTCGGCGCGGCTGGAGTTGTCCAGCAGGCGCATCAGCTGGGTCTTCTGCTCGAACAGGTCGAACAGCCGACGCAGCGAGCCCATGTCGTGGCTGAAGTCCTGCACGGTCAGCAGGTTGCGCTCGCCGGAGACGACCACCTGCTCGTCCTGCTGGGCCATGGCCTCGGTGCCGACCTGCACGGCGGCGCTCATCAGGCCCGCGATCTCGCCGCGCAGCGCATCCACCTCGTGGCGCAGGCGCTCGCGCACGGCCTCCAGCGTCAGGCCCGCATAGCCGGCGTTCAGGCGGTTGCTGGCCTCGGCCAGTTCGCTCTGGCTGAGGTCCTGCGGCGTGAAGACGACGCGGTTCTGCACGTCGCCGTCGGGCGACACGAGGATGACCAGCACGCGCCGCTCGCCCAGGCGCAGGAACTCGATGTGGTGGAACACGCTGGGCTTCTTGGGCGCCGTGACGACGCCGACGAAGCTGGACAGGTTGGACAGCATCTGCGCTGCGCTGGCGATGACGCGCTGCGGCTGGTCGGGCTGCAGCTGCGTCGTCTCGACACCGATGAGGCCGGGCTGGGCCGTCAGCATGGTGTCCACGAACAGGCGGTAGCCGCGCGGTGTCGGGATGCGGCCGGCGCTGGTGTGCGGGCTGGCGATCAGGCCCAGCTCTTCCAGGTCGGCCATCACGTTGCGGATGGTCGCGGGGCTGAGTTCCAGGCCCGAGGCCTTGGACAGCGTGCGCGAGCCCACGGGCTGGCCGTCCGCGATGTAGCGTTCGACCAGGGTTTTCAGCAGGGATTTGGAGCGCTCGTCGAGCATGGCGCCCATTCTAGAAACACGCCCGGGATCTCCCGGACGGGCGAAACCCCTGTGGTGTAATTTGCCGCATGGCCGAGCGCTTCAGACATGTCGCCATCGTGGGCAAACATCAGGCGCCTGGCATACGGCCGGTGCTGGAGGAGATTGCCCAGTTTTTGTGCAACCACGGGCTGGACGTCTCGCTCGAAGCCGACACGGCGCTCAACACCGGACTGACGGACTACGACGCCCTCTCCCACGACGAACTGGGCAAGGCATGCGACCTGGCCGTCGTCGTCGGCGGCGACGGCACCATGCTGGGCTTTGCGCGCGAGATGGCTCGCCACGGCGTGCCGCTGCTGGGCATCAACCAGGGGCGTCTCGGCTTCATCACCGACATTCCCATCGAACGCTGGCGCGAAGCGCTCGCGCCCGTGCTGGCCGGCGACCACGAGATGGAGTCGCGCGCGATGCTGGAAGGCGCGGTGCTGCGCGACGGCGAGTCCATCTTCTCGGGCCTGGCGCTGAACGACGTCGTCGTCAGCCGCGGCGGCACGGCGGGCATGGTGGAGCTGAAGGTGTCGGTGGGCGAGCAGTTCGTCGCCAACATGCGCGCCGACGGCCTCATCGTCGCGTCGCCGACCGGCTCCACGGCCTACTCGCTGTCGGCCGGCGGGCCCATCATGCATCCCAGCATCGCCGGCTGGCTGCTGGCGCCCATCGCGCCGCACACCTTGTCCAACCGCCCCATCGTGCTGCCCGACAGCGGCGAGGTGCGGCTGGAGATCGTCGCCGGGCGCGACGCGTCGGTGAGCTTCGACATGCAGAGCCTGGCCAGCCTGCTGCACGGCGACACCATCACCGTGCGGCGCAGCCAGCATCAGGTGCGCTTTCTGCACCCCAAGGGCTGGAGCTATTACGCGACGCTGCGTCGCAAGCTCCGCTGGTATCTGTAGGCCCCAACCCACCATGCTGCGGCACCTCAGTCTCAAGGATTTCGTCATCGTCCCCGCGCTGGAGCTCGACTTCGAGACCGGCTTCGCCGTGCTGACCGGCGAGACCGGCGCGGGCAAGTCCATCCTCATCGATGCGCTGCAACTGGCGCTGGGCGGCCGCGGCGACGCGGGTGTCGTGCGCGAGGGCGCGGCCAAGGCCGAGATCTGCGCGGAGTTCGACACGCCCGCACAGTTGCGCGCCTGGCTGGACGAAGCCGGCTTCGACACTGACGACACACTGCTGCTGCGCCGCGTCATCGACGCCGCCGGCAAGAGCCGCGCCTGGATCAACGGCGGCGCCGCAACGCTGACGCAGCTGCGCGAGCTGGCCGACCACCTGCTGGACATCCACGGCCAGCACGCCTGGCAAGGCCTGACCCGGCCGGCCGCCGTGCGCGAGCTGCTGGACGGTTTTGCCGGCCTGGACGCCGCGCCGCTGGCCCGCGCCCATGCCGCCTGGAAGCAGGCTGCCGAGGCGCTGGACAAGGCCCGTGGCCTGCAGGCCGATGCACAGCGCGAACGCGAGCGCCTGGCCTGGCAGATCGGCGAGCTGGACGGCCTGGCGCCGGCGGAGGGCGAGTGGGACGAGCTGAACGCCGAGCACGAGCGGCTGTCGCACGGCCAGTCGCTGCTGGATGCGGCCAAGTTGGCGCTCGACGGCCTGGACGAGGCCGAGCCCAGCGCGCAGTCGCTGACCGCCCAGGCACTGGACCAGCTGGAGCGCGTGCTGGAGCACGATGCCCGCCTGCTGCCCGCCGTGCAGGCGCTGCGCGACGTGCAGGCCCAGCTGCAGGATGCCAGCCACACGCTGGCCGCCTACCTGCACAAGACCGACCTGGACCCCGCCCGCCTGGCCGAGCTGGACGAGCGCGTTTCCGCCTGGCTGACGCTGGCGCGCCGCTACCGCCGCCAGCCGCAGGAGCTGCCCGGGCTGCTGGCGCAATGGCGGGCCGAACTGGCCGCGCTGGATGCCGCCAGCGACCCCGCCCAGCTGGAGGCCGCGCTGGCCGCCGCGCGCGCGGCCTTCGACAAGCAGGCCGCCGCCGCCACCCGGCTGCGCCACAAGGCCGCCCCCGAGCTGGCCGCGGCCGTCACCGCCGCGATGCAGCAGCTGGGCATGGCCGGTGGCCGCTTCGACATTGCGCTGCCGCCCACCGACGGCCCGCAGAGCTGGGGCGCCGAGTCCGCCGAGTTCCTCGTCGCCGGCCATGCCGGCAGCACGCCGCGACCGCTGGGCAAGGTGGCCTCGGGCGGCGAGCTGTCGCGCATTGCGCTGGCCATCGCCGTGACGACCAGCCAGGCCGCGACGGGCAACGCGCCGGGCACGCTGATCTTCGACGAGATCGACGTGGGCATAGGCGGCGCCGTGGCCGAGACGGTGGGCCGGCTGATGAAGCAGCTGGGGCGCGAACGGCAAGTCATGGCCGTCACCCACCTGCCGCAGGTGGCCGCCTGCGCCGACCGGCATCTGGTCGTCGCCAAGGCGCTGCAGGGCGGCAGCACGGTCAGCTCCGTCAGCCCCGTGGCCGGCGAGGCCCGTGTGGCCGAGATCGCGCGCATGCTGGGCGGCGAGCGGCTGTCGTCCACCAGCCTGGCGCATGCCGAGGAGATGCTGGCCGCCTCGACCGCCGGCACCAGGAAGAAGGCCAAGTCATGAGCATCGACACCGAGCTGATGGGCGACGTGGTGCTGCTGACCGGCATGTCCGGCGGCGGCAAGTCGGTCGCCATGCATGCGCTGGAGGACGCCGGCTACTTCTGCGTGGACAACCTGCCGGCCGAGCTGCTGCTGGACTTCCTGAAGCTGGAGCAGCAGCGCGGCGAACGCCGCGTGGCCATCGCGGTGGACGTGCGCTCGGCCAGCTCGCTGCCGCTGCTGCTGCCGCTGGTGAAGGAACTGCGCGCGCGCGGCGTGGCGGTGCGCTCGGTGTTCCTGGACGCCAACAACGAGGCGCTGATGCGGCGCTTCTCCGAGACCCGCCGCCCCCACCCGCTGCGCAGCGCCCGCGAGGCCGGCGAAGGCGCGGACGACAACCACCGCCTGCTGCTGGACGCCATCAAGCTGGAGCGCGAGCTGCTGGGCGGGCTGAAGGCCGAGTCCACCGTCATCGACACCAGCCAGCTGCGCCCGGCCCAGCTGCGCGCCTGGCTGGGCGACCTGGTGGGGCCCAACGCCGGCAACCGGCTGACGCTGGTGTTCGAGAGCTTCGCGTTCAAGCACGGCGTGCCCAGCGACGCGGATTTCGTGTTCGACGTGCGCGTGCTGCCCAACCCCTACTACGACCGCGAACTGCGCCCGCTGACCGGCCGCGACGCGCCGGTGGCGGCCTATCTGGCGGCCCAGCCGGAGGTGGAGATGATGATGGGCCAGATCGCCGGCTTCCTGTCGCGCTGGCTGCCCAACTTCGCGGCCGACCAGCGCAGCTACCTGACCGTGGCCATCGGCTGCACGGGTGGCCAGCACCGCTCGGTCTACCTGGTCGAGATGCTGGCGCGCCAGTTCAGCCACCACGGCCACGTGCTGAAGCGCCACCGCGAGCTGGACGCTCGCTGAAAATTCAGAATAATCGTTCTAGACAAAGAGTTCTAGAACGATTATTCTGAACTCATGACCTCCCCCACCTCACGGCCCACGGCGGCCGAACTGGACCTGCTGCAGGTGCTGTGGCGCCTGGGGCCGGCCGATGCCAAGACCGTGCACGAAGCGGTGCTGGCCGAGCGGCCCGACGCCACCTACGCCACCGTGCTGCGCCAGCTGCAGGTCATGCACGGCAAGGGCCTGCTGAACCGCGATGAAAGCCGGCGCCCGCAGCTGTACGCCCCGGTGCACGCCCAGGACAAGCTGCAGCAGTCGCTCGTCAAGGACTTCATCGCCAAGGCCTTCGCCGGCTCCGGCAAGGCGCTGGTGCTGGCCGCCCTGAAGAACCACGTCAGCGCGAAGGAACGCGCCGAGATCCGCCAACTGCTGGCCAGGAACGGAGACCAGCCATGAGCCTGGACATCGCGATGACCACCTGGGGCCTGGCCCTGGTGAACTTTGTCTGGCAGGGCGCGGTCGTGGGCGCGGTCGCCGCGCTGCTGCTGGCCGTGCTGCGCGGCGCGCCGGCGCGCTGGCGCTATGCCGTCTGCGCGGCCAGCCTGCTGGCCTGCCTGGGCCTGCCGCTGGCGCAATGCCTGGACCTGTCGCCCACCGACGCCGAGTTCGCCGGCGAGGTGCCGCCGCTGCTGGAGCAGATGCCGGCCCTCGTCACCGCGTGGGCGCTGGGCACGGCGCTGATGCTGGCGCGGCTGGCGCTGGGCCTGGCCTGGGTGGGCCGCGCGCGGCGCCGCTCGACGCCGGCACCGGCCGAGTGGCAGACGCGGCTGGACGCCCTCGCCCTCCGACTGGGCCTGCGCCGCAGCGTCAGCCTGCGCCTGCTGCCCGAGCTGGACGGCCCCATTGCGCTGGGCACACTGAAGCCTTGCGTGCTGATGCCCGCCGCGCTGCTGACCCGCCTGCCCGTCGACCTCATTGAAGCGCTGCTGGCCCATGAACTGGCCCATGTGCGCCGCTGGGACTACGCCGCCAACCTGCTGCAGAGCGCCGTCGAGGCCTTGCTGTTCTTCCACCCGGTCATCTGGTGGCTGTCGGCCCGCATGCGCGCCGAGCGCGAACTGGTGGCCGACGAGATCTCGGCCGAGCTGCCGGGCAACGCACGCCGCCTCGCGCTGGCACTGCACGAACTGGCGGAGCTTGACGCGCCCCGCAGCGCACCCGCCATCGCGCTGGCCGCCCGCGGCGGCAACCTGCTGGGCCGCATCGAGCGCCTGCTGGCGCCCCGCCCGCAGGCCACCGGCTGGAAGCTGGCATTGCCAGCGCTGCTGATCGCGGCGACCAGCTTCGTCGTGCAGGCCAAGAGCCCCGCGCCGCCGGCCGATGCTCCGGCGCCGGCCCCTCAAGCCGTTGCGCCGCAGGCCAAGACGCCGCCGGCCCAGCAGCTGAAGCTGCCCGTCAATGCCAAGCATGTGGCCGTCATCGACGACGCGACCGGCGAGGTGTTGATGGCGCGCGACGCCGACGCCGTCGTGCCCATCGCATCGCTGACCAAGCTGCTGACCGCGATGGTCGTGCTGGACGCCAAGCTGGACCCCGACGAGAAGCTGCGCATCACCGGCGACGACGTGGACACGCTGAAGCACAGCCGCTCCCGCGTGCGGGTCGGCACGCAGATGACGCGCCAGACGGCGCTGGAGATGGCGCTGCTGGTGTCCGAGAACCGTGCGGCATCCGCGCTGGCCCGCAGCTTCCCCGGCGGCGAGGCCGGCTTCGTGAAGGCCGTCAACGCCAAGGTGCGCGCGCTGGGCCTGACGCAGACGCGCATCGCCGAGGCCACCGGGCTGTCGCCGGACAACACCTCCACGGCCAAGGAGATGGCCGTCATCACGGCGGCCGCGGCGCGCTATCGCGAGATCGAGCGCATCACCAGCGCGAAGAAGTCCAAGGCCACGGTGGACGGCCGCCCACGCGAACTGCGCAACACCAACCGGCTGGTGGGCAGCAAAGGCTGGAACATCCGCGTCTCCAAGACCGGCTACACCGAGGAGGCCGGCCGCTGCCTGGCCATGCGCATCCTGAACGGCAAGCGCCCCATCACCGTGGTGCTGCTGGACGCCGACGGCTCGGCCAACCGGCTGCGCGATGCGGCGTTGATCCGCAAGTCGCTGGCGCGCCAGCAACCATGAAGCCCCTCGTCCAACCTCGCCCTGCTGAACGCGGGCGCGTCCGGCCGGTCCCCCGCGGGGACGGCGATGCTTGCGGCATTGAGCCGCAAGCACATCGCCAGAGCGGGCCGGCTTGGGAGCGGCCCGGCGCTCGGCCCGCAAGTTTGCAGCGCCGTCTTCTGCTCGCGGCTGGCGCCGCGGGCCTCGCCCTGCCCGCTTGGTCGCTGGACTTCGCGCCACCACGCACACCCGCTGCGATGCGGCTGGACGTGGACCGCATCATCGACATCACGGTGGGCATTCGCCCGTTCCGCGCCCGCGGGCCGCGCCTCGAGACGCAGCGGCTGCACGGCAAGACCGTGGTCCATCACTACGGCCACGGTGGCGGCGGCTGGTCGCTGTCCTGGGGCTCGGCGCAGCGCGCGCTGGAGCAGGTGCGCGCCACGGGAGTGCAGCCGGGGCAACGCCTGGCCGTCGTGGGCGCCGGCGCCATCGGCCTGACGACCGCACGCTGGGCGCAGCAGGCGGGCTACCGCGTCACCGTCTACGCCAAGGACAGGCCGCCCCGCGTGCACTCGTCGGCCGCCACCGGCCTGTGGACGCCCGAGTCGCGCATCGTCACGAGCGAGTTCGCCACCGACGCCTGGACCGCCGACTGGGAAGCGATGGCGCGCGACTCGTTCAAGGTGCACCAGAGCTACCTGGGCCTGCCGTCCGGCCCGGTCGAATGGCATGACGGCTACGTCGTCGGCGACGAGGGCTTCGACCGCCCCGTGCCCAGTCCCTACGACGGCGAGCCCGACTATCCCGACATCGCACCGCGCGTGGCCGACCTGCGGCCGCGCGGCCTGGCGCTGGCCGGCAGCGACCACCCTTTCCGCGCACCGCACGCGCGCCGCTTCACGCAGCTGGTGTTCAACATCCCGGCCTACCAGCGCCTGCTGCTGGACGACTTCGCGCGCGACGGCGGCCGGCTGGTGCAGCGTGAGCTGCGTTCCGCGCGCGACTTCGCCCGGTTGCCGGAGACGGTGGTCGTCAACTGCACGGGCGACGGCGCGCGCACCTTGCTGCGCGACACCAGCCTGACGCCCGTGCGTGGCCAGACGGCGCACCTGATCCCGCAGCCCGAGGTGGACTACGCGCTGATCTACCGCGGCCACGGCATCGCCGCGCTGCCGCGGCGCGACGGCCTGCTGATTGCGACGATGAGCCGCCAGGACTTCGGCCGCGACGACCAGCGCCCCGACCGCGCGCAGGCCGAGGACGCCGTGCGGCGCTTGGCCGGGCTGTTCTAGAAAGTTTCCCAGTCGCCTTCAGACGCGCTGGGCGCAGGCGCCGCCGGCTTGGGCGGCGCGACCGGTGCGGGCGGCGGCGTCGCCACCGCCTTCACGGCCGGCTTCGCTGCCGGCTTGGGCAGGGGTTTCGCGGCCGGCGGCCTGGGCGACGCGGCCGGCATGGGCGCCGGTCTTGGCGCCGACTTGGGCGCGCTGCGCATGGGCGCCGCCGCACCGCCATCCACCCGGAAGGCCGCCACCGCCTCGTTCAGCTTGCTGCTTTGCTGGCGCATGCTCTCGGCCGCCGCGGCGGTCTGCTCGACGAGGGCGGCGTTCTGCTGGGTGGCCTGGTCCAGCTGGCTGACGGCGGCGTTGATCTGGCCCACGCCCTCGCTCTGCTCGCGGCTGGAGACCGTGATCTCGCCCACCAGGTCGGTCACCTTGCGCACCTCGTTGACCATCTGCACGATGGTGTCGCGCGCCGACAGCACCTGGGCGCTGCCACTCTCGACCTTGGTGACGCTGTCGCCGATGAGGCTCTTGATTTCCTTGGCCGCCTCGGCGCTGCGCTGCGCCAGCAGCCGCACCTCGCCGGCCACGACCGCGAAGCCGCGCCCCTGCTCACCGGCACGGGCGGCCTCGACGGCCGCGTTCAGCGCCAGGATGTTGGTCTGGAACGCGATGCCATCGATGGTGCCGATGATGTCGTTGATCTTGCGGCTGGCCTGCGAGATCGCATCCATCGTGGCCACCACCTCGCCCACCGCGTCGCCGCCGGCCTTGGCCGTCTCCGACGCATGGTTGGCCAGCTGGTCGGCCTGGCGCGCATTGTCGGCATTGGCCTTGATCTGCGCGGCCATCTGCTCCACGGACGCCGCAGTCTCTTCCAAGCTGGACGCCTGGCTCTCCGTGCGTGCCGACAGGTCGGCATTGCCCTGCGCGATCTCGGCCGACGCGACATTGATCTGCTCGCAGCCCTGGCGCACACCGGACACCATGCGCGCGAGGTTCTGCGTCATCTCGTCCAGGCTGCTCAGCAACTGGCCCAGCTCGTCGCGCGAGCTGCTTTGCAGCCTCAAGGTCAGGTCGCCACCGGCCACCGCCTTGACCGCTTCCGATGCGCGCTGCAGCGGTGCAGTGATGGAGCGCGTGATGGTCAGCGCCGCGAAGACCCCGAGGACCAACGCGACGACGGACGCGATGCCGAAGATCACCAGCACGCGCTGGTAGGCCGCCTCCGCCGAGCTGGTAGCCTGCGCGGCCAGCTTCTCGTTGTACGCCCACCAGTTGGAGACTGCATCCCGCAACGGTAAGAAGACAGTGCGCACAGCCCCCAGCGACATCTCCCGGGCCGCCGTCGCCTGCGTGGGGTCGGCACCGCTCTCGTCAGAGGCCTTCAGCACCTTGTCCTGATGAGCCAGATAGGCGGCCAGCCCTTCGCTGACCTTCTTCAGCAGCGCACGGTCTTCGGCATCGGCAACCAGCGCCTCGTAGTCCTTGAGCCCCTTGCTGAGCTCCGCGCGCGCCTGGGCGATGCGCGCCGACGACGTCTTTTTCTCCTTGTCGTCATCGGCCATGATGTGCTGCAGCTCCAGCCGCCGCGCATCGCCAATGGCACCATCGATCTGGTGGATCAGCCGCAGCGATGGCAGCACGTTCTCGGGATAGAACTCCGCATAGCGGTTGATGGACTTGGTCAGCAGGGCCCCCATGCCCGCCATTGCGAGCATCAGCCCCAGCAGGACGACGAATGCCAGGCCGAGTCGCGCGCCCACACGCAGGTTCTTGATGAAATCCACGCCGGTCTCCTGAGTTGTTCGGGAGACTTTGCCCCTTTCGCCGGGGTCAGGCAATGCGGCAATGGTGCAACTTTGTCAGCTTTCAGAAGCCTCGGACTCGCCCAGCAGCGTGGCCAGCAGCACGGCCGTGCCCAGCGGCATCAGCAGCACGATGCCCAGGAACCAGGGCAGGAACGGGCGGCCCGTGCGGCGCACCAACTGCATCATGAACACGCAATGCATGGCACCGGCAATCAGCACGCCCAGCCCGGACAGCACCATCACGGCGGGCGCAGGATCCTCTTCCTGGGCGCCGCTGATCAGCGACCACAGGCACAGGCCGGCAATCAGCAGCGTGATGACCGCGTACTCGATGCCACCTTTCAGATCGGCCCTCATTCAACTCTCCTCGATCAACTTCTTCAACGGCGCCGGCAGCGCGTAATCCGCGAGTTTCTCCCGCGCCACCCAGGTGCCGCCAGGGGTCAAGCCCTCAGAACCATCGCCGCGCAAGGTGTGCAACACCCAGTCGAAGTGCGTCAACGCGTGCTCGATGCGCGGCAGCGGCTCCAACTGCGCACCTGGCAGCGCCGCGTGCGCGCTGGCCTCGTCGTCGAACATCGGCAAGGTCCAGAGCCCCGCCCATACGCCCGTGTGGGGCCTCTGCTGCAGCAAGACCTGCCCCCCAGAGCCATCGTTTCTCTCCACCCACAGCCACCAGCTCTCACGTCGACCGCGCTTGAGTTTCCTGGTCTTGACGGGGAAGCGCGTCGGGTCGCCCTGGGCCTGGCCACCACACAGCGGCTGCACCGGACAGATCAGGCAGTCGGGCGAGCGCGCCGTGCAGACGGTCGCGCCCAGGTCCATCAGCCCCTGCGTGTAGCGGTCCACATGCTGCTCGGGCAGCAGCGCCGTGGCATGGTTCCACAGCCGCTTCTCGACCGCGCTGCTGGCCAGGTCGCCATCAAAGGCCAGCACCCGGCCCAGCACGCGCTTCACGTTGCCGTCCAGGATGGCCACGCGCTCGCCGAAGCAAAAGGCCGCGATGGCTGCCGCGGTGGAGCGGCCGATGCCGGGCAGCGTTTGCAGCTGCGCCGCGCTGCCCGGGAACTCGCCACCGTGCAGCCGGGCCACCGCCTGCGCGCAGGCGTGCAGGTTGCGCGCCCGGCTGTAGTAGCCCAGCCCCGCCCACTGCGCCAGCACCTCGTCCAGCGTCGCGGCGGCCAGGTCGGTCACACGCGGCCAGCGCGCCAGGAAGCGTTCGTAATAGCCCAGCACGGTCGTCACCTGGGTCTGCTGCAGCATGACCTCGGACAGCCACACGCGATAGGGGTCGCGCGTGTTCTGCCAAGGCAGGCTGTTGCGTCCGTGCCGGCGCTGCCAGGCGACGACGGTCTTGCCGAAATCCTCGATCAACGCTTCTGACATTGCGGGCAGAAAAAAGTGGAGCGCTGGCCCTGCACGATGCGCTTGACGGCCGTGCCGCAGCGCCGGCAGGCCTCGCCCTCGCGGCCGTAGACCTGGGCCTGCATCTGGAAGCTGCCGGCCACGCCATGCGCGTCGCGGAAGTCGCGCAGCGTGGTGCCGCCGGCCTCCAGCGCCTGGCCCAGCACCTGGCGCACGGCGGCGGCGAGCCTGACCGCGCGCGGGCGGCTCAGCTTGCCCGCGGGCAGGCGCGGGTCGATGCCGGCCATGAACAGCGCCTCGCAGGCGTAGATGTTGCCGGCGCCCACGACGATGTCGCCCGCCAGCAGCGCCTGCTTGATGGCCACGCGCCTGCCGTTCAGCGCCGCATGCAGGTGCAGGCCGTCGAAGCGATCGTCGAAGGGCTCCAGGCCCAGGCCGGCCAGCAGCGTGGCGACCGGGTCGGCATCCAGCGCCGCGCCCCACACCACGGCGCCGAAGCGGCGCGGGTCGGTCAGGCGCAGCAGGCCGCGGTCGGTGTGCAGGTCGAAATGGTCGTGCGGCCCGGCCGCCGGGACGGCGTCCAGGAAGGCCAGCGAGCCCGACATGCCCAGGTGCATCAACAGCCCGCCTGCACTTGCTGACCCCAAGGGCTGAGCTACGTCCAGCCCGCCCCCCGAGGGGAGCGAGGCGATTTGGGGCAGCCCGGCATCGCCTTTGTCGAGCGGCAGCCACAAATATTTACCCCGTCTTTGCACCTCGCCGACGCGGGTCCCGAGCAACGTCTCGGGGTCCACGCCAAGGGGCCAGCGCAGCGGTTTTCCCAGGCGCAGACCGGTCACCCGGGCTCCCTGGATGGCGTTCGCAAAGCTGCGGCGCGTGACTTCGACTTCGGGCAACTCGGGCATGGGACGGAAATCATAATCAGCGCCTGCCCCCGGAGTTGCCCCGCATGCCCTTTCCCGTCCGCCGCATCACCTGTGCCGCCGCCCTCTTGCTGGGCCTGCACGCCCAGGCCCAGGAGACGCCCGCCGCGCCCATCGACAACTCGGCGATGGACGCGCCGCTGTTCTACCAACTGCTGATCGGCGAGCTGGAGCTGAACAACGGCCAGGCCGGCATCGCCTTCCAGGTGCTGCTGGACGCCGCGCGGCGCACCGGCGACGAGCAGCTGTTCAAGCGCGTCGTCGGCATCGCGCTGAAGGAACGCGCGGGCGACCAGGCGCTGCTGGCCGCCCGCGCCTGGGCCGACACGGTGCCGACCTCGGCCGAGGCCCATCAGAGCGTCGTGCAGCTGCTGGCGCTGATGAACAAGCCCGCCGAGGTGCCGCAGCCGCTGGCCACGCTGCTGCGCGTGGCGCCGGCCGTGCAGCGGCCCGGCCTCATCGTCTCGCTGACTCGGCTGTTCCAGCGCACCCCCGACCCCAAGGCCGTGCTGCAGGCCTTGTCACCGGTGCTGCAGGCGCAGACCGGGACGCTCAAGCCCGCCGCCCTCTACACCGAGGCCCGGCTGGCGATCAACGCCGGCGAGAACGCCCGCGCGCTGGCACTGACCCGCGAGCTGAACCAGGCCCTGCCCGACGGGGACGACGCGATGCAGCTGGCCGTGGACCTGCTGCCCGCCGAGCCGCAGGCGGAAGGCCTGATCGTCGAACGCCTGACGCGAAAGCCCGACCAGCACGCGTTGCGCCAGGCCTACGCGCGGACGTTGGTGAAGGCGCAGCGCCC
>CBFGPX010000032.1:0-25828 GCA_965650725.1 uncultured Comamonadaceae bacterium | reverse complement strand
CAGGTGCAGGTGCAGGTGCAGGTGCGGCGGCCACGACGGGTGGCGGCGCGGCCTCGTCGCCGCCACCGCCGCCGCAGGCGCACAGCGCCGTGGTCAGCAACAGGGACAGCGGGGCGGGAATCTGGGGGCGGGGTGCGGGGCGCATGGGTGTCCTCCTCGGGGCGCGAAACAGGGGTCTGTCTGCTTACGCAGCGCCGCGCGCCCAAAAGGCTCATCGAGGGCTCATGGCCTGCCGCTAGGATTCGTGCGCCCCATGACTCAAGACCTGCCCCTCGTCGATGTGACCGCCTGGCTGGCCCAGCAGCCGCCGGACGCCGCCGGCGTGGGCGACCGGCTGTTCGCCACGCTGTACGACGAGCTGCGCCGCATGGCGCGCAGCCACATGCGCCACGAGGGCGGTGACCACACGCTGTCGGCCACGGCGCTGTCGCACGAGGCCTGGTTCCGGCTGGCCGCGCAGACGCGCACGCAGTGGCGCAACCGCGGCCACTTCCTGGCGGTGGCGTCGATGATGATGCGGCGCATCCTCGTCAACCATGAGCTGGCCCGCCGCGCCGACAAGCGCGCCGCCGAGCTGCAGCCGCTGACGCTGTCGGGCCTGGAGCAGCTGGCCCTGCCGCCGGACCGCGACGTGGTGGCCGTGCACGAGGCGCTGCTGGCGCTGGAGCGGGTGGACCCGCGCGCCGCCCGCGGCGTGGAGCTGCGCTTCTTCGGCGGGCTGGAGAACGAGGAGATCGCCGAGGTGCTGGGCGTGTCGCTGGCCACCGTCAAGCGCGACTGGGCGCTGGCGCGCAGCTGGCTGCATCGCGAGCTGCTCGGCTAGCGCGCCGACTGCACCTCGAAGCCCACCCGCGCCCAGCGTCCGCGGCCGTCCAGCGCGGTCAGCGCGTGGCGGCCGGGTTGCTTGAGCGTCAGCACCTGCACGCCCTCGCCATCGCCGGCCAGCTGGCCGTTCAGCAGCCAGGTCACGCCCTGCTGGGCGCCGACGGCCTGCAGGCGCAGCGTCACCTCGGCCCGGCCCGGCGTGGGGCGCAGCACGCTGCCGGGCTCCAGCCCGACGATGCGCAAGACCTGGCCCTGCGGCGTGCGTGGCGCGCAGCCCGGCGCCCAGGGCAGGCGCTCGACCGGGTCCAGCTGCGCGGCGTCCAGGAAGGGGCCCAGCAGCGTGGGCCAGCGCACGGCCTCGGTGCGAATGGCGTCGGGCGCGCAGTCGGGCCGCACGCGCTGGCCGGCATGGGTCCAGGCGGCGGTGACCAGGCCGCCGGGCTGCAGCCGGTCGGGCAGCGTGGGCGGCACGGCGCCGTCCAGCGTCCAGGCCAGGCGCTGCTGCAGGCAGTGGGCCGCCGGCGTGGTGGCTTCGGCCGTGCCCAGCGGCCAGCAGATGGGCACGGCGCGCACCGTGTCGGGCTGGCGGCGCGGGGCCAGTTGTTGCCGGGCCTCGGCCGGGCCCAGCGCGGCGGCGATGTCGCGCAGCAGCGGCGCCGAGGTGTTGGCGCCGAAGTGACCGGGGTTGGGCGTGCCGTCGGGCCGGCCCACCCACACGCCCAGCGTGTAGCGGTCCGTCACGCCGATGGCCCAGGCGTCGCGGAAGCCGAAGCTGGTGCCGGTCTTCCACGCGACGCGCTGGCTGCTCTCGCGGAACGGGTTGCCGGGCCGGCCGCCGCTTTCCAGGATCTCACGCACGATGAAGGCGGCGCCCTCGCTCATCAGCCGCGTCTCGTGCAGCGGCTCGGTCGGCAGCAGCCGCGGCCGGCCGGCCAGGCCGCCACGGGCCAGCGCCGTGTAGGCGCCCACCAGCTCCTCCAGCGAGGTGCTGCCGCCGCCCAGGATGAGGCTGAGGTTGGGCGCCGCGTTGGCCGGCATGCGCAGCCGCAGCCCGGCGTGGCGCAGCCGGCCGGCAAAGCGCTCGGGGCCCAGGCGCTCCAGCAGGTCCACGGCGGGCACGTTGAGCGAGCGCTGCAGCGCCTCGGCCACGCTGACCGGGCCGGAGAAGTCGGCCTGGAAGTTGCCCGGCGCATAGCCGCCGAAGTTCTGCGGCGCGTCGATCAGCAGGCTCTCGGAATGGACGAGCCCTTCGTCCAGCGCCAGCGCGTACAGGAAGGGCTTCAGCGTGGAGCCGGGCGAGCGCAGCGCGCGCACCATGTCCACATGGGCGCCACGCTTGGCATCGCTGAAGTCGGCCGAGCCCACGTAGCCGCGCACTTCCAGCGTGCGGTTGTCTACCACCAGCGCGGCCATGGAGTTGGCCTCGGGCAGCGTGTTCAGCCGATCGGCCAGCAACTGCTCCAGCCGTGCCTGCAGGCCGGCGTCCAGCGTGGTTTGGATGACGGCCTCGCGCTTGCCCTCGCGCCTGGCCTGCTGGCGCAGCCGCTCGGCCGCCAACGGCGCCAGCCAGCGCGCGCGCAGCGGCGGCGCGAACACGCGCTCCAGCTTGGCGTCGGCCACTTCCGCCGAGCTCCAGACGCTCAGCGTCTGCATGCGCGTCAGCACCTTGTCGCGCGCGCTCTGCGCCGCCTGCACGGCGCGGTCGGGGCGCAAGCGCGTGGGCGACTGCGGCAGCGCGACCAGCAGCGCCGCCTCGGCATGCGACAGGTCGGCCGCGGGCTTGCCGAGGTAGGCGCGGCTGGCCGTCTCCACGCCCTCCAGCGGGCCGCCCATGGGCGCGAGGTTCAGGTACAGGGCCAGGATCTCGCGCTTGCTCAGGTGCAGCTCCAGCTGCAGCGCGCGGGCGATCTGGCGCGCCTTGGCGGGGATGCTGCGGCCGGCGGCCTGATCGTCGACGAGGCGCGCCACCTGCATCGTCAGCGTGGACCCGCCTGACACGATGCGGCCATGCCGCGCCCACTGCCAGGCCGCACGCGCCAGCGCGGCGGGGTTGACGCCCGGATGCCAGTGGAACCAGCGGTCCTCGTAGTGCAGCAGCGCCTGCAGGTACAGCGGCGACACGGCCTCGGGCGTCGTCGGGTGGCGCTGCGCGCCGTCTTCGCTGGCCCAGCTGCGCAGCGGCGTGCCGTCGGCGGCGAGGACCGTCAGCGTGGGGGCGGTGGCGGTGGGTTCGGGCAGCGAGCAGGCGAAGTCGATCACCAGCACCGCCGTCAGCAGCGCGGCGACGCCCAGCTCGACGCGGCGCAGGCGGCTGGGCTTCATGGCCGGTGGACGTTCAGCGCGGGCTGGATGCCGCGCGCGCGGCGCGCAGGGTTTGCAGCTCGGCCGTCAGCCACTGGGCGCTCTCGACCGGCGCCTTGCCGGCGCAGCGCACCCGATATGGCTTGCCGCTCATGCTGCTGCTGGACGCGCCGCGGGCGATGAACTGCTCGGCGGTGGTCACCATGTCCTTGCCTTCCAGATAGTCCAGCTTCTTCAGCAGATGGCCCTTGGCCTCGGTGCCGGAGTACCAGCTGCCGTTGCGGTTGAACTCGCAGCCGGAGGATTGCAGGCGGGCGAGCAGCGCGTCGACCTCGGCGCGGGCGGTCGGGGGCAGCGGGGCGGCGCTGGTGGTTGCCGCCGCGAGCGACAGCAGCAGGGCGAGGGCAGCACGCATCAGGACAAAGCCTCCACGCGGCGGTTGTACGCGAGGAACACATCGTCGCGCACCCAGCCCAGAGATTCGTACAGCGACTGCGCGGCGTGGTTGGTGCGGGCGGTGGTGAGGTCCATGCGCGCCTTGCCATCCGCCGCCGCGCGGGCCTCGGCGGCCAGCAGCAGCAGCCGACCCACGCCGGCCTTGCGCGCGCCGGGGCGCACGAAGAGGTCGTACAGCGTGTAGATGGGCTTGGCTTCGACGGAGCAGAAGGTCGGGTAGAGCTGGGCAAAGCCCATCAGGCCATCGGCGCCTGCATCTGCCACCAGGATGACCGACTCGCGGCGCTGCATGCGCTGGGCGATGAAGTCCTGCGCCAGCGCGCGGTCGGCGGGTTGCTCGTAGAACTGGCGGTAGAGGTCGAACAGCTCGGCGATGGCGGGGAGGTCGGCGGAGTGAGCGTCGCGGAGGGGCAGTGCAAAGGACACGGTGTTGTGGTTCTCAGGAAGTCAGCAGTTCTCCGTGCGGCAGCTTGGCGGCGCCGGCATCGAAGGTCACGAAGCGCGTGCAGCCCAGGTGAGCGGCGCGGGCATTGAGCAGGCAGTCGGCGAAGTCGGCGCTGGCGTGCTGGGTCCAGATGTAAAGCGCTTCTTCGACCGTGGCCTCATGCTCGAAGACGACGCCGTCCACTTCCAGCAGGCGGGCGAAGGCGTTGGCGATGGCGGGTTTGTCCAGCCGGTAGCGGCTGCGCAGCACCCATTCGGTTTCCAGCAATGCACCCAGCAGGATCAGCAGCGGCTCGTCGGAGGCCTCGGCTTGTTCGACAAGGCGAGCGGCGACTGCGAACTGCGCTTCGTCGTCGCGCACCAGCAGGCGCACGAGGACGTTGGTGTCGATGGCGATGGTCAACGCGGTAGACCGTCTGAGGCGGTCAGGCGCGCATCGGCTTCATGTCGGCCACGTCGACAGAGGGCTGGCCAGGGCGCGACAGGCTGCCGGCCAGATCCAGCAGGTTGCGCGTCTTGGCACGCATGACCACCGTGCCGTCGCTGAGCGTGGTGAAGGTCAGCTTGTCGCCGGCCTCCAGGCCCAGTTGCTCACGGATTTCCTTGGGGATGGTGGTCTGGCCTTTGGCGGTGAGGGTGGCGTCGGGCATAGGAATTCCTTTCGATATGCGTGATCGTAAGGAGTGCCGAGTTGGTGTGCAAGAGCGCTGCGCTGGGGACTTGAAATTTGAGGCCTGCCCCCGGCTTTTGACTCTGCTGCTTGTTGATCCATCCTCTACGCCCTGCTAACCCTTAACTAGGCGGGCTGGGCACTAAAGCTGTCTGATAGCATCCGGCGAAATTTCACAGGGGGAAACCATGAAAAAGTTCACAATGAGCGTCTCTGCTGCACTGGCAATCATTCCGATTGCGTCAGGTGCAATGACATTTACGGCTGGCGACTATTACGCAACTACGGGTCAGCTACTAGGGCATTTCTCGAAGAGCGGCGCTCTCATTGAAACCATGCCCATTGTCAGCGGCACTCGTCAAGTCTACGGTATCGCATTTAGAGATGAAAACAACCTATACGTAGTCACAGACAATTATGGCAGCCATTCGGCCGGGAGCGCTCGTATCGAAGTTCTTAACTCAAAGGGTGAATTGCAATCGGAATTCACAATTAAGGATTCGTTGAGCTATTCTGCGTCTGGCAGCATTGAATATGATTCCCGCAGCGATAGTTTCTATGTTTCCACCAGCAAGGGGCTTGTTCAATACGGAGCCGATGGTTCCTCCAAGCCGGCAACACAGGATTACGGCACCATTGGGCAACGATCTTTCGCGTCGATAGCAGATGGCAGCTTTGTCACAATAAACTCCTCTCTATTGCGATACGACAGTTCCGGAAAAAAAGTTGGCACTGTGCCGACCAATATTGAAGATCCGCAACGCTTGATCGACAATAGCTGGAGTATGAATCACGTAATGGGCATTGCAAACGTCGCTTTCGACCCACTTTCAGACACGCTCTATGTTACGGCCAGCGGCTATTCAGGTTTCTATGATAAGGTCATGGCATTTGACGGGGTGTCAAATGTTCTGAAGGGAATTTCTGAATTTGGCTTGAACACTGATATGGTTGTCGCGCCCGATGGGAGAATTCTCCTCGGGTCTGGCTGGGGAAGTATGGGAATATTTGAGATGTCTGCGACCGGTCTACAACGTATTGCCCTTGCAGACAGTATGCCCAACCAAGCTGGATATGGGCAACGATATGTTGCTGCAATACCGATGTCGGCGCCTGTACCTGAGCTCACGAGTTTCAGCATGCTCCTTATTGGCCTCCTGTGCCTTTTGGCCCGCGGACGCGTACTTACGCTTACGCGACTACGTCGGAATGTTGGAAGCTGAGTAGGCTGGGGTGAGCATTGCGAACCCCAGCGTCTTTGCACTGGAGCTACCGGGCTGGTCGGTTCTAAGCGAACAGTATTGAGGCCTGACCCAAAAGCTCGCGCAGCGCATCGAAGACTTGCTTGAGCTGGGCGCGCGTGTTGCGGCTGAACGTGTCGTGGCTCTGAGCTAGCCCCTCGGTCTTGTCTTTCAGTTCGGCCAGGCGCTGCGCGAGGTCAGCGTGCGTCGTGGCCAGGGCGCGCACCCTCACAAAGGTGCGCATGATCTCGATGTTCACCGCGACGGCGCGCGGGCTTGAGAGAACCGAAGACAGCATCGCCACACCCTGCTCTGTGAAGGCGTAGGGCGCGGTGCGCCTGCCACCGCGGCCGGGCGGGCTGCCGACGTTTGAGGTCACAGACTGTGACCCAAAGCGGCGAACTCCTCGGCCGAGAGCTGGAACATGAAATCCTCCGGGAACCTGGCCGCGTTGCGCTTCACGGCTTGCACCAAGGCCTTGGTAGGCACGCCGTAGAGCTCAGCCAGGTCGGCATCGATCATCACCCGCTGCTCGCGCAGCGTGAGGATGCGGCTGCCGATGAGAGGCTGAAGGGCGGTCACGGCGCGGCCTTCTTGTCCACCACCACGATCTCCCCTTCGGCCTTGCCGACACCCCGAATCTCCGCCCGATACATATCCTCCGCAAACGTCGCCGGCACCCCATACCGCCCCGGCGTCACCACGCGCACCAGGTAGAACAGGTCCAGCGGCTGCGGTCCCAGCCGGGCGGCGGCGACGAAGCGGTCGTCGCGGTATTCGGTGTGGACGATGCGCTCGTTGGCATTGGCCTGGGCCACGTTGACGCCGTCCACCGTGAACTCGCCGGCCTGCGGGCCCTGGCTGAGGTTCAGGTTCTCGACCTCGAAGCCGGCCGGGATGCGGTCCACCACCAGGCCGTCCTTGATGGGCTGCGCCGCCTTCACGCGCAGGCGCACGACGTACATCTCGCCGGTGGTGAACTGCCGCGCCGTCACGGGCTTGCCGTCGGTCGTGAACATCGCGCGCTCCACGCTGATGCGCTCGCCGCTGGGCGGTAGCGGCTTGACCGGGTAGCCCTGGGCGGTGACGTCCAGGTACAGCGGCTTGTCGCCGTCGTTCTTCAGCGTGAGGCCGGAGCGCAGCTGCGCCACGTCGAAGCTTTGCTGGCCGGTGCCGCTGCCGGTCCAGGTGCCGGCCTTGGCGCCAAGGGTCAGCGTGGTCTTCCACGCGTCGTCCTTGCCGGCGCCCTGCGTGGCGGCGTGGACGGCAAGGAACAGCGCCAGGCGCTCCTGCGTGGAGTAGTAGTTGCGGCGGCCGAAGTCGTCGGCCAGGTCGAACAGCAGGTTCTCGCGCTTGTCGTGCTCGACCTTGTGGCGCAGCAGCAGCGCGTAGGCCAGCGCGCGGTCGCGGATGCGGGAGCCGTAGTCGCCCAGCCATTGGCCCCAGGGGCCATCGTCGGGCTGGTAGCCGTAGCCGCGCTGCATCGCGTCGTCCAGCGCGGCCTTGGCGCGGGCTTCGTCGCCCATCAGCTTCAAGGCCAGCGACAGCTGCACCAGCGGCAGCGGGCTCAGGCTGCTGGCGCGGTGCTTGTCGTGCAGCGTGCGCAGCGTGGCCAGCGGCGCCTTCTGCTCGCGGGCCAGGATGTAGCCGGCATGCGCGGCCTCGGCAAAGCGCTGGTGGGCCAGGCGCAGCACCTCGGCCTCGCGGTAATCGGCGACATAGCCCTTGTCGTTGCGGCGCACGTCCTTGGGCGGCGTCATCTGCTGGCCGGGGCTGCGCTGGAACTGCTCGGTCAGGCTCTCCAGCGACTTGGCCAGCTGCGCCTCGGGCACGGCGAAGCCGGCGTCGCGGGCGTCCTGCAGGAAGCCGGTGACATAGGCGCTCAGCCAGGCTTCGTAGGGGTTGCCGGAAGCCCACAGGCCGTAGCCGCCACGCGGCTGCTGCATGCCGGCCAGGCGGGCGAAGGCGCCCTCCAGCCGCTTGGCGCGTTCTTCCCGCGGCACGGGTGTCATGCCCCAGCGCTTGGCGGCCTCGTCGTCGATGAAGACCAGCGGGTAGGCGCTGGACGTGGTCTGCTCCAGGCAGCCGTAGGGGTAGGTCAGCAGGCCGCGCACCTGGTCCTGGATGTCGATGGGCGGCGTGTTGCTGACGCTTAAAGACAGCGCAGCGGAACCGGCCCAGTACGGGTCCAGCAGCGCGCGGTCCACGGCCTGCGTGGCGCCGGGCTCCAGGCGGATGCGGCGGCTCTCGCGCACAAGCGGCGTGGCGGGCTGCACCTGCAGCGCGGCCTCGCGCTCCAGCTTCAGCGCGCCGGCCGTGACGCTCAGCTTGATGGGCGCGAGGCCGTAGGCATCCAGCGCCTCGGCCTGGAAGCGCAGGATCTGGCGCTGCTTGTCGGCCAGCTTCACCGTATCGGCCGAACCGGTGATGCGCACCGGCCCGGTGGCGCTCAGCACGACCTGGACCTCCTGCGGCGCGCCGCTGAGGTTGGTCACGTCGAGCGCAATCGTTGCCTTGTCGCCCGGCGCGATGAAACGCGGCATGGACAGCTCGGCCACCAACGGCGCGGCGACCACCGTGTCGGCCTGCGTGCTGCCATAGCTGTCCGCGCTGCTGACCACGGCCATCAGCCGCAGCGTGCCGTTGAAGTCGGGCAGCTTGAGCTGGATCGTCGCCTCGCCCTTGGCATCCAGCGCGACGGGACCGCTGAACAGGTCCACCAGCAACACCTTGCGCGGCATGCTTTGCGTGTCGCGCTTGCCGGCGTCGCCGCCGAACTTCTGCTGCGCGGTGTTGCCGTCCATCTTCTCGATGAGGCGGCCGTAGAGGTCCAGGACGTCGGCGCCGTAGCGGTGCTTGCCGAAGAAGTAGTCGACCGGGTCGGGCGTCTTGAAGTTGGTGATGTTCAGGATGCCCACGTCCACGGCGGAGACGGTGACTATTGCCGCCTTGCCGGCGAGCTGCGGTGCCTTGACCTTGATCGGCAGCGTGGTGGACGGCACGGTCTTGGCCGGCGCCTCCAGCGCTACTTTCAGCTTGCGGTCCTCGCGGTTCAGCGGCAGGTGCACCAGGCCCAGCGCGCGGGCCGGCGTGACGCGGTCGCCCTGGCTGCCGGGGCGGAAGGCGGCGACGGTGACGTACAAGTCCTGCCGCTGCCACTCGGGCGTGCTGCCCACGGGGATCTCCAGGTCGGTGCCCGAGGTCTTCACGCTGATGCGCTTGCTCCACAGCACGCGGTCGCCTTCCACGGTGACGACGGCCTCGCCGTCGTGCGGTGGCTTGATGGTCAGCTTGGCGGCGTCGCCGGGCTTGTAGGGCGAGCCCTTCAACTGCAGCTGCACGCGGTCGGGGCGGTTGCCGATGTCGTCGGCGTCCTGCGCGCCGTAGCCGGCGTAGAAGGCATAGCGCAGGGTTTCGTTGGTCTGCGGGTCCTCGATCTCCAGCCGGTAGCGGCCCCAGCGCACGGGCAGGTTCACGGTGGTCTTGGCGGTGAGGTTGAGCGTGCGGGCCTCGACCAGCTCGTCCGTCGTGTTGAAGCCCGAGTGCCAGCCGCGGCCGTCGTCATAACGCCAGTACCACTGGCGCTCCTCGTAGGTCAGCGTGAGCTTCAAGTCCTTGGCGGGCTTGAAGGCGCCGGTGGCGTCCACCCGCTGCACCTCGAAGCCGGCCAGGCCCATTTCGGGCGCCACGTTGCGGTCGAACAGCGGGCGCACGGCCACCAGCGCGGGCGCGGGCCACCAGGTGCGCTCGATGCTGCGCACCACCGGCCGGCCGCCGCTCTCCAGCAGGCTGAACGCGCCACGCACGCGCATCGGCGAGCTGCGCTCGGACAGGTTGGCCGTCAGCGTGACTTCGGCCTTGCCCTGCTCGTCCAGCTCGGCCTCGGGCAGGTCTTGCCGGCTGCGGGCCTTGTCGTCGGCAAAGTCGCCGAACAGGTAGCCGGGGAGCTTGCTCGCCAGCGGGTTGGCCAGCCGCTCGGTGCTGACCGTGGCCTGCAGCCGGTTGCCGGCGGCGGGCGCGCCGTAAAGGTAGTCGCCCTGCACCTGCACCGGCAGGCTGACCTCGCCGGTCAGCGGCGCGTCGGGCGCGCTCAGCGTGAGCTTCATGCGCTCGGGCAGGAACTCCTCCACCTTGAAGGCCCATTGCGCATCCGGCACCTTGGCAGCCGGGTCCACGCGGGCCTGCAGCGTCCAGCCGCCGGTGGGCGCGTCGGCCGGCAGCGTGATGGCGTGCTGGAAGTAGCCTTGCCCGGTCTTGCCCGGCTGCACCAGCTGCTCGACGAGCTTGCTGCCGTCGGGCTTCTTGACCGTGATCGTCAGCGGCACCAGCTTGGCCGGCAGCCGGCTGTCGGCATCGCGGCTCAGCACGGACACATTGAAGCTCTCGCCCGGCCGGTACAGGTCGCGGCCGGCGTAGACGAACAGCTTGTTGCTGCGCGAGGGGTGGCCGGTGGCGTCGAACTCGCTGAGATCCAGCGCCGCGTCGCGCAGCGACAGCACCGACATTTCCTTGTCGTCCTTGCGCGCCAGCACCAGCCGCGCCAGGTCGCCCACCTTGCCGTTGGTGCCGGTGAACACCGCATGGCCGTCCTTGTCGGTCTGCGCCTGGGCCAGCGCCTTGCCGGCCTCGTCCAGCAGGCTGACGGCCAGGCCGGGCAGCGCGTTGCCGCTCTTCAGCGAGGTGGCGAACACGTCGATCTGCCCCGCATGGCGGCGCAGGTGCAGGCCAATGTCGGTGACGTAGTAATGCGTGACCTGGTAGTCCCAGCCGAAGCGGCCGGGCTGGCTCATGACGGCCACGTAGATGCCGGGCTGCTGCAGCGCCTTGATCTTCTCGACCGGCAGGAAGCTGGTGTTGCGCCGGTTGGCGCGCTCGTCGGTCTTGAAGCGGCTGATGAAGACGCTCTCGCTCATTGCGCGCAGCTCGTCCAGCACCCAACCGCCCACGGTGCCGCGCAGCCGGCGCTGGTTGTCGCCGTAGCCGTCGTAGCAGCAGTCGCCTTCTTCGTCGCCGCCGCCGCCGTGGCGCGCCCGGCGCCCGACCACCTGCTCCAGGAAGGCCGACAGCGACTCGGGCTTGATGCGCAGGAACTGCACGTCCACCTCGGGCGTGTTGACGGTCACGACCGGCAGGCCGCCGTTCTGGCCCGCCGGCAGCACCAGGCCGCGGCTGGCGAAGTAGAAGCTGGCCGGCATGGCCTCGCTGACGGCCTCGCAGGCCTGCGCGGTTGCCAGCTTGGCGCCGCCGCGCGCGGCCAGCTCGGCGTTCATCGTCAGCCGGTAGCTGCGGTCCGGCGTCACATAGGGCAGGTAGAGCACGCGCGGGTTGTCGCCCAGCACCCAGCGGGCGGCCAGCGGCTTGAAGCTGGCGTCGGCGGGCTTGCCCTTGGGGTCGACGCCGCCGTCGTCACGGCGCTGCGGCGCATCGCCCTCGCTGGCGGTCAGCAGCTTGCCGAAGTCCTGCCGCGGGTCCAGCGCTTGCGTGAACATCACGGCGATGGCCGGCGAGCCGTCGAACAGCCGCGCCTTGCACTCGCTGAACGCAAAGGCCGCCTCCTCGGCGCCCACCTCGGCGCTGCTGGGCAGGCCCGGTGTCTTGAAGTGCTGCCACCCGAAGTAAGCCGCCACGGCCACGCCGGCCACGACCACCGCCGCCGCGGCGGCCTTCACGATGCTGGATGCCATCCGAACCCCTCAAGAGTGCGGGGCGAGTGTAGGGAGAGAAGGGGGTGAGTTCGGGGGGAGAAATTCCCCGACCGGCAGGCGCCGTTCAGCGCTGCGGTGCCTGCATCGCGAGCGGATCTTCCAGCAGCTCGCGCGTGGTTTCGCTCAGCGCCACGGCAAAGCCCAGCAGCGCGGCAAGTAGCGCGGCGGTCAGGCGAAGGCGGGCAGGCGTGAACATGGGTAGATAGTGGGCCACAGCGCCCGGCCGCGCGCCCCCTAACTCGCAGGTGATTGCTGACGGCGTGGTGGCAGCAGCCGACGGAATTGCCCCGGCGTGGTGCCGACCGCGGCCTTGAAGCGCTGGCTCAGGTGACTCGCGCCGGCATAGCCGCAGGCGGCGGCGATGTCGGCCAGCGGCAGCGCGGTCTGGCGCAGCAGCGTGCGGGCGCGGTCCAGCCGGCGCGCGGCCACCCAGTCGTGCACCGTGCAGCCCATGGACGCGCGGAACATGCGGGCGAAGTGGAACTCGGACAGATGGGCCTGGTCCGCCAGGCGCGGCAGGCTCAGGTCGGCGCTGTCCAGATGAGCATCGATGTACTCCAGCACGCGGCGGCGGGCCGCGCCGGACAGGCCGCCGGCTGACCGTTCCGCCCGCTCGCGCTGGCGTGGGCGAGCTGCCTGCAGCACCAGGTGGTCCAGCGCGGTTTGGCTCAGCGCGTCGATGTGCAGGCGCTGGGCGGGGTCCTGCCAGTCCAGCGCAGCGACCTCGCGGCCCCAGTCGGCCAGCGCGGCATCGGCGCCGAAGATGCGCTGCTCCAGTGTGATCGCGCGCGGTTCGGCGTCCAGCAGCCGCACGATGCGGTCTGCCCAGGCGTCGGCCGACAGGTAGAGGTGCACGAAGCGCAGCGGCCCGGCCACGTTCCAGTGCGACTCGTGCTCGGCGGGCAGGATGCAGTAGCAGCCCGGCGAGCCGGTCTCGCGCGGCGTCTCGATCAGGTGGGTGGCATGGCCGCCCTGCAGATAGACCGACAGCGTGTGGTGGCCGGGCCGCTGGTAGTCCATGCGGCCGCCGTGGTTGTGCCATTGCACCAGCCGCAGGCCGTCGGGCAGCGCGACCTCGCGCTCACGGCGCGCCAGCGAGCGGCTCAGCACGTCGAAGACGGGCTGGTCAGCGGTGGCGCCGGCGGTGAGATCAAGCATGCGGCGATGCTACGGGCCCGGCCTTCTCCGTGCCGGCGCAGGGCCGACGATGCGCAGGAATCTGCAATCGCGGCATCGCCTGTTTCGCGATGCTGGTGGCATGAATGTCTTGTTGTACGTGCTGGTGGTGCTGATCTGGGGCACCACGTGGATTGCGCTGAAGTGGCAGCTGGGGCCGGTGCCCATCTCGCTGTCCATCGCCTACCGCTTCGGCCTCGCGGCGCTGGTGCTGTTCGCCTGGCTGGCCTGGCGACGGCAGCTGGTGCTGCCACGTGGGCGAGCGCTCACCTGGGTGCTGGCCCAGGGCCTGTGCCTTTTCTGCCTGAACTTCGTCTGCTTCCTGAACGCCAGCCAGACGCTGGCCAGCGGGCTGGTGGCCGTCGTGTTCTCCAGCGCGGCGCTGTGGAACGCGCTGCTGGCGCGGCTGGTGCACGGCCGAGCCATCGCGCCGCAGGTGCTGGCGGGTGGCGCGCTGGGGCTGACGGGGCTGGTGCTGCTGTTCTGGCCCGAGATCACCGCGCAGCATGCCGGCGCCGGCACGCTGACGGGCCTGGCCTGGGCGCTGGGCGGCACGCTGTGCTTTTCCACCGGCAACCTGCTGTCGGCCGCGCTGCAAGGCGAGGGGCTGAAGCCGGTGCAGACCAACGCCTGGGGCATGGCGGTGGGCACGGCCATCCTGTGCGGCTACGCGCTGGTGTCGGGCGTGCCGTGGGTGTTCGACGCCAGCCCGCGCTATGTCGGCGCGCTGCTGTACCTGGCCATCCCGGGCTCGGTCATCGGCTTCACGGCCTACCTGACGCTGGTGGGCCGCCTGGGCCCGGAGCGGGCGGCCTACAGCACGGTGCTGTTCCCGGTGGTTGCGCTGAACGTGTCGGCCTGGGTGGAGGGCTACCGGTGGACCGTGCCGGCCTTGATCGGCCTGGTACTCGTCATGGCCGGCAACGTGCTTGTCTTCAGGAAGAAGAAGCCGGCTTCTGCCGCCGCTCCCACAGCGCCATCGCCTCGCCCACCAGCCCGCGCCTGAAGGCCAGCACGCAGACGATGAAGATCAGCCCGGTGACCAGGCTGACCGATTCGCCCAGGCCGTTGAACCAGGCCACGCCGGTGGTGTCGGCCAGCAGCTTGCCGAAGTCGCCGATCTTGTTCTCCAGCGCGATGATGACCAGCGCGCCGACGATGGGGCCGACCAGCGTGCCCATGCCACCCACCAGCGTCATCAGGATGACGAGACCGGACGTGGTCCAGATCGCGTCGGTCAGCGTCGCGAAGCCCAGCATCAGCGTCTTGGTGGCGCCGGCCAGGCCCGCCAGGCCGGCCGACAGCACGAAGGCCAGCAGCTTGAAGTGGGCCGTGTCATAGCCCAGCGAGGTGGCGCGCGCCTCGTTCTCGCGGATGCTGGTGAGCACCTGGCCGAACGGCGAGTGGACGATGCGGTAGATCAGCCAGAACGCGGCGATGAAGATGCCCAGCACGACGTAGTACAGCGTCAGGTCGCTGGTCAGGTCCAGGCCGAGGAAGCTGCCGCGCGGCACGCTCTGCAGGCCGTCCTCGCCGCCGGTGAACGGCGCCTGCAGGAAGAAGAAGTACAGCATCTGCGCCAGCGCCAGCGTGATCATCGAGAAGTAGATGCCCGAGCGGCGGATGGCCAGCAGGCCGAACACCAGCCCGACGCCGGCCGCCGCCAGCGAGCCGACGATGAGCCCCGCCGGCGTGGGCAGGCCCCAGACTTTCAGCGCGTGGCCGCAGACATAGCCCGCCGTGCCCAGGAACGCCGCATGGCCGAAGGACAGCAGGCCCGTGAAGCCCACCAGCAGGTTGAACGCGCATGCGAAGAGGGCGTAGCACAGCACCTTCATGACGAAGATGGGATACACGCCCAACACGGGCAGCAGCGCGATGCCGATGAACAGGGCGGCGTAGCCGAGCAGCTTCTTGTCCATCACTTCTCTTTTCCGAACAGGCCGGCGGGGCGCACCAGCAGCACGATGGCCATGACGACGAACACGACCGTGTTGGACGCCTCGGGGTAGAACACCTTGGTCAGCCCTTCGATGATGCCAAGCCCCAGGCCCGTGACGATGGACCCGAGGATGGAGCCCATGCCGCCGATGACCACCACGGCGAACACGACGATGATGAGGTTGGACCCCATCAGCGCCGACACCTGCAGGATGGGGGCGGCCAGCACGCCGGCGAAGGCCGCGAGCGCCACGCCGCCGGCATAGGTCAGCGTCACCATGCGGGGCACGTTGATGCCGAAGGCCTGCACGAGCTTGGGGTTTTCGGTGCCGGCGCGCAGCTTGGCGCCCAGCGACGTCTTCTCGATCAGCGCCCACACCGCGAAGCAGACGATCAGCGAGGCCACGACCACCCAGGCCCGGTAGTTGGGCAGGATCATGAAGCCGAGGTTGGTGGCGCCCTGCAGCTGCTCGGGCACCGAGTAGGGCTGGCCCGAGACGCCGTAGAAGCTGCGGAACACGCCCTCTATGACCAGCGTGATGCCGAAGGTCAGCAGCAGGCCGTAGAGGTGGTCCAGCTTGTAGAGCCACTGAAGCATCGTCCGCTCGATGACGATGCCCAAGAGCCCCACCAGCAGCGGCGCCAGGCCCAGCATGACCCAGTAGTTCAGCCCCAGCAGGTCCATGCCCATCCACGCCAGGAAGGCGCCCATCATGTACAGCGCCCCGTGGGCGAAGTTGATGATGTTGAGCATGCCGAAGATGACCGCCAGGCCCAGCGACAGCATCGCGTAGAACGAGCCGTTCACCAGGCCCAGCAGCAGCTGGCCCAGCAACGCGGGCAGCGGGATACCGAACAACTCAGTCATGTCAGGCCGGCCTCAGATCACTTCTTGACCAAGGGGCACTTCGAGTCGGCGAGCTTTGTGTAAGCCTCGTTCGCCGGGATGGTCTGCACCACGTTGTAGTAGTCCCAGGGTTCCTTGGACTCGGCCTGCTTCTTCACCTGCATCAGGTACATGTCGTAGCGCATGCGGCCGTCCGGGCCGATCTCGCCGTTCTTCGCGAAGAAGTCGTTGATCTTGGTGGCCTTCATCTTCGCGATGACCTTGTCGGAGTCGTCGGTCTTGGTCGCGTCCACGGCCTTCAGGTAATGGGCGATGGCCGAGTAGTCGGCCGCCTGCAGCATGGACGGCATGCGCTTCATCTTCTCGAAGAAGCGGCGGCTCCAGGCGCGCGACTCGGCGCTCTGGTTCCAGTACCAGCCGTCGGTCAGGTACATGCCCTCGGTGGCCTTGAGGCCCAGCGAGTGCACGTCGTTGATGAACATCAGCAGGCCCGCCAGCTTCATCGTCTTCGTGACGCCGAACTCGTTGGCGGCCTTGATGGAGTTGATGGTGTCGCCACCGGCGTTGGCCAGGCCCAGGATCTGCGCGCCCGAGCCCTGCGCCTGCAGCAGGAAGGACGAGAAGTCGCTGGCCGACAGCGGGTGCTTCACGCTGCCCACGATCTTGCCGCCGGCCTTCTGCACGACGGCCGTCGTGTCGGCCTGCAGGCTGGCGCCGAAGGCGTAGTCGGCGGTCAGGAAGTACCAGTTCTTGCCGCCGCTCTTGACCACTGCGTTGCCGGTGCCGTTGGCCAGCGCGACCGTGTCGTAGGCGTAGTGCACCGTGTAGGGCGTGCAGTCTTCATTCGTCAGGCGGGCCGACGCGGCGCCGATGGAGATGAAGACGCGCTTCTTCTCGGCCGCGACCTTGGCCATGGCCAGGTTGGCGCCGGAGTTGGTGCCACCCACCAGCACGTCCAGGCCTTGCGTGTCCAGCCATTCGCGCGCCTTGGCGGACGCCACGTCGGCCTTGTTCTGGTGGTCGGCGAACAGCAGTTCGATCTTCTTGCCGGCGGCCATGCCCTTGGCGTCGGCGATGGCCATCTTGATGGCCTCCACGCCGCCCTGGCCGTCGATGTCGGCGTACAGGCCTGACATGTCCGTGATGATGCCGATCTTGATGACGTCGCCCGAGATCTGCGCGTGCGCGGCGAGGCCGCAGGTGGCGAGGGCAGCGGCGATGAGGGTCTTCTTCATGGTGTTGTCTCCTGGTTGGATCTTCAGACGCTGAGCAGCTCGTCCATCCGGGCCTGGTGGGCCGGCAGGTCGGCTGCGGGGAAGGACAGCACGACTTCGCCGTGCTCGATGACGACGAAGTGATCCGCCAACGGCGCGGCGAAGCGGAAGTTCTGTTCCACCATGACGATGGTGAAACCCTGGCTCTTGAGTGTGCGGATCATGCGCGCCAGGGCCTGGACGATGACGGGGGCGAGGCCTTCTGAGATCTCGTCCAGCAGCAGGATGTCGGCGCCCGTGCGCAGGATGCGCGCCACGGCCAGCATCTGCTGCTCGCCGCCGGACAGGCGGGTGCCGGGGCTGTGGCGGCGCTCGGCGAGGTTGGGGAACATCGCGTAGATCTCGGCCTCGGACATCGCCTTGCCGCGCTTGCTTTTCAGCGGCGGGGGCAGGCGCAGGTTCTCCTCGGCGGTGAGGCTGGCGAAGATGCCGCGTTCCTCGGGGCAGTAGCCGATGCCCAGCTGGGCGATGCGATGCGTCGCGAGGTCGATGGTTTCCTCGCCGTGGATCTTGATGGAGCCTTTGCGTGCGCCGGTGAGGCCCAGGATGGCTCTGAGTGTGGTCGTGCGGCCGGCGCCGTTGCGGCCCAGCAGCGTGACGACCTGGCCCGGCTGCACGCTGAGGTTGATGCCATGCAGGATGTGGCTTTCGCCGTACCAGGCGTGGAGGTTGCTGATTTCGAGTGCTGGGGTGGCCATGTTTTTCAGCTCGCTCGGTACTTCAGGTGGGTGGCGAGTGCCGTGCCCGAAGGCTTATGCATAAGGGCCATCAATGCGCCCCCACCAACTCAGTCGCCTCGGTGCCCATGTAAGCCTCCAATACCGCCGGATGCTTGGACACCGTCGCGTAGTCCCCTTCCGCCAGCACAGCGCCGCGCGCCAGCACCGTGATGCGGTCAGCAATGCTGGCCACCACCTTCATGTTGTGCTCCACCATCAGCACCGTGCGCCCCTCGGCCACGCGCTTGATCAGCGCCGTCACGCGGTCCACGTCCTCGTGCCCCATGCCCTGCGTGGGTTCGTCCAGCAGCATCAGCTGCGGCTCCATGGCCATCGTCGTGGCGATCTCCAAAGCCCGCTTGCGGCCGTAGGGAAGGTCGGCGGCCTTCAAATGGGCCATGTCGCGCAGGTCCACCAGCTCCAGCAGCGCCAGCACCTTGGCGTCCAGCGTCTTCAGCCCGGTCAGCCCCTTCCAGAAATGGAAGCTGGTGCCGGTGAAGCGCTGCAGGCCGATGCGCACGTTCTCCAGCACCGTCAGGTGCGGGAACACGGCCGAGATCTGGAACGAGCGGATGACGCCGCGGCGCGCGATCTGCGCCGAGGTCTCGCCGGTGATGTCGTGGCCCGCGAACACGATGCGCCCGCGCGTGGGCGTCAGGAACTTGGTCAGCAGGTTGAAGCAGGTCGTCTTGCCCGCGCCGTTGGGACCCAGCAGCGCGTGGATGTGGCCGCGCTGCACCCGCAGATTGACGGAGTCCACGGCGGTGAAGCCCTTGAACTCCTTGGTCAGGTCTTGTGTCTCGAGGATGAATTCGCTCATGGCGTCTCGTCGGTGAGATGCGCGACTCTAGGCTGCGAGCCTGCACACTGGCTTACGTGGTTTCATGGGGTTTCGCCCGCGGCGAGGAAGCGCTCGATGAGGCCGATCTGCTCGGGCGTGTTCAGCGCTGGTGCATGGCCGCAGTCGGGGATGACGGCCACCGCCGCGCGCGGCCCACGCTCGCGCATCGCCTGCGCGGTCTCTGCCGTCAGCAGCGTCGATTGCTCGCCGCGCAGGCACAGCACGGGCAGGTCCAGCTGGTCCCATGCAGACCACAGCGAATAGTCGTCGGGGTGGTGCTGGAACTGCGCCACCAGCGCGGGGTCGTAGTGCGTCGTCACGCGGCCATCGGGCAGGCGGCGCAGCGAGTGTTCGGTGAGCGCGCGCCATTGCGTGTCACTCAGGTGACCGAAGCTCGCATAGATCTCGCGGAAGTAGCGCTCCAGCTCGCTCACCGTCGCGAAGCTGGGCGGCTGGCCGGCGTAGGTCTTGATGCGCTCCAGCGCCGGTGCGGCCAGCTCGGGGCCGTTGTCGTTCAGCACCAGGCGACGGATGCGCCCGCGCAGCCGCGTGGCCGCGGCCAGCGTGCCGATGGCGCCGCCCATGGACGTGCCCACCCAGTGCACCTTCCCCAGGCCCAGCTGGTCCAGCAAGGCCTCCGCCTGCTCCACATAGACGTCCAGGCAGTACTCGCGCGCCGGGTCTGCCGCCCACTGCGACAGGCCACGGCCCGGCGTGTCGGGGCAGACGACATGCCAGCGCGCGCTCAAGGCCTGCGCGAAGTCGTCGAAGTCGCGGCCGCTACGCGCCAGCCCATGCCAGGCGATGACGGTGGGCGCGCTGGCATCGCCCCATTCGGTGATGTGGATCTCGCGACCCCCGCAGCTGACGTAGCGCGACTTCATGGCTTGCTCTTCCTCCCACGAGTCCACGCCGCCAGCCGCAACCGCCCGACGATGCCGCCGGGGAAGTGGTAGACGGCCAGCACGAACAGCAGGCCCAGCCACAACAGCCAGCGGTCGGGCGACACCAGTGTGCTCAGCACCGGCAGGCCCTCGACCAGCGAGCCCGCGCCCCTCAGCAGCGCCTGCAGGTAGTTCTGCGCGACGATGAACAGCACGCTGCCGATGACGGCGCCGTAGATGGACCCCATGCCGCCGATGACGACGATGAGCAGCAGGTCCAGCATGATCTCCATGCTCATGGCCGTCTCGGGGCCGGTGTAGCGCAGCCAGAGAGCCAGCAGCGCGCCGCCGCAGCAGGCCACGAGCGCCGCGATGACGTTGGCGCCGGTGCGATAGACCACCGGGCGATAGCCGATGGCCTCGGCGCGGAACTCGTTCTCGCGGATGGCCTGCAGCACGCGGCCGAACGGCGAGTTGACGATGCGCAGCAGCAGCAGGATCAGCGCGGTGACGGCGGCGAACAACAGGTAGTAGGTCAGCAGCCGGCCGTCCAGCGTGACGCCGAGGAACGGCTCTTCCATGAACTCGGTCGATGGCCTCAGCAGCTCGGGCAACTGGAAGTTCAGGCCGTCCTCGCCGCCGGTGAAGTCGCTGAGCTGCGAGCACAGCGTCATGAAGGCCGAGGCCACGGCCAGCGTGATCATTGCGAAGAAGATCGCTTTCACGCGCAGGCTGGCCAGGCCCATCGCCAGCGCCAGCACGGCGGAGAGCGCCAGCGCGGCGGCGAAGCCGATGGCCAGCGAGCCCCAGTCCGGCCCCAGCCGCGTCGACGCGATCGCGATGCCGTAGGCGCCGATGCCGACGAACATCGTGTGCGCGAAGCTGACGATGCCGGTGTAGCCCAGCAGCAGGTCGTAGCTGGCCACCAGCAGGATGAACACCAGCACCTTGGCCGCGACGTTCAGCGCCTGCGTGCCGGGGAAGATGAACGGCGCGCCGAGAAGGCCGACGAAGCAGGCGAGCAGCAGCGCGGCCAGGATGCGGCTGCGGGGCAGGTCATGCGAGAGCAGGGCGCGCATCACTTGGCTCCCACCGGATACAGGCCTTGCGGGCGCCACAGCAGGATGGCGACCATCAGCCCGATGTTGGAGAACAGCGCCGCCTTCGGCGCCAGGAAGCCGACGTAGTTGGCCACCAGGCCGACCAGCAGCGCGCCCACCAGGCAGCCCAGCGTGGAGCCCAGGCCACCGATGATGATGACGATGAACAGCAGCAGGTTGACCTTGGCGCCGATCTGCGGCTCCACGCCCTGCTGCACCAGCGCCCACATGACGCCACCCAGGCCCGCCAGCGCGGAGCCGGCGACGAACACGCCGACGAACAGGCGTTTGATCCGGTAGCCCAGCGACTCCACCATCTCGCGGTCCTGCACGCCGGCGCGGATCAGCAGGCCGATCTTGGTCTTGTTCAGCACCAGCAGCAGCGCGACGAGCACGACGATGCCGATGGCCATGGACAGCAGCCGGAACTTCTCGACGGCGACGTCGCCGAACAGGAAGATGCCGCGCAGCGTCTCGGGCATGGGCAGCGGAATCAGCTGCGCGCCCCAGCTGGCCTTGATCAGCTCCTCGCCGATGATCATGCCGCCCATCGTGATCAGGATCTGCTTCAGGTGTTGGCCGTAGACGGGCCGCACCAGCACGCGCTCGAATACGACGCCGACAGCCGCGGCGATGGCCATGCCGGCGAGGCAGGCCAGCGCCAGTGCGGCGAGGTTGGACGCGACGTCAGGGGCGGTGGCCCAGGGGGCGAGTGCGGCCAACACCGTAGTCGCCATGAACGCGCCCAGCGCGATGAATACGCCGTGGCCGAAGTTCAGCACGTCCATCAGGCCGAACACCAGCGTCAGGCCGGAGGCGATGACGAAGATGATGAGGCCCATGGCAACGCCGGCCAGCGTGAGGTTGAGCCAGGTGCTGGGGCTGCCGGTCAGCGGCAGCGCGATGAGCATCAGGGCTGCCAGGAGTGCAAGGGGCTTGGGGTCGAGTTTCATGGGCTCGCTACTTCAGGCTGCTGGCGAGTGCCGTGCCGGGATGCGCGCCCGGCAGCGCGGTGACTTTCTTCTGCGGGGCCAGAAGAAAGTCACCAAAGAAGAGGCCCTGAACCGCAAGCCATCGCGACACCGCCTGCAGCGGCGCGCGAAAACGGTCAGCGGCTTGGCGTATGGACGCGACCCGCTGCGCTCTCGCTGCTGTCCTTGTGACGAGCAGCGCTGATCGCACCTTCACGCCGCTTAACGCCGGCTGCACGCCGGGCTCATCAGCAAATACCAATACCGCGTCGCCCGAGCGACGCTGCATGGGGCTGTTCTGGTGAGCACGGCGTGCAGCCGCGCGTCGGACGGGCAGGTGATGCGATGGATGTGGGTCTTCACAAGTCAGACGCGAGAGCGCAGCGGCTCGCATCTGCGCAGGCTGCTGTCGGCTGTTGCACGGCGTAGCTCGTGCGCTTGGTGCTGGTGTGCGGTTCAGGGCCTCTTCTTTGGTGACTTTCTTCTGGCCCCGCAGAAGAAAGTCACCGCGCTGCCGGGCGCGCATCCCGGCACCACACTCGCCACCAACCAGAAGTACCGAGCCCGAAGGCTGATGCATAACGGTCATTGGTGTGCCCCCAACGACAGCCCGAGCAACCGTTGCTGCAACTCGGCATCAGCAATCAGCTCGGCCATCGAACCCCGATGCACGACACGACCGTCATCCATCACCGCCACCGAATCACCCAACTCAGCGGCAACACGAAAGTTCTGCTCCACCAGCAACACCGTCGTCCCTGCCGACGCCTTCACCGATCGCAGCGCTTCAATCAAATTGAGCACGATCGCCGGCGCCAGCCCCTTGCTCGGCTCGTCGATGACCAGCAACTCACGCGGCTCGATCAGCGCCCTGGCAATGGCCAGCATCTGCTTCTGCCCGCCCGACAGCTTGCCCGCCGGATGCGCCCAGAAGGTCTTCAGCGCCGGGAAGAAACCGAACAGCCACTCCAGCCGGGAAGCATCCAGCTCGGCCAGCTTCTTCGCCGACCGCGCCGCCAGCAGCAGGTTCTCCGCCACCGTCAGCTCGCCGAAGATGCCCATGGTCTCGGGCACGTAGGCGATGCCGCGTGCCGCGATGTCGGGCGTGGCCGACCGTGTGATGTCCTCGCCCTTGAACGTCACCGTCCCGGCGCTGGCCGTCCACAAACCCATCAGCGTGCGCAGCGTGCTGGTCTTGCCGGCGCCATTGCGGCCCAGCAGCATGGTGACCTGGCCGGTGGGCACCGCAAGGTCCACGCCATGCAGGATGTGATACGCCCCGACGTGGGTATGAACCCCGCGCAGCTCCAGCAGATTCATGCCGCAACCCCCAGGTAAGCCTCTTGCACGATGGGCGAGGCGATCACCGTCGCCGGGTCGCCGTCGGCCACCAGCTTGCCCTGGTGCAGCACGATGATGCGGTCGGCCAGCTCGCGCACCACGTCCATCTTGTGTTCCACCAGCAGCAGCGTGTGCTTCTTCTCGGCCTTCAGCGCGCGGATCAAATCGAGCACCACGGGCACCTCGTCCACGCTCATCCCCGCCGTCGGTTCGTCGAACAGATAGACCTTGGGGTCCAACGCGATCAGCATGGCCACCTCCAGCTTGCGCTGGTCGCCATGCGGCAGGCTGGCGGCGAGGTCGTCGGCGCGCGAGCCCAGGCGCACGCGCTCAAGAATCGACTGCGCTTCAGCGATCAGCTCGCGGTGCGACAGCCAGGTCGACAGCAGCTTCAAGCCCTTGCGCTGCCGCGCCTGCACGGCCAGCCGCACGTTCTCCAGCACCGTCAGGTGGGCGAACAGCTGCGTCAGCTGGAAGGCCCGGCCCAGGTCGCGGCGCGTGCGCACCGGCGCGGGCAGGCCCGTGAGGTTCTCGCCGTCCAGCCACACCTCGCCGCTGCTCGCGGGCAACTGGCCCGAGATCAGGTTGAAGTAGGTGGTCTTGCCCGCGCCGTTGGGGCCCACGATGGCCGTCAGCGTGCCGGGCTCGAAGGCGCACGACACCGCGTCGACGACCACGTGGCCGCCAAACCGTATCGTTAGGTTTCTGGTCTCAAGCATCGATCCGCTTCCGCTGCCGGGCCAGGAAAACTCAGCGCTTGTTGCGGATCGGGACGGCCATTTCCTCGGGCTTGATCTCCCGCACCAGCTCCGGCACGCCCCACGGGAAGGCCGGGTCCACCTTGATGCGGAAGTGGTACATGGACTGCATGGCCTGGTGGTCTTCCGCGCGGAAGGTCATCTTGCCCTTGGGCGTCTCGAAGCTCATGCCCTCCATGGTCTTGATGAGCTTGTTGGTGGCGGTGTCGCCGGCCGTCTTCTTCAGCGCCTCGACGATGGCGATGGCGGCCGTCATGCCGCCGGCGGTGAAGAAGTCGGGCGGGTTCTTGTATTGCTTGTAGTGGTTGGACACCAGCCACTCGTTGACCGGGTTCTTGGGGATGCCGAAGTAGTAGTAGGTCGCGCCCTCCATGCCGGGGAACTGCTTGTACGCGGCCATGGCCGGCAGGATGTTGCCGCCCGAGCCCACGCCGATGCCGTAGCGCTTTTGCAGGTCCAGCGCGGCCAGCGCGGGGAAGGGCGTCGTCGCACCGGCCCACACGACGGCGATGACCTTGGGGCCGGGCTTGTCCTTCAGCGCATCCACCAGGCGCTGGATGCCGGCGGTGAAGTCGGTCGTCGCCGTGGGCAGGTACTCCTCGTGGACGATCTTCGCTTTCTTCAGCGCTTCCTTGTAGGCCTTCACGGCGTCACGGCCGAAGGCGTAGTCCTGGGCCAGGATGCCGATGTTCAGGCCCTGGATGTCTGAAGCCACGGCGTTGCCGATGGCGTCCTGCGAGGAGTTGCGGCCGGTGCGGAAGATGTACTTGTTCCACTTGTCGCCGGTGATGGAGTCGGCCACGGCCGGCTCCACGACGAGGATCTTCTTGTACTCCTCGGCCACCGGCAGCAGCGCCAGCGCCACGCCGCTGGACGAGGGGCCGACGGCGATGTCGGCCTTGTCGTCGCCATAGGCGGCGGCCAGCAGGCTCTTGCCCACGTCGGGCTTGCCCTGGTCGTCCTTCTCGATGACGACGATCTTCTTGCCAGCCAGGGCAAAAGTGCCGCCGGTGGCGTAGTCCAGGCCCATCATGAAGCCGATCTGCGTCTGCTTGCCGTAGGCCTCCAGCGGGCCGGTCTTGCTGTAGACGTGGGCGATGCGGATCTCCTTGCCCTGGGCCATCGTGTGGCCAGGGAGGATGGCCGCCGCAAGGGTGGCGGCGGCGAGGGCAAAGCGGCGCGTGATCGGACGCATGGGGCTTGTCTCCTGAAGGTCGTCGTTCAGCCTGCTCTGTTGGCAGACGGTGTCTTCCCTTTTTGCAAGGGCCGTGCCCGGCGGGGAAGGGTCGCCGGAGCCGGTTTTCCTCAGGGTTGGCCCGAGGTTTTTGGACGTTAGCGCAGGTCTGGGTGTCTGGAAATCAGACGTTGTCCGAAAGCTGGACTTCGAGATCGGGCCAGCGCGCCAGTCTTTCGTACAACGACGCTCGCGAGATCTGCAGCAGCCGCGCCGCCGCCATGCGGTTGCCGCCGGTGGCCTTCAGCGCGCGCGCGATGGCGTCGCGCTCCAGCGCTTCGATCAACTCGGGCAGCGGGGCCACGGCCTGGGAGGTTGCCAGCGTCAGCGCCGGGGTGGGCTCGGCCGGCGATGCCGTCGCCACGGCGGCCGGCATCGCGGCTCCGCCATTGAAATGCGCCGCCGTCAGCTGCATGTCGTCGCTCATCAGGCTGACCTGCTCCAGCGTGTTGCGCAGCTCGCGGATATTGCCGGGCCAGGCCTGTTGCGCCAGCCATTCCAGTGCATCGGGGCTGAGCAGCTTCTGCGGCATGCCGCTGCGGCGGGCGATGTCCTCGCCCAGCGCCTCGGCCAGCGCCTCGATGTCGTCCAGCCGCTCGCGCAGCGCCAGCACGCGGATGGGCAGCACGTTGAGGCGGTAGTACAGGTCGGCGCGGAAGCTGCCAGCGGCGACCATGGCCGCCAGGTCGCGGCTGGTGGCGGCAATGACGCGCACGTCCACGCGCATGACCGTGTTGCTGCCCAGCGGCTCCACCTCCTGCTCCTGCAGCACGCGCAGCAGCTTGCTCTGCAGCGCCAGCGGCATGTCGCCGATCTCGTCGAGGAATAGCGTGCCGCCGTCGGCCAGCTTGAACTTGCCGTCGCGGCCCTTGCGCTCCGCGCCCGTGTAGGCGCCGGGGGCGACGCCGAAGAACTCGGCCTCCAGCAGCGTCTCGGGCACGGCGGCGATGTTGACGCCCACCAGCGGCCGGTGTGCGCGGCGCGAGGCCGAGTGGATGGCGTGGGCCATCAGCTCCTTGCCGGTGCCGGTCTCGCCCAGCAGCAGCACGGTGGAGTCGGTCTGCGCGACGCGGCGCGCCTGGCGCTTCACTTCCAGCGCC
>CBFGPX010000031.1:0-25905 GCA_965650725.1 uncultured Comamonadaceae bacterium | reverse complement strand
AAGGGCGCCTGCGTGTCCTGCCACGGCGCCAACTTCAGCAAGCCCATCGACCCGACCTACCCCAAGCTGGCCGGCCAGCACGCCGACTACCTGACGGTTGCGCTCAAGGCCTACAAGACCGAGAAGAACGCCAGCGTCGGCCGTTCCAACGGCGTCATGGCCGGCCAGGTCAAGCAGTTCAGCAACGCCGAACTGAAGGCCATGGCGGCCTACATCGCGAGCCTGCCGACCGAACTGGCGACGGTGCCGCAGAAAAAGCTGCGCTGAGTTCTTGCCTCCCCCGGCTCGAAAGCCGCCCTCGTTCGCGAGAGGCGGCTTTTGCTTTTTGTTGTCGCCGATCAAAGCGTGCAAGGTTGCACAGCCATTCGAATGGGTGGCGTAGATACTGCGCCGACCGGAACGACGCCTTCCATGTTGAAAAAGATCTCGACCGCCGAGGTGAGGCTGGGCATGTTCATCCAGGCTCTGGAAGGAGCCTGGCTTTCGCATCCCTTCTGGAAGACCAAGTTCGTGCTGGACGATCCGGCCGACCTCGCGGCGTTGCAGGCCAGCGGCGTGCCGGCCGTCTGGATAGACGACGCCAAGGGCCGTGATGTCGCCGCAGCGCCGCCAGATCCGGCTTCGGCGCCTGCCGTGCCGCCGCCCGCCGCGCCGGCTCCCGCGCTACGCGCGGCGGCAGCCCAGGCGCGCGCCAGCCTGGAGGACGAGCTGGACCGTGCCGCCCAGGTGCTGAACCGGACCAAGGGCGCCGTGCTGGCGCTGTTTGGCGAGGCGCGCCTGGGCAAGGCCATCGACTCGGAAGTCTGCCTGCCCATCGTCGACGAGGTCGCGTCCTCGCTGGCGCGCAACCCGTCGGCCTTCGTCAGCCTGGCCCGGCTCAAGACCAAGGACGATTACACCTACATGCACTCCGTGGCCGTGTGCGGCCTGATGGTGGCCCTGGCTCGTCACCTGGGCCTGCCCGACGACCAGGTGCGCGAGGCCGGCCTGGCCGGTCTGCTGCACGACGTGGGCAAGATGCAGATGCCGCTGACGGTGCTGAACAAGCCCGGCGCACTGACGGACGCGGAGTTCGACGTGATGCGCAGCCACCCCGAGCGCGGCTGGGAGCTGCTGAAGGACGGCGCCAAGGTGCCGGCGGCGGCACTGGACGTCTGCCTGCATCACCACGAGAAGATGGACGGCAGCGGCTACCCGCACAAGCTGGCGGGGGAGCAGATCAGCCTGTTCGCGCGCATGGGCGCGGTGTGCGACGTGTACGACGCGATCACGTCCACGCGCCCCTACAAGGCGGCCTGGGACCCGGCCGGCTCGCTGCAGCGCATGTCGCAGTGGAAGGGCCAGTTCGACCCGGCCATCTTCCAGGCCTTCGTGAAGAGCGTGGGCATCTACCCCACCGGCACGCTGGTGCGCCTGCAGTCCGGGCGCCTGGCGGTGGTGGTGGACCAGAACCCGGCATCGCTGGTGGCGCCACGCGTCAAGGTCTTCTATTCGACCAAGTCCAGCATGCCCATCCCGGTGCAGTTGGTCGACCTGTCCAACGGCAGCAGCGACCGCATCGTGGGCCGCGAGCCGCCCGAGCAGTGGGGCTTCAAGCACCTGGACGAGCTCTGGAACCCCAGCGGCAGGCACTGAGTCCGGCTGCGGGGTCTTTCCCGGCCTCCTAAACTGCCGGCCAAACGGTTGTTGGGAGTACGTGATGAGACGATGGATGGGGCTGCTGCTGCTCGCATGGGCCTGCGGCGCGGCCGCACAGACGCTGCGCTGGGCCAACCAGGGCGATCCGCAGACCATGGACCCGCATTCGCAGAACGAGAGCCTGACCAATATGGTCAATGGCCAGATCTACGAGCGGCTCACGAACCGCAGCGCCAAGCTGGCCATCGTGCCGGGCCTGGCCGAGCAGTGGACGCAGACCGGGCCACTGAGCTGGCGCTTCAAGCTGCGCGCCGGCGTCAAATTCCACGACGGCACGCCGCTGACGGCGGACGACGTGGTCTTCTCCATTCAGCGTGCCAAGGAGCCCACCTCGCAGATCGCCGTCTACGCGAACGCGGTGGGCACGCCCAAGCGGGTGGACGACCTGACGGTGGACTTCCAGCTCGCCACCTTCAACCCCATCTTCCTGCAGCACATCGACCAGCTGTGGATCATGAGCCGCAAGTGGTGCGAGACGCACCGCGTGACCAAGCCGCTGGACTTCAAGAACAAGGAAGAGAGCCACTCGTCGCTGCACGCCAACGGCACCGGGCCCTACCTGCTGGTCAGCCGCCAGCCGGGCATCAAGACCGTGCTCAAGCGCAATGCCAACTGGTGGGGCAAGTTCCAGGGCAATGTGCAGGACGTGGTCTACACCCCCATCGCCAGCGACGCGACCCGGCTGGCCGCGCTGATCTCCGGCGAGATCGACTTCGTGCATGACCCCGCGCCGCGCGACATCGCCCGGCTGCGCAACACGGCGGGTCTGAAGGTCATCGACGGCCCGGAGAACCGGCTCGTGTTCATCGGCATGGACCAGTCGCGCGACAAGCTGTTGTACGGCAAGGTGCCCGGCGACAGGAACCCCTTCAAGGACCTGCGCGTGCGCCGCGCGCTGTACCAGGCCATCGACATCGAGGCGCTGAGGTCCAAGCTGATGAGCGGCCTGTCCGTGCCGACGGGCGGGCTGACGCCGTCGGCCGACGCGTCCTTCGACGACCCGGCGCTGCAGACGCGCCTGCCCTACGACATCGCCGCCGCGCGCAGGCAGATGGCCGAGGCCGGCTATGCCGACGGCTTCGAGGTCACGCTGGACTGCCCCAACAACCGCTACATCAACGACGAGCAGATCTGCGCGGCGCTGGCGGCCATGTGGGCGCAGCTGAAGGTCAAGGTCCGCGTCAACGCGATGCCGCGCGTGCTGTACTTCCCCAAGCTGGAGAAACAGGACAGCAGCCTGTTCATGTACGGCTGGGGCGGCAGCGTCACCGACGCCGAGGCCATTCTGACGCCGCTCTACCGCAACCGTGGCGACAGGGGAGCGGGCTTCTACAACTTCGGCAACGTGCGCAACGACCGCGCCGACGCGCTGATGGCACAGAGCAGCGTGGAGGCCGACCCCAAGAAGCGCGAGGCTCAGATCCGCGGCGCGCTGGCCGAGCTGCGCGAGCAGGTGGCCGTCATCCCGCTGCACCGCCAGATCATTCCCTGGGCCGCGCGCGCCAACGTGACGCCGGTGCACCGGCCCGACAACTGGGTGGAGCTGGCCTGGGTGCAGGTCCGGTAGGGCGTGGGCGGCCTGCCACGGACTGGGCTTGTCCGGAGTGCGGAGCGCGGACGTCTACATCGGCAACTCGCGCAGCTACAGCTCGCTGGGCTGCGCGGCTTCAACCGGCCCGGCGACTACGGCTCCCTGGCCGCCCAAGGACTTCGACAAGCAGGGCACCGACCTGCGCAAGGAGCTGAAGGCGGGCGTGGCCAAGAGCGGCAACGCGCTGGACACCTTCCTCGGCCTGTTCGACCGCTTGACGGCCAACGTGCAGAAGGCGCCCGAGTTCAGGTCGCAGTCTGCCCGCCTGCTCCAGGAGGGCCGCACCGCACCGACACGGCCACCACGACGGCGCTACGCGAGCTGTTCCAAGGCACCGCCGTCAGCAAGGTGGTACAGGACCGCCAGGCGCTGATGGCGCTGGTGGCCATGGGTTGCGACCTGATGCAGGGCTTCGGCTTCTGCCGGCCGGTGCCGCCCGAGGACGTGCCGCCGCTGCTCGCGACCTGAGGGTCGTGGCGCCGCTCAGGTGCCGCAGAAGGTGCGGAAACGCGCCGTCACTTCGGTGGGCGCCGGCATCGCGTAGCGCGTGGCCAGTGCGGCGTCCTGCCAGGGGTCGCGCAGGGCGGCGAGCAGTGCCTGGAAGGGCTGCATGTCGCCCTCGGTGGCGGCGGTCAGTGCCTCCTCGACGAGGTGGTTGCGCGGGATGACGGCCGGACTCGCCCGGCGCATGCGCGCGGCGCGCTCGCCGCTGGTGGCTTCACCATCGCGGTCGCAGCGCTCGCGCCAGCGCGCCAGCCAGGCGTCCAGTGCCGCCCGGTCGACAAACAGGTCGCGCAGCGGTTCGGCCCCTTGGTCGGCTGCCGAGGCGAGATGGCGCCATGCCAGCGTGAAGTCGACGGCCTGCGCGTGCAGCAGCGCCAGCCAGTCGTTGGCCAGAGCGGCATCTGCTGCGTCGTCGGCAGGCCTGGCATCGCCAAGGCCCAGCTTCAGTCGCTGGCCCGCCAGCAGTTCGCCGGCCAGCAGCGCCGGGAACTCGTCAATGACGAGCGTCGCCTCGGCGACCGCGCGCTCCATCGCCGCCTCGTCGTCGGTACCGGCCATCAGCGGCAGCAGCGTCTCCGCGAAGCGCGCCAGGTTCCAGCGCGCGATGCCCGGCTGATTGCCGTAGGCATAGCGGCCGCCGTGGTCGATGCTGCTGAACACGGTGGCCGGGTCGTAAGCCTCCATGAAGGCGCAGGGGCCGTAGTCGATGGTCTCCCCCGACAGCGCCATGTTGTCGGTGTTCATCACGCCATGGATGAAGCCGACGTTCAGCCACTGCGCCACCAGCTTCGCCTGGCGCCGGGCCACGGCGCGCAGCAGTTGGAGCGGACGGTCCGGTGCGCCGATCAGCTGCGGGTCATGGCGGGCGATGGTGTAGTCCGCCAGGCGAGCCAGCGTGTCCAGGTCGCCGCGCGCGGAGAAGAACTGGAAGGTGCCCACGCGCAGATGGCTGGCGGCCACGCGGGTCAGCACGGCGCCAGGCAGGGGCGTTTCGCGGTAGACGGGCTCGCCGGTCGCCACCACGGCCAGCGCCCGCGTGGTGGGGATGCCCAGCGCGTGCATGGCCTCGCCGATCAGCACCTCGCGCAGCATGGGGCCGACCGCGGCCTTGCCGTCGCCGCCGCGCGAGAAGGGCGTGCGGCCCGAGCCCTTGAAGGCGATGTCACGGCGCTGGCCCGAGCGGTCGATGAGCTCGCCCAGCAGCAGCGCACGGCCGTCGCCCAACTGCGCCGAGAAGCCGCCGAACTGGTGGCCCGCATAGGCCTGCGCCACCGGCTCGGCATCCTCGGGAAGCAGATTGCCTGCAAACAGCGCGGCGGCATCCGGGCCTGTCAGCGCATCGGCCGGCAAACCGAGCTGCTCGGCCAGTTCGGTGTTGGCGAACAGCACGCGCGGCTCGGGCACCGTGGCGGGCTTCCAGGCCACGGCGGCGCCGGGCAGTTCGCGGGCATAGGTGTTGTCGAAACCGAAGCGATGCATGGCAGGCGTGCGAGGAAAGTGGCCCGCCAGTGTGCCGGCAAAGCGCAAGCCCTTGCCGCGGTGCCCGCGTGCACGCGCCGCGCCGGAACGGCGCCACCGGCTCAACTCGGATGCCGAGCCCGGCCAGAGCCCCGCGGGGGAAGGTCGGAGACTTGCAAGGGCTGAAAGTTGCACGCTCTCGCGGAGCGGTCGATCAGCTGGCGGAAGCGGTGAGATTCGAACTCACGGAAGGCTCACACCTTCGGCGGTTTTCAAGACCGCTGGATTAAACCACTCTCCCACGCTTCCGGAGGGAGGCGCATTCTAAGCGGCAGGCTCAGCCACCCGGCCGTTGCGCCTGTTCGCAGTCGATCTGGATGATCTCCAACGCCGCGCCGTCGAGCACGCGGGCGGCGCTCAGGCGACCGCCCCAGACGCAGCCGGTGTCCAGCGCCAGCAGGCCCGGCCGGTTCACGAGGCCCAGCGTGGACCAGTGGCCGAAGGCGACTGGCGTGTCCACCGTGCGTCGGCCGGGCACGTCGAACCAGGGCATGAAGCCTGCCGGTGCGGCGTCGGCGCCGTCCTTGGTCTTGAAGTCCATCTCGCCGTCGGCCGTGCAGAAGCGCAGTCTGGTGAGCGCGTTGACGGTGAAGCGCAGGCGGTCGTTGCCGCGCAGTTCGGGGCTCCAGCGCGCCGGCTCGTTGCCGTACATGGCCTGCAGGAAGTCCGGCAACTCGGGGCCGCGCAGCACGGCCTCGACCTCGGCGGCCAGCGCCAGCACGTCCTCGCGCGTCCACTGCGGCACGACGCCGGCGTGCACCATCAGCCAGCCAGCCTCGAAGACGGCCATGCGCTGGTGGCGCAGCCAGTCCATCAGCGCGGCGCGGTCCGGCGCGCTCAGGATGTCGTCCAGCGTGTCGCCACCGTGCGGCCGGCGCACGCCGTGGTGCGCGGCCAGCAGGTGCAGGTCGTGGTTGCCCAGCAGGCAGGTCGCGGCGTCACCGAGCCCGATCAAGGTTCTGAGCGTTGCGAGCGAGGCCGGGCCGCGATTGATGAGGTCGCCGAGCAGCCACAGGCGGTCGCGCGACGGCGAGAAGTCCAGGCGCAGCAGCAGTCGCTGCAGGGCGTCGCAGCAGCCCTGTACATCGCCGATCAGATAGTTCATGCGGCCATTGTCCCGGCCGCGCGGGGCGAGGGAAGGCACCATGGGCCGGTTCACGGGCTTCTGCTAGTCTCCCGGGCTTCGTTTTCGACCCGCGCCACTCCGGGTTTTCACCGGATTCCGGCGCTTTCAATGGATACAGCCCTCGTTCTCTTCCTGATTCTTCTCAACGGCCTGTTCGCGATGTCGGAGATGGCCTTGACCGCCAGCCGCAAGGCCAGACTGCAGGTGATGGTGGAAAGCGGGGAGGGCGGCGCGCAGGCCGCGATGGACCTGCACGAGAACCCGACCAAGTTCCTGTCGACGGTGCAGATCGGCATCACGGGCATCGGCGTGCTGAACGGCATCGTGGGCGATGCGGCGTTCTCCGGCCCGCTGTCGCTGTGGCTGACCGAGACCTTCCACCTGAACCCCGAGGCAACGCAGATCGCGGCGACCGCGCTGGTGGTGGTCATCATCACGCTGCTGACCATCGTGTTCGGCGAACTGGTGCCCAAGCGCATCGGCCAGATCTACCCCGAGACGGTGGCCCGGCTGGTGGCGCCGCCGATGAACATGATCTCCACGGCCACCCGTCCGCTGGTGAAGCTGCTGAGCTTCACCACCGAGGCGACGCTGGGCCTGCTGGGGCTGCGCAACAAGGGCCAGCGCGGCGTGACGGAAGAGGAGATTGCGGCCAGCCTGGAGGAGGGGCTGGACGCCGGCGTCATCGAGGAGCACGAGCACCAGATGGTGCGCAATGTGTTCCGGCTGGACGAGCGCCAGATCGGTTCCATGATGAGTCCGCGCGCCGAGATCGCCTGGCTGGACGTGGATGCGACGCCGGCCGAGGTGCTGGCCGTGCTGCGCGAGCATGGCTTCAGCCGCTACCCGGTGTGCCGCGGCGGCTTGCACGAGGTGCTGGGCGTGGCGAATGCGCCCGCGCTGCTGGCCGGCATGCTGGAGGGCCAGCCGCTGGACCTGGCGACGGGGCTGGAGGCGCCGCTGTACGTGCCCGAGACGCTGTCGGGCATGGAGCTGCTGGAACATTTCCGGGTCTCGGACGCGCCGCTGGTCTTCGTCGTCGATGAGTACGGCGAGGTGCAGGGCGTCATTGCCGTGCGCGACGTGCTGGAAGCCATTGCCGGGGAGTTCAACGCCCCCAGCGACGGCGATGCCTGGGCGGTGCAGCGCGAGGATGGGAGCTGGCTGCTCGACGGCCTGATCCCGGTGCCGGAGCTGAAGGATCGTCTGGAACTGAAGGAACTGCCTGAAGAGGACCGTGGTCGCTACAACACCCTGGCCGGCATGATCATGCTGCTGCTGGGGCGCTTGCCGCGCACGACCGATGTGGTGGAGTGGGACGCGTGGAGATTCGAGGTCGTGGACCTCGACGGCAAGCGTGTAGACAAAGTGCTGGTCAGTCGTCTGACCGAACCTGGAGATAGAGAAACATGAGCAACCCCCCGATGTACGGCGAACTGCTGCCGCTGGACCGCGAAGTCCACAAGAACCTGAAGCTGGACACCAACCTGGCCGTGCTGAGCCGTGTGGCCGAGCAGAACTCCATCTTCCTGGCCGCCGTCGAGTTCGGCGATGCCTGCAAGGAGTACCCCATCGTCTTCGTGCGCGCAGGCGCCCCCGGCGCCGATGGCAAGCAGGCCGTCGCGCCGCTGGCCGTGCTGGGCCTGAGGCCGGGTTCCAACCTGTTCGTCGATGGCGACAAGTGGACGGGCAACTACGTGCCGGCCTACCTGCGCCGCTACCCCTTCGCGATGGCGCGCGTCGACGACTCGGGCAACAGCCTGGCGGTCTGCTACGACAGCAAGTGGGACGGCTTCAACGAGACCACCGGTGAGGCGCTGTTCAAGGACGGCCAGCCCACCGAGTTCCTGATGAACGCGAAGGCCTTCCTGGAGAACTTCGAGCAGGAGACCGAGCGCACGCGCCTGATCTGCAACCTGCTGGTCGAGCTGGACCTGCTGCAGGACATGCGCTTCGAGGCCACGCTGCCCAACGGCGAGAAGCTGGATGTCGAGGGCTTCCTGGCGCTGGACGAGAAGAAATACAGCGAGCTGGCCGACGACAAGGTGCTGCAACTGCACCGCAACGGCCTCATCGCGCTGCTGGAAATGCACCGCCTGTCGCTGTCGCACATGAACCGCATGGCCGGTCGCTACGGCGTCTGAGGCGTCGCGCGGCCCTTCGGGGCCGTGCGCGTCGCCCTGGCCTGGGCCCGTTCCGGCGGGCGCCGGAACGGCCGCCTTGTCACCCGTCCGGGCGACGGGGCAACCCGGCACATACAGCGATTGGCAACGTATCGGTCTGTATGTGACTCGCAAAATTCACCATGAAGTGCCTAGACTTCACGTCCCCGGTGCACTATGCGCCCAAGGATGCAGTCCATGATCCCCAGCTTCAAAGAGAGTAAACGCGGCGAGCTCAACCCTTTCGGGGGGCCGCCGCTGGAGCTGAACAGCGACTTCGGCTCGCTGGAGGGTGACGCGCTGGGGCTGGTCGAGCGGCGCTACCAGGACCGCGGCCTGTCCGTGAAGCGCGACTTCAGCAGCCGCAACGAGGCCGGCGACGTGGTCTGCACGGCGCGCGACGGCGAGAAGATCGTCGGCACCCTGTCCGTGCGTTTCGACGGCGTCGGCGGGCTGAAGGCCGACCTGCTGTTCCAGGAAGAACTGGCCGACTGGCGCGCCTCGGGTGTGAAGCTGTGCGAGTTCGGCAGCCTGGCGGTCGACAAGCATTCCTACGATCCCAAGCGCGTGCTGGCCCAGGTCTTCCACCTGGGCTATCTGCATGCCCATCGCCGCGCGCGCTGCGAGCGCCTCATCATCGAGGTCAATCCGCGCCACGTGGCCTTCTATCGTCGCTACCTGGGCCTGCTGCCGCACACGACGCCGCGCCACAACCCGCGCGTGGATGCGCCGGCGGTGCTGATGAGCGTGGACTTCGCCACGGTGCGCGAGCAGATCGCGCTGTGGGGGGGGCGCCCCGAACTGCTGGGCAGCGCGCGCTGCCTGTACCCGCTGGCCTGGGATCCCGCCACCGAGGCCGCCATGCTGGCCAGCCTGGGCTGAGCCCTCCACCCCCGGCCGTCCGGCCGGCTTGCAGACTTCCCCGAACCCGACTAGCTTACGGTGCCTGCGAGAAGGCACCGAAGCGCGTGACTATTTCACGGCTGGCGGTCGCCGCGCTCGCTTACCGTCCGGCCCTGTTTGCAGTTCATCGCAACGAGGCATGGGGCCGGGTCCCGGGGGGGTGCTGTCGTGACGTGGAAGAACGAGTCGAGCCGCTGGAGTGACCTGGGCCTGCCCTTGCTGGGCGGCGTGGGCGCCGTGGCGGCGGTTGCGGGCCTGGGCCTGACCTGGCCCGCCCTGCTGGCGGCCCTCGTGCTGCTGGCGCTGACGGCCTGGCAGTGGCGGCAGAGGGCTGCCGAGCGCAGCGCCTGGTCGCGCCGCGAGCAGGCACTGCTGGACGGCCAGCGGCAGCTTGGCGAGCGCATGGCGCCCGTGTGGGGCGGCCACATCGAATCCTCCCGCGCTCAGATGGAGACGGCCGTGTCGGCGCTGGCCGAGCGCTTCGGTGGCATCGTCGCGCAGCTGGACCAGACCGCGCGCATGTCGGACCTGACCGCCGGCTCGGGCGGGCTGGTGCAGGCTTTCGAGGCCGGCGAGCGGCGCCTGGGCGACGTGGTCGTGTCGCTGAAGGCGGCCATGGCCGGCAAGGCCGAGATGCTGGTGCAGGTGCAGGCGCTGGCGCGCTTCATCGGCGAGCTGCAGGACATGGCGGCCGACGTCGCCCGCATCGCGCAGCAGACCAATCTGCTGGCGTTGAACGCCGCCATCGAGGCCGCCCGCGCCGGTGAGCAGGGCCGCAGCTTCGCGGTCGTGGCGCAGGAGGTGCGCATGCTGTCCAACCGCTCCGGCGAGACCGGCAAGCTGATTGCCGACAAGGTGGCCGCGATCAGCGAGGCCATCCAGGGCAGCAGCCGGGCGGCCGAGCAGAGCGCCGAGGCCGAGCAGCGCTCGGTCGCCGCGTCCGAGGCCAGCATCGAGACGGTGCTGACCGAGCTGCGCCAGGCCACCGATGCCCTGGCGGCCAATGCCGAGGAACTGCGCAGTGGCCGCGACTACCTGCAGGGCGAGATCAGCGAGGCGCTGGTGCACCTGCAGTTCCAGGACCGCATCAGCCAGGTCATGAGCCATGTGCGCCACAACATCGAGCGCCTGCCCGAGCTGCTGAAGCAGGACCGCGGCCTGGAGGCGGCCGACGTCAGCGGCCTGCTGGCCGAGCTTGAGAAGACCTACGCGATGGCCGACGAGCACGCCATCCACAAGGGCCAGTCGGCGGCGCCCAAGCCGCAGCCGGCCGACGAGATCACCTTCTTCTGAATCTAGGAAAGGCATTCCATGGCCAAGACCATCCTGGTCGTCGACGATTCCGCCTCGCTGCGCCAGGTCGTCGGCATCGCGCTGCGCGGCGCCGGCTACGACGTCATCGAGGGCTCCGACGGACGCGACGCGTTGGCCAAGCTGACCGGGCAGAAGGTCCACCTCATCATCAGCGACGTCAACATGCCCAACATGGACGGCATCGCCTTCCTGAAGGCGGTCAAGCAGATGCCGGCCTACAAGTTCACGCCGGTCATCATGCTGACCACCGAGTCCGCCGAGGCCAAGAAGGCCGAGGGCCAGGCCGCCGGCGCCAAGGCCTGGGTGGTCAAGCCCTTCCGTCCCGAGGTGATGCTGGGCGCGGTGCAGAAGCTGGTCCTGCCCTGAGGGGATCGCCATGTTCAAGATCAGCGGCGAGATGACCATTTACCGGGCGGCCGAGCTGAAGGCCGAGCTGCTGGCCGCGCTGGACGGCTGCGGTGCGCTGCTCGAAGTGGATCTGGGTGAAGTCAGCGAGCTGGACAGCGCCGGCCTGCAGGTGCTGATGCTGGCCAAGCAGGTGGCGCTGCAGCGCCACATCGAGCTGCACCTGCTGCACCACAGCCCTGCCGTGGTCGAGGTGTTCGAGCTGCTCAACGTCGCCGCCTACTTCGGCGACCCGCTGGTCATCCCGACCGCCTGACCCGAAGGACGCCACCCATGGATCTGGAAGCCGCGCTGCAGACCTTCATCGCGGAGAGCCGCGAGCTGTTGGCCGACATGGAGGCCGCGCTGCTCGACATCGAGCACAGTGCCGAGCGCGGCGAGGCGGTCAACGCCATCTTCCGTGCCGCCCACACCATCAAGGGCTCGGCCGGCCTGTTCGGGCTGGACGACGTGGTCGCGTTCACGCACGTCGTCGAGAGCGTGCTGGACCGCGTGCGCGACGGCCATGTGGGCATCGACGACGAGCTGGTCGTGCTGCTGCTGTCCTGCTGCGATTACCTCAACGGCCTGGTGGAAGGCGTGGCCGCCGGCCGCGGCCAGGGCGAGGACGAGGCTCAGGCCGGCGCCGCGCTGGTGCAGCAGCTGGGCCGCTATCTGGCGCCGCAGACCGGCGCGGTGGCGCTCAGCGGCGCCGGCGAGCCCCAGGTGGAGCGCATCGCGCGCCAGGGCGACAGCGCGGACCACTGGCATCTGTCGCTGCGCTTCGGGCCCGACGTGCTGCGCAACGGCATGGACCCGCTGTCCTTCATCCGCTACCTGGGCACGCTGGGGCGTATCGCCGGCATCGCGACGCTGGCCGATGCGCTGCCGGCCGACCCGGCCGCGATGGACCCCGAGGCCTGCTACCTGGGCTTCGAGATCGCCTTCGCCAGCGGCGCCGACAAGGCCACGATCGAGGCCGCCTTCGAGTTCGTCCGCGACGACCTGGCGTTGCGCATCATCGCGCCGCGCAGCCGCATCGCCGACTACGTGGCCCTCATCCACGAACTGCCCGAGACGCCGGCCCGGCTGGGCGAGATCCTGGTGGCCTGCGGCAGCGTCACCGAGCGCGAGCTGCAGGCGGCGCTGGCGCTGCAGGACGAGGCGCGCGAGACGCAGTCCGAGGCCGCCGCGCCGCCGCTGGGCAAGATCCTGGTCGAGGCCCAGGCCGTGCAGCCGGCGGTCGTCGAGGCTGCGTTGAGCAAGCAGAAGACGACCGGCGCGGACAAGCCCAAGGCGTCCGAGAACCGCTCCATCCGCATCGATGCCGACCGGCTGGACCAGCTCATCACGCTGGTGGGCGAACTCATCATCGCCGGTGCCAGCACCGAGCTGCTGGCGCGCAAGCGCCAGGACGGCGAGCTGATGGAGGCCAGCTCGCGCCTGGCCGGCCTGGTGCAGGAGGTGCGCGACAGCGCGCTGCAGCTGCGCATGGTCAAGATCGGCGCCACCTTCACCAAGTTCCAGCGCGTCGTGCACGACGTGGCGCGCGAGCTGGGCAAGGACATCGCGCTGGAGATCAGCGGCGAGGACACCGAGCTGGACAAGACGGTGGTCGAGAAGATCGGCGACCCATTGATGCACCTGGTGCGCAACGCCATCGACCACGGCATCGAGCCGGCCGACGTGCGCCTGTCGCGCGGCAAGCCGGCGCGCGGCAAGGTCAGGCTGAACGCCTTCCACGACTCCGGCAGCATCGTCATCGAGGTGGGCGACGACGGCGGCGGCCTCAAACGCGAGCGCATCCTGGCCAAGGCGCTGGAGCGCGGCCTGGTCGAGCCCGGCGTGCAGCTCAGCGACGGCGAGGTCTTCGAGCTGATCTTCGAGCCCGGCTTCTCGACGGCCGAGCAGATCACCAACCTGTCCGGGCGCGGCGTGGGCATGGACGTGGTCAAGCGCAACATCACGGCGCTGCGTGGCAGCGTGGGCATCAGCAGCCGCGAGGGCCTGGGCACCACCGTCAGCGTGCGGCTGCCGCTGACGCTGGCCATCATCGACGGCTTCCTCGTCAAGGTGGGCGAGTCCATCTTCGTCGTGCCGCTGGACATGATCGACGAGTGCATCGAGTTCGGCAGCGAGCCGGGCCACGACTGGTGCAACCTGCGCGGCGAGGTGTTGCCGCTGGTGAGCCTGCGGCGCTTCTTCGAGATCGACGCGCCGGCGCCGCGGCGCGAGAGCGTGGTCGTCATCCACCACGCCGGCCAGCGCGCGGGCCTGGTCGTGGACGCGCTGCTGGGCGAATTCCAGACCGTCATCAAGCCGCTGAGCCGCGTGTTCCAGCAGGTCAAGTGCATCAGCGGCTCGACCATCCTGGGCACGGGTGCCGTTGCCCTCATCCTCGACATCGCCGAGCTGCTGCGCCAGACCGGCAGCCGCCAACAGCACGGCACCCGAACCCTGACCCACGAACACAAGGCCCCCTGAGGCCGCGAACCAAGGTAGGAGAAACCAAATGCTGAACAAACTGACGGTCGCGATGCGGCTGAGCCTGCTGGTCGCGGTGATGGCCATCGCGATGCTGCTGATCGGCCTGGCCGGCCTGCGCGGCATGGACTTCAGCAACGCCAAGCTGAAGACGGTCTACGAGGACCGCACGATCGCGCTGGTGCAGCTGGGCAAGATCAACGACGCGGCCTACCAGATCCGGGTCAACCTGCTGAAGCTGGCGCGGGTCAACAACGCCAACGATGCCGAGCCGCTGCTGCAGCGCATCGCCCGCGAGGACGGCAACTTCGAGAAGAATCACAAGGCCTACATGGCCACCTCGCTGACCACCGAGGAGAAAAAGCTGGCCGACGAGTTCGGGCCGGCCTGGCACAGCTTCCGCGAGGCCGGCAACAAGGTCATCAACGGCTACAAGAGCGGCAACGCCGCCGCGGCGCTGGATTCGCTGACCGCGGCCGAAGACCAGTTCCGCAGTGCCCGCACCACGCTGGGCAAGCTGCAGGAGCTGCAGGAGAGCGTGGCCGAGCAGGAGTACAAGGAGGCCGTCTCGCAGTCCGCCGCGACGACCAAGGTCAACATCGGCCTCATCGTCGGCGGCCTGCTGATCGGCGTGCTGCTGGCCGTGTTCATCATCCGCAACCTGCTGGCGCAGCTGGGCGGCGAGCCCGACTACGCGGCCGAGATGGTGCGCGAGGTCGCGGCCGGCAACCTGACCGTGGACATCCAGACCAAGCCGGGCGACACCAAGAGCCTGCTGGCCGCGATGAAGGCCATGGTCGACAAGCTCAGCCAGGTCGTGTCGGAGGTCAGCACCGGCGCCGAGGGCATCACCGGCGCGGCCGAGCAGGTCAGCGCGACGGCGCAGTCGCTGTCGCAGGCCACCAGCGAGCAGGCGGCCGGCGTCGAGGAGACCAGCGCCTCCGTCGAGCAGATGACGGCCTCCATCGCGCAGAACACCGAGAACGCCAAGGTCACCGATGCCATGGCCAGCAAGGCCGCGGCCGAGGCGGCCGAGGGCGGCGAGGCGGTCAAGTCCACCGTCGCGGCGATGAAGCAGATCGCCAAGAAGATCGTCATCATCGACGACATCGCCTACCAGACCAACCTGCTGGCGCTGAACGCCGCCATCGAGGCGGCGCGCGCCGGCGAGCACGGCAAGGGCTTCGCGGTCGTCGCGGCCGAGGTGCGCAAGCTGGCCGAGCGCAGCCAGGTGGCGGCGCAGGAGATCGGCGAGGTGGCCAGCAGCAGCGTGGAGCTGGCCGAGCGCGCCGGCCACCTGCTGGACGAGATCGTGCCCAACATCAAGAAGACCTCCGACCTGGTGCAGGAGATCACGGCCGCCAGCGAGGAGCAGAGTTCGGGCGTCAGCCAGATCAATTCGGCGGTCGGCCAGTTGAGCCAGACCACGCAGCAGAACGCGGCGGGCTCCGAGGAGCTGGCCGCCACGGCCGAGGAGATGAGCAGCCAGGCCGAGGAACTGCAGACCATCATCTCGTTCTTCAAGGTGTCCGGCAGCGGTCGCCCGCTGCCCGTGCGGGCGCGTCGTGCCGCGCCGGCGCGCACGTCCGCCCGGGCGCCGGCGAGCCCTCAAGGCAAGGGGGCGTTCGGCGACGCGGAGCCGGACGAGGCCATGTTCACCAAGTACTGAGCGGGGCGCGCATGAGCCACGCACTCGCCACCGTCGCCGCCTCTGCGCCCGTCGCGGACTCGGCCCAGTACCTGACCTTCGCGCTTGGCGAGGAGGTCTATGCCATCGGCATCCTGTCCATCAAGGAGATCATCGAGTTCGGCGGCGTGACGGCCGTGCCCATGATGCCGGCCACCATACGCGGCGTCATCAACCTGCGCGGCGCGGTGGTGCCGGTCATGGATCTGGCGGTGCGCTTCGGCAAGGCCGAGAGCGTCATCGGCAAGCGCAGTTGTATCGTCATCGTCGAGACCGAGCAGGGCGGTGAGCAGCAGGTCATCGGCGTGGTGGTCGATTCCGTCAGTGCCGTGCAGGAGATCGCCACGGCCGACATCGAGCCGCCCCCCAGCTTCGGTCTCAAGATCGCCACCAGCTTCGTCGCCGGCATCGGCAAGGTGCAGGGCCGTTTCGTCATCGTGCTGGACGTGGGCCAGGTGCTGGCGCTGGACGAGCTGGCTGCGTTGCAGCCGGAGCAGCCGGCGCGGTTGGCGCCGGCCTGAGGTGACGGGCGCATGGCCATAGAGATCAGCGACCAGGAGTTCGCGCGCTTCCAGGGCTTCATCCTCGAAGAGGCGGGCATCACGCTGGGCCCGGCCAAGAAGGCGCTGGTCAGCGGCCGGTTGGAGAAGCGGTTGCGCCACCACCATTTCAGGAGCTACAGCGACTACCTGGGCCTGCTGGCCAGTCGGCGCGATCCCGAGGAGGTGCAGTTGGCGGTGGACCTGCTGACCACCAACGAGACCTATTTCTTCCGCGAGCCGCGCCACTTCGAGCTGCTGCGCGACGAGGCCGCTGCGGCGTGCCGCGAGCGCCGGCCGCTGCGCGTCTGGAGCGCGGCCTGCTCCACCGGCGAGGAGGCCTACAGCATCGCCATGGTGCTGGCCGACGTGCAGGCCGAGCTGCCCTGGCAGTTGCTGGCCTCCGACATCAGCACCAAGGTGCTGCGGCGCGCGCGTTTCGGCCACTACCCGGAGAGCCGCACCACGCAGATCCCGCTGGCCTACCGGCAGCGCTTCTGCCTGAAGGGATTCGGCGACCAGGCCGGCACGCTGCTGGTGCAGCGCGCGCTGCGCGAGCGCATCGAGTTCGCGCAGCTCAACCTGGACCGGCCCCTGCCGGCGGCGCTGGGCAGCTTCGACATGATCTTCCTGCGCAACGTGATGATCTATTTCAGCCTGGAGACCAAGCGCCGCGTCGTCGCACGTCTGGTGCCGCTGCTCAAGCCGGGCGGCCACCTGCTGGTGGGGCATTCGGAGACGCTCAACGATGTCACGGACGCGCTGACCGCCGTGCGGCCCTCGGTCTACCGTCGCAGCTGACATGGTTGCCACCGCCGTCATCGACGTGTTCCTGCTGCCGGGCGAGCATTTCGCGGGTGACGCACGCCACCGCATTGCCACGCTGCTGGGCTCCTGCGTGTCGGTCACGCTGTGGCAGCCGCGGCTGCGCGTCGGCGCGATGTCGCATTTCGTGCTGCCGGGCTCCAACGTGGCGCGCGGCCTGCCGGCCAACGGCCGCTATGCCGAGGACTCGCTGGAGCTGATGCTGCAGGACCTGCGGCGTCTGGGCGTGCAAGACGCCGACTGCCAGGCCAAGGTGTTCGGTGGCGGCGCGATGTTCGAGGGCAGGCCTGGCCTGGACATCGGCCGGCAGAACGGCGAGGCCGCCAAGGCCATGCTGCGGGCGCGCGGCCTGCAGATCGTGTCCGAGAGCCTGTTCGACGCGGTTCACCGTCGCATCGTGTTCGACGTCGGCAGCGGCGAGGTCTGGGTGCGCCACGGCCGGCCCGAGGACGGGGTGGCCCTGGGCCGGGGGGCGTCATGATCAAGGTCATGGTGGTGGACGACTCGGCCGTGGTGCGCCAGGTGCTGGGCGGCCTGCTGGACAAGGCGCCCGGCATCGAGCTGCTGCACGCGGTGTCCGACCCGCTGATGGCCATCGAGCGCATGAAGACGCAGTGGCCCGACGTCATCGTGCTGGACGTCGAGATGCCGCGCATGGACGGCATCACCTTCCTGCGCAAGCTGATGGCCGAGCGGCCCACGCCGGTCATCATCTGCTCCACGCTGACCGAGAAGGGCGCGCAGACCTCGGTGGAGGCGATGGCGGCCGGTGCGGTGGCCATCGTCACCAAGCCCAAGCTGGACCTGAAGAACTTCCTGAACGCCAGCGCGCCGGAGCTGATCGCGGCGGTGCGCTCGGCGGCGGCGGCCAACGTCTCGCGGCTGGCGGCCAGGGCCGGCGCGCCGCCGCCGCAGGCGCGCACCAAGAACACGGCGGACGTCATCCTGCCGCCCATGGCCGAGGGTCGCGCCATGACCCAGACCACCGAGCAGGTTGTGGCCATCGGCACGTCCACCGGCGGCACGCAGGCGCTGGAGGAGGTGCTGACCGCGCTGCCGCGGGTGTGCCCCGGCATCGTCATCGTGCAGCACATGCCGGAGAAGTTCACCGCGGCGTTCGCGGCGCGGCTCAACCAGATCTGCGACATCGACGTGAAGGAAGCGGCGCACGGCGACCGCGTGCTGCCGGGCCGGGCGCTGATCGCGCCGGGCGGGCGGCACATGCTGCTCAAGCGCAATGGCGCGCAGTATTTCGTCGAGGTGCTGGACGGTCCGGTGGTGAACCGCCACAAGCCGTCGGTGGACGTGCTGTTCCGCTCCGTGGCGCGCTGCGCCGGCGCCAACGCACTGGGCGTCATCATGACCGGCATGGGCGACGACGGCGCCGCCGGCCTGCTGGAGATGCGCGAGACGGGCGCGGTGACGCTGGCGCAGGACGAGCACAGCTGCGTGGTGTTCGGCATGCCCAAGGAGGCCATCAAGCGCGGCGCGGTGGACCGCATCGTGCCGCTGGCCAGCGTGGCGCAGGAGATCCTCGGCCGCATGCAGGTGCGCGGAGGCTTGCGGTGAGCCTGTATCAGGACCGTGCGGTGCTGGTGGTCGAGGACAGCCTGGTCCAGCGCAACCATCTGGTCGAGCTGATGCGGCAACTGCAGTTCGGCACCGTGCTGCAGGCCGGCGACGGCGTGGAGGCGTTGCATCTGCTGGACCAACTGGGCGGCCCGCCGGTGTTCCTGGTGCTGACCGACATCGACATGCCGGGCATGGACGGCATCGAGCTGATCGGCCGGCTGGCCGAGCGCGGCGGCGTGGACAACCTCATCGCGATGAGCGCGCGCGACCCGCGGCTGCTGGAGACGGTGGAGTCGCTGGGCTCGGACAACGCCGCCGTGCGGCTGCTGGGCACGCTGGTCAAGCCTGTCAAGCAGGAGGCGCTGGAGCGCCTGCTGCAGGGCACCGAGCAGCGGCCGCGGCAGCGCGGCGCCGCGGCGGCCGAGGCGCTGTGCCTGGAGGAGATCCGCGCCGGGCTGGACGGTGGCCAGTTCGTGCCCTTCGTGCAGCCCAAGGTGGCCATCGCCACCGGCCTGGTCAAGGGCGTGGAGGCGCTGGTGCGCTGGCGCCACCCGCAGCGTGGCCTGGTGCCGCCGGGCGCCTTCATCCCGCAGATCGAAGGCACGCCGCTGATGGCGCGGCTGACGCTGTCCATGCTGGAGCAGTCGCTGCACTGGCGGCGCGAGTGGCACCGCGCCATGCCCAACCTCAGCGTGTCGCTGAACCTGTCGGCCGACGACCTGGCGGACCAGCGCTTCGTCGACCGGCTGATGGAGGTCGTTCTGGGCCAGGGCGTGGTGCCGCAGTCGCTGACCTGGGAGGTCACCGAGACCATGCTCATGAGCAGCCAGGCGCTGGCCAACCTGGCCCGGCTGGGGCTGCGCGGCTTCGGCCTGTCCATGGACGACTACGGCATCGGCTATTCATCCATGCAGACGCTGTCGCGCAGCCCGTTCACGGAGCTGAAGATCGACCGCATCTTCGTGGACGGAGCCGCCGAGCGCGCCAATCGCCGCGCCATCCTGGTCAGCTCGCTGGACATGGGCCGGCGCCTGGGCATCACCACGGTGGCCGAGGGTGTGGAGACCGAGGCCGACTGGCGGTTGCTCAGCGAGCTGGGCTACGACATCGCCCAGGGCTATCTGCTGGCCAGGCCCATGCCGCCCGACGAGCTGGTGTCCTGGGCGCGCGCCAACCGCGCGCGGCTGCGCGCGCTGGCGGCGGGCAAGCCCACCTAGGCCGGCTGGCCCAGCTGGCGCGACACGCGCTGACCAGCGGCCCGCACGGCGCCGGCGACCTCGCCATCGGCTCGCGTCTCGAAGCTGGCGGTCGGCCCGATCGCGGTCAGTGCCAGCACCAGCCGCCCGGCCGCGTCGAACACCGGCGCCGCCACCGCGCTGACGCCGGGCACCACGCCGTCGCGGGCCGTCGCCAGGCCCTCGCGGCGCACCTGCTCGCACAGGTCCGCCGCCGGCAGCGGCACGCCCAGCCGGGCCGCGTCGTCCGGGCGCCAGGCTGCGAACAGCCGGCCGGACGCCGTGCCCGACAGGCTCATCACCGTGCCGTGGCGCATGCTGATGTGCACCGGCGTCGGCCCCTCGGCCACGCGCACGATGGTGGGCCCGTGCGTGCCCCAGACCGCGATGGCCACCGTGTGGCCCAGTTGCTGCGCCAACTCCTCGATGACCGGCGTGGCCAGCCGCACCGGGTCGTACTGCTGCAGGCTGATCAGGCCCAGCTGCAGCGCCAGCGGTCCCAGGCCATAGGGCCCGCTGCCGCCGTCCTGCTCCACCAGCCCCAGCTTGATGAAGCTGACCAGATAGGGATGGGCCTTGGCCGGCGTCATGCTGGCCTCGCGCGCCAGATCCTTCAGCGCCATGGGCCGGCCGTGGTGGGCCAGCGCCAGCAGCAACTGGCCGCCCACTTCGATGCTCTGGATGCCCCGCGGTTCTTTCATGCAGAAAATTCTATATTGGTGAATTGATTTGGATTAGGTTAAATTTCGGGCCTGACAGCCGGAGACGCCATGAGCACGACCAAAGCCTTTGCCTCGCAGGCCGACCTGGAAGAAAAGCAGGTCACCTTTGAGCGCCTGTCCGAGCACGCCTGGGCCTACACGGCCGAGGGCGACCCCAACACCGGCATCGTCATCGGCCGCGATGCGGCCATGGTCATCGACACCCAGGCCACGCCGGTCATGGCGGCCGATGTGATCCGCCGCATCCGCGAGGTGTCGGCCGTGCCGATCAAGTACGTGCTGCTGAGCCACTACCACGCGGTGCGCGTGCTGGGGGCCAGCGCCTTCAAGGCCGAGGGGCTGGAGCAGGTCATCGCCAGCGAAGGCACCCTCGCGCTCATCAAGGAGCGCGGCGAGCAGGACAAGGCCAGCGAGATCGGGCGCTTCCCGCGCTTGTTCCGCAACGTCGAGTCCGTGCCGGCGGGGCTGACCTGGCCCACGCTGACGTTCAGCGGCCGACTCACGCTGGACCTGGGCGGCGTGCAGGTCGAGATGTTCTCGCCCGGCCGCGGCCACACGGCGGGCGACACGGTGGCCTGGCTGCCCGGCGAGCGCGTGCTGTTCAGCGGCGACCTGGTGGAGTTCGACGCGACCCCCTACTGCGGCGATGCGCATTTCGCCGACTGGCCGGCGACGCTGGACGCCATCGCGAAGCTGGATGCGGCGGCGCTGGTGCCGGGCCGCGGCCCGGCGCTGAAGGGCGCCGAGCAGGTCAAGGCAGGCCTGGACGGCACGCGCGCCTTCGTCAGCGAGTTGTACGCGGCGGTGCAGGCCGGCGTGAAGGCCGGCGAGGAACTGAAGGCGGTCTACCAGCGCACGATGGCGGCGCTGCGGCCCACCTACGGGCACTGGGTCATCTTCGACCACTGCATGCCCTTCGACGTGACCCGCGCCTACGACGAGGCCGGCGGCACGGCGCACCCGCGCGTCTGGACCGCCGAGCGCGACATCGAGATGTGGAAGGCCCTCGAAGGCGCCTGAGGCCGGCATGGACCTGCCACGCTACCCCTACCACCAGAGCCTGGAGCAGCGCTCCGGCCAGCCGCAGCGCCGCCCGGTGGTCATCGTCGGCGCCGGCCCCGTAGGCCTGACGCTGGCGCTGGACCTGGCGCGGCGCGACGTGCCCGTCGTCGTCATCGATGACAGCGACCGCATAGGCGAGGGCTCGCGCGCCGTCTGCTGGGCCAAGAAGACGCTGGAGGTGTTCGACCGCCTCGGCGTGGGCGAGGCCGTGGCGCGCGAGGGCGTGCGCTGGCAGCGGGGCCGCGTGTTCCATGGCGAGCGCGAGGCCTATGCCTTCGACCTGTTGCCCGAGGCGCACCACAAGATGCCGGCGATGGTGAACCTGCAGCAGGACCAGGTCGAGGCGAGGCTGGTGCGCGCCGTGCAGCTGGAGCCGCGCATCGAGCTGCGCGGACGGCACGAGCTGATCGGGCTGGAGCAGGATGGCGATGGCGTGACGCTGACCGTGCGCACGCCCGATGGCCTGTTCGACATGCGCGCCGACTGGGTCGTCGGCTGCGACGGCGCGCGCAGCCCCACGCGCACCCTGCTGGGGCTGAGCTTCGCGGGCCAGGTGTTCGAGGACCGCTTCCTGATCGCCGACGTGCGCCTGGGTGCGGGCGTGCGTCCGCGCGGCCTGGACCCGGCCAGGCCCGAGCGCTGGTTCTGGTTCGACCCGCCCTTCCACCGCGGCCAATCCGTGCTTCTGCATGCCCAGGCCGACGGCCTGTGGCGCATCGACTTCCAGCTCGGCCGTGACGCCGACACGCTGGCCGAGCGCGACCCCGAGCGCATCCGCGCCCGCGTCGCTGCGATGCTGGGCAGCGAGGGCTTCGAGCTGGCCTGGTCGTCCATCTACCAGTTCTGCTGTCGCCGCGCCGAGCGCCTGCGCGTCGGTCGGGTGCTGCTGGCCGGCGACGCGGCCCATCAGGTCTCGCCCTTTGGCGCGCGCGGCGCGAACAGCGGCGTGCAGGATGCCGACAACCTCGGCTGGAAGCTGGCCGCGGTGTTGCAGGGCGAGGGCGACGACGTGCTGCTGGACAGCTACGAGTTCGAGCGCCTGGAGGCCGCGGACGACAACATCGGCCACTCCACCCGGGCCACCGACTTCATCAGCCCCAAGAGCGCCATGAGCCTGCGGCTGCGCAAGGCCGCGTTGGACCTGGCGGCACGGGCCGACTTTGCCCGGCCGCTGGTCAACAGCGGGCGCCTGTCGCAGCCCACCGCGCATGTCGATTCGCCGCTGAGCACGCCCGATGCGCAGGACTGGGCGGCCGGCCCCGGGCCCGGCTGCCCGGCGCCGGACGCGCCGCTGGACCAGGGCTGGCTCAGCGAGCAGTTCGGCCAGTTCCTGCTGCTGTGCTTTGGCTGGGCCGCGCCGGCGGACGGCGTGCGCGTGCTCACGCTGCCGGCCGAGGGCGTGGCCGCCACGCGCTACGGCGCCGGGCCCGGCAGCGTCTACCTGATCCGCCCGGATGCCGTCGTCGCCGCGCGTTGGCACCGCTTCGACGCCGCCGCGCTAGGCCTGGCGCTGGCCCGCGCCCACGGGAGGCCCGAATGAGCAAATTGAACCTGACCCCAAATTTCGGGCCGGATCCGTGCGAGGGGGGCGACGCCTTCTACGCCGAACTCATCGCCGCCCAGGCGGGCCTGTCCGACGAAGCCGCCGACGACTGGCTGGCGCGCCTTGCGCTGATCCTGTGCAACCACATCGGCGATCGCGAGGTGCTGCGGCAAGCCTTCGCATTGGCTCACCAACCCCATGACTGAACTGACCTCCCTGCAATACCTGACCGGCTTCGGCAACCAGCACAGCAGCGAGGCCCACGCCGGCGCGTTGCCCATAGGCCGCAACAGCCCGCAGCGCGCGCCGCACGGCCTGTATGCCGAGCTGCTGTCCGGGAGTGCCTTCACCGCGCCGCGGGCCGACAACCAGCGCACCTGGCTGTACCGCCGCCAGCCCTCCGTGGTGGTGGGCGGCTACCGGCCGCTGCCGCACGCGCTGTGGAAGAGCGGCGCGGCGCAGGGCGAGAGCGCGCCGCCCGACCCGCTGCGCTGGGCGCCCACGCCGCTGGACGGCGACGGCGACTTCATCGACGGCCTGCGCAGCTATGCCGTCAATGGCGAGCCCGGCGTCGGTGGCATGGGCGCGCTGGCCTATGTCGCGACGCGTGCCATGGGTCGCCGCGCGCTGGTGAATGCCGATGCCGAGATGCTGGTCGTGCCGCAGCAGGGCCGGCTGCTCATCACGACGGAGCTGGGCCGGCTCGAAGTTGCGCCCGGTGCCATCGCGCTGCTGCCGCGCGGCATGGCGTTCAAGGTGGATCCGCTCGATGCGCCCGCGCGTGGCTACGTCTGCGAGAACCACGGCGCCGCTTTCCGGCTGCCGGAGCTGGGGCCCATAGGCTCCAACGGCCTGGCGAATCCGCGCGACTTCGAGGCACCGGTGGCCTGGCATGAAACGGAGGCCGGCGACTATGAGATCGTCAAACGCTACGGCGGCCAGCTCTGGCGCGCGACCCAGGGCCACAGCCCGTTCAACGTCGTCGCCTGGCACGGCAACCTGGTGCCTTGCCGTTACGACACGACCCGGTTCATGACGATCAACACCGTCAGCTTCGACCACCCGGACCCCAGCATCTTCACGGTGCTGACCAGCCCCAGCGACACGCCCGGCTGGGCCAACGTGGACTTCGTCATCTTCCCGCCGCGCTGGATGGTGGCCGAGGACACCTTCCGCCCGCCCTGGTACCACCGCAACGTGATGAGCGAGTTCATGGGCCTGGTGCTGGGCCAGTACGACGCCAAGCCCGAGGGCTTCAAGCCCGGCGGTGCCAGCCTGCACAACAGCCATGTGCCGCACGGGCCGGACGCCGAGGCCTTCGACAAGGCCAGCAGTGCCGAGCTGAAGCCTCACAAGCTGGACCACACGCTGGCCTTCATGTTCGAGACCCGCTGGCCGCTGAGGCCCACCGCCTGGGCCTTGAATGAAGCGCCGCTGGAGAAGACCTACGCCGACTGCTGGCACGACCTGAAAGACGACTTCCATGCTTGACCACACCCACGACGCCGCGGCGCTCTCCTGGGTCGAGTCCGCCAACGACCCGGCCACCGACTTCCCGCTGCAGAACCTGCCGTTCTGCTCGTTCCGCCGCGCCGGCACGCTGGAGCCCTTCCGCGTCGGCGTGGGCATTGGCGACCAGATCCTGGACCTGGCCGGCTGGGGCATCACGGACCTGAACGCGCTGATGGCCCGCCCCGGCAGCGAGCGCCGCGCGCTGCGCCACCGGCTGTTCGACACCTTGAAGGCCGGCGCGCCCGAGGTCGAGCTGGTGCTGCAGGCGCAGGCCGAGTTCACGCTGCCCTGCCGCATCGGCGACTACACGGACTTCTACACCGGCATCCACCACGCCCGCGCGGTGGGCAGGCTGTTCCGCCCCGACAGCCCGCTGCTGCCCAACTACCCATGGGTGCCCATCGGCTACCACGGCCGCAGCAGCTCCATCGTCGTCAGCGGCACGCCACTGCGCAGGCCCCGGGGCCAGGTCAAGCCGCCCGATGCCGAGGCGCCGGTGTTCCAGCCCAGCGCCCGCATCGACTGCGAGCTGGAGCTGGGCCTGTTCGTCGGGCCCGGCAATGCGCTGGGCGAGCCCTTCACCATCGACGAGGCCGACGAGCACGCCTTCGGTCTGACGCTGCTGAACGACTGGTCGGCCCGCGACATCCAGCCCTGGGAGTACCAGCCGCTGGGGCCCTTCCTGGCCAAGAACTTCGGCACGACGATCTCGCCGTGGATCGTCACGATGGACGCGCTGGCGCCGTTCCGCATCCCGTTCACGCGGCCGGTCGAAGACCCGCAGCCGCTGCCCTACCTGGACTCGCCGGCGCACCGTGCGAACGCGGCGTTCGACATCGAGATGGAGGTGTGGCTGAAGACGCCCGGCATGGCCGAGCCCGCGCGCATCTCGCGTTCCAACCTGCGCCATGCCTACTGGTCGCTGGCGCAGATGCTGACGCACCATGCCAGCAACGGCTGCAACCTCCAGCCGGGCGACCTGCTGGGCACCGGCACCATCAGCGGGCCGGCGCCGGAAGAAGCCGGCTCGCTGCTGGAGCTGACCGCGGGCGGCAAGCAACCCGTGACGTTGCCCAACGGCGAGAAGCGGACCTTTCTGCTGGACGGCGACCAACTGGGACTGCGCGCGTTCGCGCACAAGCCGGGGTTCCGCCGCATCGGCTTCGGCGCCTGCGACGGCGTGATCCGCCCCGCCTTGGCCTGAGTGCCGGCGAGCTCCGGGTCAACCCGCAAGCCACAAATCGGGGCGTGATCCGCCCGGTTTAGTGCGATCGGTGTTTGCTGCGGTACACCAAAGGTGCGAATGGCACCGATGATGGGATTGGTGGCCCCACAAGCGTGCGACGGAGTGGTGCCACACGGATGTGAGGAAGTGCATGAAGCTGGCACGGGGCTTGCGCTGGTGCATTCGGCTACTCGATCCCTCACATCCAACCTGGAGGCTCTCCCGATGCTTCGCCGTTCCGCACTTGCGCTGGCCACTGCTGCCAGCCTGCTCCCCGCCGCCGTCTTTGCCGCCGACAC
>CBFGPX010000030.1:0-25913 GCA_965650725.1 uncultured Comamonadaceae bacterium | reverse complement strand
TTGGCCTCTTCGACGATGGCGGCGGCGCGCTTTTCGGCGTCGCCCAGCAGCTTGGTCGATTCGGTGCGCGTCTGGGCAAGCTGGGCCTCGACCGCCTTGTTGGCCGAAGCCAGCTCGGTCTTGGCGCGATCAGCCGCGGCCAGGCCGTCGGCGATCTTGGCGGCGCGCTCGTCGAGCGCCTTGGCGATGACGGGCCAGATGAACTGGGCCGTCACCCAAGCCAGGATCGCAAACGGGATCCACTGGATCCACAGTGTTGCGTTGATGTTCACGGCTTATCTCCTTTCAAGCCTGAAAGGGGCCGGTGATTACTTCGGCAGGTTGGCCAGGAAGGTGGCGGCGAACGGGTTGGCGAACGCGAACAGCAGGGCGATGGCGACGCCGATCAGGAAGGCCGCGTCGATCAGACCGGCCAGGATGAACATCTTGGTCTGCAACTGGTTCATCAGCTCAGGCTGACGGGCCGAGGACTCCAGGAACTTGCCGCCCATCAGTGCGATACCGATGGAAGCGCCGATGGCGCCGAGGCCCACGATGATGCCGCAAGCCAGTGCAACCAGACCGAGGATGTCGTTCATTTGAATCTCCAGAGACAGTGAGGGAAAAAGGAAGGGAAAAAAGGAAAACCGGGATCAGTGATGGTCGTGCGCCTGACCGATGTAGATCAGCGTGAGCATCATGAAGATGAACGCCTGCAGCACGATCACGAGGATGTGGAACAGCGTCCAGATCGTGCCGGCCACGACATGGCCGAAAGCCATGCTCCAGCCGGTCACGCTCATCGCGAACGCGCCACCCATCAGCGCGATCAGCATGAACACGAGTTCGCCGGCAAACATGTTGCCGAACAGCCGCATGCCGTGCGACACGGTCTTGGCCAGGAACTCGATCATCTGCATCAGGAAGTTGAACGGCCACAGCGCCCAGTGGTCGCCGAACGGCGCGGCGATCAGCTCATGGCCCCAGCCGCCCAGGCCCTTGATCTTGACGCTGTAGTAGATGCACAGCAGCAGCACGAAGGTGGACATGCCCAGCGTGGTCGACAGATCGGCCGTCGGCACGACGCGCAGGTAATCCTTGAAGCCCAGGGCCGGACCGGCCGTGTGCCACAGCTGCGGCAGCGCATCCACCGGCAGCATGTCCATGAAGTTCATCAGGAAGATCCAGACAAACACCGTCAGCGCCAGCGGGCCGACGAAGGCGCGGCTCTTGGCGTTGTTGATGACGCTCTTGGACTGGTTGTCCACCATCTCGAACAGGATCTCGACGGCAGCCTGGAAGCGGCCCGGCACGCCCGACGTGGCCTTGCGCACACCCAGCCACAGCAGGAACACGCCGAGGAAGCCCAGCACGGTGGCGAACACCAGCGAGTCCAGGTTGTAGAGGCTGAAGTCGACGATGTCCTTCTGCTTCACGCTCTCGAACGCGAAGTTCTTCTGCAGATGCTGCAGATGGTGGGTGATGTACTCACCGGCGCTGGGCGCGTGCTGTTCGCTGCTCATCGTCTTTGTGACTCAATTCGTTCGTTGAACGGCCCGGCTCAACCACCACCAGGCCCCCAGATGTACCTTCAGGCACGCGACCAGGGCCACCAGCAAAGCCGGCCAGCTCAGATCCCGCACCAGCCACGCCGCCGCCACCAGGATGACGACCGCGAGGCCCACTTTGATCAGTTCCCACACGAGGAACGACAGGAACGCCGCCTGGGCCTGAGCGACCGGGCGACGCAGACCCCAGGCCATGACGGCATGGGGCAGCACCACCGCAGCCACGCCCCAGACCGAGGAGCGCACCTGCTGCGCGGGTGCGGAGCCGAACAGCCACCACACCAGCGCCAACAAGCCACCGACCACCGCCTGGATGGCCACCACCCGCCAGGGCGAGAGGGGCTTTTCCCGCGCCAGCAAGGCTTGCACCTGCTGGGCGGTCCAGGGCGGCGCGGGCACGGAGTCGGGCGCTTCGTCGTCCCAACCGCTGGCAGGACGGACCTTGGTAGTGGCAGTCATGTCGGCGTTGACGGGACGATGGAGCGCCGGCCCGGATGCCGGCCGGCAAAACCACGGGAGTATATGTGGAAACCCGTACTTTCCCAAAATGCACCCGGCTGAAGCCGCCGGAAGCCCCCGCCTGCGGGGGCTCTGCGTGGCGCCGCCCGGTTAGAGCCTGCAGCGGTTCGCGGGCAGGCCCGGCACGTCCACTCGCAGCGTCAGCACGGCGCCCGCCCAGGGCTCGCTCGCCAGTTCGTCTGCGGGGCGCTTGTCGCTGGCCGTCGTGATGAACAGCGTGCGGCGGTCTGCGCCGCCGAAGGCAGGCATGGTGGGGCAGCGCACCGGCAGCGCAATGTCTTCCAGCAGTTCGCCGGTGGGCGCATAACGCAGCAGTCGCTTGCCTTCGAACATGGCCACCCAGTAGGCGCCGGACTCGTCCACGGCCGCACCATCGGGCCGGCCGCCATAGCTCGACAACGGCTGGTCCGCGGCGCGCGGCGTGAAGCGGGCGAACTGCTGAGCCTCGCCCAGCGTGCCGGCATCCACGTCGAAGGTGTGGCGCCAGACCGTGTGAGCCTTGGTGTCGCTGCGGTAGATCCAGCGGCCATCCGGGCTCCAGGCCAGGCCATTGGACGTGACGATGCCTCCCAGTTGGGGCTCGGCGCCGGCGGCGCTGATGCGGTACAGCGCCGCCTCCGGCTCGCGCGCATCGCTGAGCGCGCCGATCCAGAAACGGCCGGCCGCGTCGGGCTTGCCGTCGTTGTAGCGCTGGCGGGCCGGGTCGTAGGGCGGCTCGGCCAGCCGCTGCATTTGTCCGCTAGCCGTATCCAGCGACCAAAGCCCGTCACGACGCGCGACGACCAGGCCGCCGCCCTCGCGTGCGGCAATGCAGGCGGGCTCGGAGTCCTGCGGGAAGACGTCGGGCGCATCGACGCCAGCGCGCCAGCGCAGCACCTGCTTGCCGGGAATGTCGACGCAGTAAAGCCGTTGCTCGTCGGGATGCCAGAGCGGCGATTCGCCCAGCAGGCAGCGGTGAGAGCCCAGGGGCTGGATGTCGTGTTGGAGTGCCATGCCGGCACTCTAGGCGGTTATCCGAAGTAACTGGGGCGGAAGCCGCCCAGCTCCGCCTTCAGATAGTGGGCGCCAGGAATGGGGTTGAAATAGAACGGCGGCACCTCGACGAAGCCCAGCGCCTCGTACAGGCCTCGCGCCGCCTCCATGTCGTCCAGCGTGTCCAGCAGCATGGACGAGTAGCCCGCCTCGGTGGCGCGATCCATCAAGGTCTGCGCCAGCAGCCGGCCCAGGCCGAAGCGGCGGAAGGCCGGACGCACAAACAGGCGCTTCATCTCGCAGGCGTTGGGATAGTCTGCATCGGGCAGCGGGCGGAAGGCGCCACTGCCGGCAACCGCGCCGTCCACCGTGGCCAGCAGCATCAGGCCGTCGGGCTGCTCGTAGGCGCCGGGCAGGCCGGCCAGTTCCTCTTCAAAACCCTGGAAGCACAGGTCCACGTCCAGGCTGTTGGCGTAGTCGCGCAGGATGAAGCGGGTCTCCTGCCAGTGCTCGGGCGTCGTGGGCGTGAAGAGCTGGATATCGGGGCCGGACATAGACGGCACAGTTTAGCCAGCCAGGTCAGCCGGCAAACCCCAAGACCACGCGTCTAGTCTTCGCACTCTTTTTCTCGATCTTGGTCACGACAACCGCGCCGATCTCGGCCGTGTTCGACACATGCGTTCCGCCGCAGGGTTGCAGGTCGACGCCCTCGACCTCCAGCACCCGCACTCGGCCCAGCCCGCGTGGCGGCTGCACGCTCATGGAGCGCACCAGCCCCGGGTTGGCGTCCAGTTCGTCCTCGCTGATCCAGCGGTGCCCCACCGGATGCGCTTCGGCGACCAGGCGGTTCAGCCCGGCCTGGATGGCGTCCTTGTCGAAGGGCTCGTCGGTGTGGAAGTCCAGCCGCGCATAGCCTTCCGTGATGGAGCAGCCATCGACCGGATAGGGCAGCAGCGCGCACAGCAGATGCGTGGCCGTGTGGAAGCGCCGGTGCGCCTGGCGGCGCGCGGCATCGACCTCGACACGCACCGCGACGCCGACCGCCGGCAGCGCCTCGCCGTCGATCAGATGGACGATGGCCTCGGGGTGTTCCTTGCTCTTGCGCGTGTCCGCCACACGCCAGCGTTGCTCGCCAGACACCAGCCAGCCCGTGTCGCCCGCCTGGCCGCCGCCCAGCGGGTAGCAGACGGTGCGGTCCAGCAGCACACCGCCCTCGCCATGGGCGGTGACGATGGCGTCGCAGACCAGCAGCGTGGCGTCCTCGCGGAACAAGTCTTCCGTCTTCATCCGATCACCTCCAACTGGACTTCTCCACGCGGCGTTGCCAGTCGGGCGCTCAAGCCGCCACGGGCTTCGAATCCCAGCAGTTGCACACCTTGTTCGGGCAGCGTGTCGGTGGGGTGGGCACCACCCCATTCGATCAGCACGGGCAAGGCTTCGCGGCGCAGGCGGCGGCCATCCTTGCGCAGCGCGATGCGCCAGCGCAGATCACCGCGCGAGGCCCCCACCGCTTCGCCGACATCGACGCCCTCGCTGCGCCAATAGGCCAGCGCGGCATCCAGGCTGGGCACGCGGGCGACCCAGTGGATGAGGCCCGGGCCACCGGCCAGGCGTTCACGCAGCACAGGCTGGTCCAGGTCGAACCAGCGCGGTCGCGCCGGCGGGGGCGCAGCGGGATCGATAGAGATGATTTCCAGATAGCAGCGCGCATGGTGAGGCCCGCTGACGTTCAGCAGCCGGTTGTGCGTGCCCATCAGCGCATGCTGGCCGCCCGGCTGCGGCGTCACGCCCAGCACGCGCTCGCACCAGGCGACCCCGTCCTCCAGCGTCGCGGCGCCGACGACCAGGTGATCCAACTCCATCGTCACAGGCGCACCTGCCCGTGGATCAGCGGCGTCACGTCGCCGCCAATCCAGGTCGCCTCGGCGTCGCGCAGCACATGCACGCGGCCGGCGCGGCCCAGCGCGGCGCCCTGCGCAGCCACATAGCGGTCGCCTGCCAAACCGGCCTCCTGCAGCCACAGCGCCAACCCGGCGTTCAGGCTGCCGGTGACGGGGTCTTCGGGGATGCCCAGGTCGGGCACGAAGGCGCGCACCTCGAACTGGCATTCGCTGCCGGCCGTATGGGCGCCGACGACGCCCAGCTTCAGCCCCTGCATCGCGACGAAGTCGGGCTGCAGCGCCAGCACGCTGGCCGCGTCCGGCAGGCGGGCCGCCATCCAGCCGGGGCCGTTGTCGCACCAGACCAGGTCCAGCAGCGCCTCGGGCGCGATGCGCAGCGACGCGATGACCTGCGCACGCTCGGCCGCGCCGACCGGCCCGCTGCGCTTCAGCGGCGGCGCGGCGAAGGCCAGGCGCGCGCCGTCGCGCTTCACGCGTACCAGGCCGATGGCGCATTGCTGCACCACCTCGCCGGGCTTCTTCACGTCGCCGCCGCTGGCCAGGAAGGCGTAGGCGCTGCCCAGCGTCGGGTGGCCCGCGAACGGCAGCTCGCCGCCGGGCGTGAAGATGCGCACGCGGTAGTCGGCCGCGGGGTCGGTGGGCGGCAGCAGGAAGGTGGTCTCGGACAGGTTGGTCCAGCGCGCGAACGCGGCCATCTCGCCATCGGACAAGCCGGCGCCGTCGATGACGACGGCCAGCGCATTGCCCTTCAGCGGCTGGGCGGTGAACACATCGACCTGGGCAAAGCGGCGTAGTTCTGTCATGACTTGAGGTAGAGGCCGGGTTTGAGGATTTCCATGCCGCGCTCCGGCGTGGCCAGCGGCGTGAACCCATGCGGCGCGTACAGCGGCTGGGCGTCCTTGGTGAACAGCATGAAGCGGCGCAGGCCTTGCAGGTCGGCGTGCGCCATCAGCGTCTGCACCATCCACGTGGCAAGGCCGCGGCCACGGTGCGCGTCCAACACGTAGACGTCACACAGGTAGGCGAAGGTCGTGCGGTCGGTGACGACGCGGGCGAAGCCCACCTGCCCCACCCCATCGGCCAGCAGCGCGATGCACAGCGAATGCTGGATTGCGCGCTCCACCGTCGCCAGCGGAATGCCCTCGCACCAGTAGGCGCCGTGCAGGAAGGCGTGGGCCGCCCGCGCGTCGATGTCCGCGGGCGCAAAGCTGAGGCGGTAGCCCTCCATCAGGGCGCGTGCTCCATCGCCGGCTCCAGCGCCTCGTGCAGCAGCCGGCCCAGCTTCTCCACGCCTTCGTGGATGAGGTCGGGCGTCAGCGTGACGAAGGAGAGGCGCAGCGAACGCGGGTCAGGCTGTTGCGCGTAGAAGGCCGCGCCGGGCACGTAGGCCACGCCGGCATCCACCGCGCGCGGCAGCAACGCCATCGCGTCCAGGCCCGCGGGCAGGCGGATCCAGAAGAACATGCCGCCCTGCGGCGACTGCCACTCGCAGCCGGCCGGCAGGTGCTTGCGCAGCGCGTCGGCCATCGCATCGCGGTTGGCCTTGTACAGCGCACGGATGGACGGCACATGGCTGTCCAGGAAACCGTCCTTCACCACCTCGTGCACCACGCGCTGGTTGAAGCCCGGCGTGTGCAGGTCGGCGGCCTGCTTGGCCTGCAGCAGCTTCGGGTACAGCTCGCTCGGCGCGATGACGTAGCCCAGGCGGAAGCCCGGTGTCAGCACCTTGGAGAACGAGCCCATGTACAGCGAGCCCTCGGGCCACAGGCTGGACAGCGAGGCCGGCGGCGGCTCGTCGAACCACAGGTCGCCATAGGGGTTGTCCTCGACGATGGGCACGCCGGCACGCCGCGAGGCCTCGACGACCTCGGCACGGCGCTGGGCGCCCATCACGCGGCCGGTGGGGTTCTGGTAGTTGGGCAGCAGATAGCTGAAGCGCGTGCCCGGCGCATCGTGCGGAAGCGCCGCAATGGCCTCGGGGCGCGGGCCCTGCTCGTCGCTGGCCAGGCTGGCGAACAGCGGCTCGAACGGCGTGAAGGCCTGCAGCGCGCCGAGGTACGTGGGCGTCTCGACGGCCACCGGCGCACCGGCATCGCACAGGATCTTGCCGACCAGGTCCAGGCCCTGCTGCGAGCCGCTGGTGATCAGCACCTGGTCGGGCTTCACGTTCATGCCCAGCGACGCGACGCGCTGGGCCACCCATTCGCGCAGCGGCGCATAGCCCTCGCTGGACGCGTACTGCAGCGCCTCGCGCGGCGTGTGCGTCAGCACGCGGTCGCAGGCGGCCTTGATCGCGTCGACCGGGAAGGTGTCCGCGCTGGGCAGGCCGCCGGCCATGGACAGGATGCCCGGCTTCTCGGTGACCTTGAGGATTTCTCGGATGATGGACGGGTTCATGCGCGCGGCACGCCGCGCCTGGGTCCAGACGGTGCTCATGGGAGTTGTCTCGAAATTCTTGAAGGGGTCAGCCTAGCATCCAGTCGACCGCCGCCCGGGCCTGCAGGTCGGTGGAATCGAACAGGGGCAGTGCCGCTCCAGAGCCGGCCGGCAGCAACAGCCCCAGCTCGGTGCAGCCCAGGATGACGGCCTGGGCACCGCGGTCGGCCAGCGCCGCGACCTGGGCGCGCAGCAGCTCGCGGGAGCCCGGCTCGACGCGCTCATTGCACAGTTCGTCGTAGATGATGCGGTGCACCTCGGCGCGGCCGGCCTCGTCGGGCGTGATGACCTCGACGCCGAAGCGCTCCCACATCCGGTCTCGGTAGAAGCCCTGCTCCATCGTGAAGCGCGTGGCCAGCAGGCCGGCGCGTTTCACGCCGGCCGCGCGCAGGGCCTCCGCGGTGGCATCGACGATGTGGAGCACGGGCAGTCCGGCGGCACGTTCGACCTCGCTGGCCACGAGGTGCATGGTGTTCGTCGCGATCAGCAGCGCCTCGGCACCCGCACGGCGCAGGCCCGCGGCGGCATCGCCCAGCACTTGCGCGGCTTCGGCCCACTGGCCCGCCGACTGCATCGCCGCGATGGGCGCGAAGTCCACGCTGTGCAGCACCAGCTGCGCGCTGTGCAGGCCGCCCAGCCGCGCCGCGACGCCGCGGTTCAACAACGCGTACAGATGCTGGGTGGAGGCCCAGCTCATGCCGCCCAGCACGCCCAGCGTCTTCATCAGGCACCCGCCAGCGTGAAGCGACGCACCGGCAGCGCCGCTCGGCGCGGTGCCGGCTGCAGCAGCTGAAAGGCGGCCGTGGGCCAGCCCTCCACGACGGCCTCGCGGCCGGCGGCCAGCGTCAGGCCCTCGCCCGCGGCCAGCCAGTGGTCCGCACCGCCGCCGCACAGCGTCAGCCACAAGCGGCCGTGCGTCACCTGCAGCCGGCGCGGCGCGCGGGCGGCGGCCAGCGTCAGTGCCTGGCCGGCAGCCAGCCGCGTCGTGAATCCATCGTCCATGCTCGTCTCCTCAGTTCACCCGCTGCCGCTTGCCCAGCCACACCACGCCCAGCACGGTGGCGGCAAAGACGACCGTCATCGCATCCAGCCGCTCGCCCAGCAGGGGCACCGCGAACAGCATCGACAGGAAGGGCTGCAGCACCTGCACCTGGCTGACCCGCAGCGTGCCGCCCAGCGCCAGGCCGCGATACCAGGCGAAGAAGCCGATCCACATCGAGATCAGCGACACGTAGGCGAAGCCGAACCACGCCGAGGCTGCGACCGGCGCGACGGGCCTCGTCAGCACGGCCAGCGGCACGGTGATGGGCAGGCTGATGACCAGCACCCAGCAGATCACCTGCTCGGCGCTGAACGCCCGTGACAGCCGCGCGCCGCTGACATAACCCGCCGACGCACAGACCACCGCACCCAGCAACAGCCCGTCGGCCAGCTCCAGCCCACCCGCACCGCGCCAGGCCGCGAAGCCCACCACCAGCGTCAGCCCCAGCAGCGCGCAGGCCCAGAAACCGAGGCTGGGCCGCTGCCGCAGCGCCAGCGCGCCGATGACGGCCGTGGCCAGCGGCAGCACGCCGGACACCACGGACGCATGCACCGCATCCACATGCCGCACGGCAAAGCCCAGCAGCAGCGGCCAGCCGAACACGACGCCCGCGGCGGTGAAGGCCAGCAGACCCCACTCGCGCCCGCACGGCCGGCGCGCGCCGGTCAGCAACAGATAGACCACCGACAGCAGCCCCGCCACCGCCGCCCGGCCGAAGGCGACGAAGGCCGGGTCCAGTTGCGGCGCGGCCTCGCTGCCGCCGGCCAGCCGCGTCATCGGGATGCTGAGCGCGAACATGACGACGCCCGCCACGCCCAACAGCACGCCACGCGTGGCGTCGGAGGCCGACGTGGTCGACAGCGTGGGGGAGGAGGTGGATAACCCTGACATGAGTCCAGTCTAGGCACAGCAAGCAGTACAGCACCGGTACAGTCAGTCACTCAGGCCACGAATCTGTATCGCCATGCCTACCGGTACACATCCCCCGCTGCTGCGTTCAGCCAGCCAGCCGCTGGCCGGCCAACTGGCCGAGCGTTATGCCCAGCGCATCCGCGAACGGCTGCTGCTGCCGGGCGCCCGCCTGCCCTCGGTGCGCGAATGCGCGCGCCAGCACGGCGTGAGCCCGCACACGGTCGTGGCGGCCTACGACCAGCTGCAGGCCGCCGGCCTGCTGGAAGCGCGCCGGCAGCGCGGCTTCTTCGTGCGCGAATCGCGGCCGGCCACCGGCACACGCAGCGCCCGCCCCGCCGGCGCGCTGCCGCGCCAGGCCCCCATGGACGCGACCGCGCTGATCCGCGGCATGTTCGAGGCCGACGCGGCGCGCTCACCCGGGCTGGGCACGCTGCCGGCCGACTGGCTGGACCCGACGCTGCTGCAGTCCGCGCTGCGCCGGCTGGGCCAGGGAGACCAAGGCGACGGCCTGCAGGTCAGCTACGGCGACCCCAGCGGTGACGCGCGGCTGCGCGACGCGCTGTCGCACCGGCTGGCCGACCTGGGCATCCACGCCGCGCCAACGCAGATCCTGACCACCAACGGCGCCACGCATGCGCTGGACCTGCTGATCCGCACGCAGCTGCAGCCCGGCGACGCGGTGCTGGTGGACGACCCCGGCTGGGCCATCATCTTTGCGCGGCTGACGCAGGCCGGCATGCGACTGCTGCCCGTGCCGCGCGGCGCGAACGGCCCCGACCTGGACGTGCTGGCCGCACTGGCCGCGCAACATGCGCCGCGCGCCTACCTGACCGTGTCGGTGCTGCACAACCCCACCGGCCACAGCCTCAACCTGGCCGGCGCGCACAAGCTGCTGCGGCTGGCCGACGAGCTGGACTTCCACATCGTCGAGGACGACAGCTACGGCTTCCTGGCCCCCGAGCACCTGCCGCGGCTGGCCGCGCTGGACGGCCTGCGCCGCGTGACCTACGTGTCGGGCTTCTCCAAGGTGCTGACGCCGGCCTGGCGCGTGGGCTATCTGGCCGCCGCGCCCGAGAAGCTGGCCGCGCTGACCGACACCAAGCTGCTGGACGGCCTGACCAGCTCGCCCGTGCTGGAACGCGCCGTGGCGCTGTGCATGGAGCAGGGCCGCTTGCGCCGCCATGCCCAGCGGCTGCGCGAGCGGCTGGCGCAGGCCCGCCAGCGCGTCGCCGCCCTGGCTGCGCGCCAGGGCTTCGCGTGGGCTGCGCAGCCGGACGGCCTGTTCGGCTGGCTGGACGTGGGCGTGGACAGCGAGCGCCTGGCGCAGCCACTGCTGGACGCTGGCTGGCTGACCGCGCCCGGCGCGCTGTTCAGCGCCACGCGCGCGCCGGGCTCGCTGATGCGTGTCAACATGGCCACGTCGCAGGACCCGGCCTTCTGGCGCGCGCTGCGCGCGGCCGTGGACAAGCTCCGCAGCCCGGCGACGCCCCCCTAACTTCGCCTACTCATTCGCGGGACAAGCCCCTGGCGCTTGCGGCGGACGGCGAGTCAACTCGCGGCTCGGATTGCGTCAGGGAGGTCTTCACGACACTCGCTTCGTCCCCGTCCGCCGCCTGCTCGGCGCCTTTCTCGGCATGGCACTCGCGCTGGCCACACTGCCGGCCCAGGCCGCTTTCCAGAGCGGCATCACCGTCAGGCTGATCGCGCCAGGCGGCATCACCGGCGACTCGACGCCGATCAATGAGAGCGCGACGGTCGCAGTCGCCGACCTCGCGACCGGCCTCGTGCAAGGCGCCCCGGGCAAGCTCATCACCAGCTTCTGGACGGTGACCGGCGAGAAGGTCTTCTTCGAGGGCAACAGCATCAAGCTGCGCGTGGGCGTCGGCGACCCCGACACGGGCGGCGTCTACACCACGGGCTACCAGGGCCTCGACCACGCCCGCTATGAGTTCGATGGCCTCAGCATCGCCGGCCAGACCATCATCGGCTTCAACATCTACGCCTGGGACGGATTCGACACCACCGACCCCGGCACCGACAGCGGCCTGCCCAACCCCGCCGCCCTGGGCAGCCTGGCCCATCTGATCGACGTGGGCACGCTGAGCTTCGATCTCGACACGCTGGTGATCGCTGCCCGCACAGCCGGCCACAGCAACAACTTCGCCGACTTCCGCATCGACCTGCTCACGCGGGACGATGGCACCGCCCCCGGCAACCGGCTGCCCGGGCCGGCCACGCTGGCCAGCTTCGAGCCCCCCGCCGAGCCGGCGCTGCCGCAGAGAGCATCTACCGGCTGGTCCATCCCGGTTCCGACACCGCGCTGGACGTCTTTCTCGCCCCCGTGGCGCGCAGCGCCAACGGCCTGCACTACGAAGCCATCTTCAGCCAGGAGGCGCCATGTCCAATCCCTTCCTCGGCGAACTGAAGCTGATGAGCTTCATCTTCCCGCCCAGGGGCTGGGCTTTGTGCAACGGGCAGCTCCTGTCCATCGCCCAGAACCAGGCCTTGTTCTCGCTGCTGGGCACCAACTTTGGTGGCAACGGCACGGTCACATTCGGCCTGCCGAATCTGCAGGACCGCTTTGCCATGGGGCCCGGCACCGGGCCGGGCGTGCCGACTGCCATGGCGGCCGGCGCCGATGGCGCCGCTGGTGGCGGCCAGCCGCACGCCAACCGCCAGCCCTATCTGGGTCTGCAGTTCTGCATCGCGCTGCAGGGCGTCTTTCCGCCCCGGAGCTGAAGGCGATGGACTACCGCCTGCGCCCTGCAACGCCGGCCGACGAGGCCTGGCAGCAAGCCATCTTCGCCAGCACGCGCGCCGACGAGCTGGCGCTGACTGGCTGGCCGCCCGCGCAATGCGAGGCCTTGCTGCGCCAGCAGCATGGCGCGCAGCAAGGCCACTACGCGCAGCAATTCCCGCACTCGGTCTGCCAGCTCATCCTGGTGGACGAGCAGTTGGCCGGCCGCCTCTGGCTGGACGAGCGCGGCGAACGCCTGCACATCCTGGACATCGCGCTGCCGCCCGCCTGGCGCAACCGCGGCCTGGGTAGCAACTGGGCGACGGCCTGCGCCGCCTGACACCGGCCAGGGGGCGGTCCAGACCTTGTAGCTGGCCCGCACGCCGCAAGGGCTGCCCGCCGATTTCAGCCGGCTGACCGGCTGAAAGAACTTCGCGCCCAGCGCGGCGTTTGTCACGGAATCGTCCGGCGGCCGACGGCAGAATGCGTCCCGCCCGGGAGCCGCAACGCGGCGGCCCCGCCGTATGACAAGAACGATCCCGTGAAATTCCTCGTTGTAGACGCCCTGGCCGGGGTGCAGACCTTTGCGCGACAGCTGCTGCAAGGCCACGGCCACTCTGCCGACAGCATCCTGTGCTGCGCCGACACCGACACGGCGCTGGCACAGGGCTTGGTCTTCAAGCCGCAATTCCTGATCACCGACTGGTTCCCCAAGGCGCCGCTGACCGGGCTTCAGCTCTGCCAGCGACTGCGCGATGTGCAGCCGGGCCTGCACCTGGCGCTGCTGAGCTTCGACGTGACGCCCGAGCACGAGTTCGAGGCCGAGGCCCATGGCGCGCGCTTCCTGCTGAAGAAGCCCTTCACCGCCGACCAGCTCAAGGCGCAGGTGAACGGCACGCTGGAGGCGCTGGCCAAGCAGGCGCCCGCCGCGCGCAAGCCGCCGCCGGCCCGGCCGGTGCTGCCGGTCCTGCCGCCGCAACCCGTCATCAAGCCCGGCGACCAGGTGCGCTACAAGGGCGCCGTGCACGTGGCCCAGCACGTGGTGCACCGCCACGGCGAGACCGTCGTGCAACTGCGCGGCCAGCCAGGCTTTGTGCCTCTCGAAAAGCTACAGCCCGGCTAGAAAGCCGCCGCCAGCCCCATCAGCAACGGATAAGGCAAGGCGACGGTCGGGCGCAGTGCGCTCTTCAGGTATTGCAGCAGCAGGCCCGCGCCACCGGGGCGGCCGGCCTGCCAGTCGCTGTGCAGCTGCATGGCCACGCCCTCGCCCGATTTCAACGCGGCCTCGACGACCAGCAAGCGCTCACCGAGCCGGCCCTGGAAGGTCTTCAACACGCCTTCCTGCAGCCACAGCAGCGCGATCAGGCTCAGCGCCAGCCCGACGTCGGGAACCAGGAAGCACGCCGCGAAGGCCACCAGCTTCACGGCCAGCGCCAGCGCCTCGTAGCGCTCGTGCTGGCTCTGCAAAGCCAGCCATTCGTGGTGCAAGGGGTTCACTTGGCTTCCAGAACTTCCCAGCGCTCCATCAACGCCAGCAGCTCGGCGTCGATGTCGGCGGCGCGCTCGGTGACCTCGGCGATGCGCTTGGCCCCTTGCGCATACAGCTCCGTGCCGTTCAGCAGCGCATTGAGCTGCGTCTGCTCGGCCTCCAGCGCGGCGATCTGCTTGGGGATCTCGTCCAGCTCGCGCTGCTCCTTGTAGCTGAGCTTGCGCTTGGTGGCGACGACCGGGGCCGGCTCCGGCGCGGGCGGCGGCGTGGGCGCGGCGGCGGCCGGCGCGGCCTTGGCCTGCAACGCGGCGGCGCGCTTCGATTGCGTCAGCCAGTCCTGCACGCTGCCCTCGTACTCGCGCCAACGCGCCTCGCCCTCGTAGACGATGGTGGACGTGACCACGTTGTCCAGGAAGCGCCGGTCGTGGCTGACCAGGAAGACCGTGCCGTCGTACTCGGCCAGCAGCTCCTCCAGCAGCTCCAGCGTCTCGATGTCGAGGTCGTTGGTTGGCTCGTCCAGCACCAGCACGTTGGCCGGCCGTGCGAACAGGCGCGCCAGCAGCAAGCGGTTGCGCTCGCCGCCGCTCAGCGTTCGCACGGGCGAGTTGGCGCGCGCCGGCGAGAACAGGAAGTCACCGAGGTAGCTCTTCACGTGCTTCTTCTGCGTGCCGATCTCGATCCACTCCGAGCCGGGGCTGATGGTGTCGGCCAACGTCGCGTCGAGGTTCAGCGTGTCGCGCATCTGGTCGAAGTAGGCGACCGTCATCTTCGAGCCCAGGCGCACGCTGCCGCTGTCGGGCGGCAGCTCGCCGAGGATCATCTTCAGCAGCGTGGTCTTGCCGGCACCGTTGGGGCCGATGAGACCCACCTTGTCGCCGCGCAGGATGGTGCTGGTGAAACTGCGCACGATGGGCCGGTCGCCGAAGCTCTTGGACACGTCCTCCAGCTCCGCGACGATCTTGCCGCTGGCACCGCCGGTGTCGATGTCCAGCCTCACCTTGCCCTGCACGTCGCGCCGCGCGGCGTGGGCCAGGCGCATGGCCTCCAGGCGCTGGATGCGCGCGACCGAGCGCGTGCGCCGCGCCTCCACACCCTTGCGGATCCAGACCTCCTCCTGCGCCAGCACCTTGTCGAAGCGCGCATTCGCCAGCGCCTCGTTCTCCAGCTCGTAGGCCTTGGCGGCCTGGAAGGCGGCGAAGTTGCCGGGGTAGCCACGCAGCTGGCCGCGGTCCAGCTCGACGATGCGGTTGGCCACGTTGTCCAGGAAGGCCCGGTCGTGCGTGATCAGCAGCAGCGAGCCCTTGAAGTCGTTCAGCAGGCCTTCCAGCCAGGTGATGGCGTCCAGGTCCAGATGGTTGGTGGGCTCGTCCAGCAGCAGCACGTCGGGCTGGGCCACCAGCGCGCGGCCCAGCGCCACGCGCTTCTTCAGGCCGCCGGACAGGCTGCCCACGAGACGCGAGCCGTCCAGCCCCAGGCGGTGCAGCGTCTCGTCCACGCGCTGCTCCCAGTTCCACGCGCCGATGTGCTCGATGCGCTCCTGCACCCAGGCGAGGTCATCGTTCTCGTCATGGCGCTCATAGCGCTCGCGCAACGACTTGGCCTCGGCCACGCCCTCGCTCACCACATCGAAGATGGTCGCGTCGGCTCGCAGCTCGGGCTCCTGCGGCACGTAGACGTTGGTGAGGCCTTGTTGCTGCTGCAGCAGGCCGTCGTCGAGCTTCTCGATGCCGGCGAGGATCTTCAGCAGCGAGGACTTGCCTGTGCCGTTGCGGCCGATGAGGCCCACGCGCTCGCCGGTCTCCAGCGAGAAGTTGGCGCCATCGAGCAGCGCGACGTGCCCGAAAGCGAGATGGGCATTGGTGAGGGAGAGGACAGCCATCGGGGGATTGTCCCCCGGCGCTTCAAACCGCCCGCAAAGCCGGCGTGGCAGACAGGTGCGCGAGCACCTGCTGCATGACCGCCGGGTCGCTCAGCAGGCGACGGTGGCCCAGCCCCTCGGTCACATGCAGGCGGCCCGCCGGTAGGCCGGCGAGCAGCGTCTCGCTGCCCGCCAGCGGCGCCGTCGTGTCGCCGCGGTCGTGCACGATCAGCGTCGGCTGGGCCACGCGCTCGCCCAACCATGCGGGCTCGAACAGCGCCAGCGACACGCCTTCGCGCCGCTCCACATGGCCCCGCATGCCCGCTGCCAGGCTGTCGCCCGTGCCGACAGCCTGCGCGAACCAGCGCAGGAACTGCGCCGGCGGCGGCGCCAGCGCGACCAGCGCCGCGCGCCGCGCCGGCAGGCCCCGGGCCAGCGCATGGGCCATGGCCATCGCCCCCAGCGAATGCGCCACCACGCCGTCCCAGGGCCCGAAGCGCGCCGTCACCGCGAACAGCGCGCGCACCCACTGCAACAGGTTGCTGCGCCAGCCGCCGCTGCGGCCGTGGGCCGGCAGGTCCAGCAGCACCGGCTCGAAGCCGGCCTGCGCCAGCGTGTCGGCCTGCGCGCGCAGCTGCTGCGCGTCGCCCGCCCAGCCATGCGTCAGCAGCACCTTGGGGCGGCCGGGCTCCAGGTCGCCGCGTTGCCAGACGCTGACATGAGCGCCCTCGAAGGGCAGTCGCGTCTCGCGCCAGGGCAGCGGCACCGGCCGCGAGCGCGCCAGCCACTTGGTGGGCATGGGCGTGAAGAACAGGCCCAGCGCGACGCGCGTGCCCAGGCCGGGCGACACGCGGTGCAGGCCGCGCAGCAGCGCCGCGACACCGCGGGCGGCCGGCGACGCGTAGAAGGCGGCAGCGGGGTTGTGGGTGCTCATGGGGACTCCGTATTTCGCACGACCGTGCGACGTGTTGGCAAAAAAACTCAGGCGGAAGACTCGGGGGTTTTCGCGGCGGCCAGCATGCGTTCCCAGGCCTTGACGCCGCGCGCGTGGACCTCGGGGTCGCGCAGGAAGCGCGTGTCGCGCAGCAGGCCGGAGAACAGCGCGTCCATCTCGAACACCATCTGGTCGGCGTCCAGGTCGGCGCGCAGGTGGCCGGCCTCGACGGCCTGCAGCACGGTGCGGCGCACCGCGGCGCGCCAGCGCATGACGCCGTCCAGCAACTGGTCGCGCACCGGCCCCTCGCGGTCGTCGTACTCGAAGGCGCCGGCCGTGTAGAGGCAGCTCTGCGCGCGGTCGATGCCCGTCGCGCGGGCCAGCCAGCGCCGCATCAGCGCGTCCAGCCGCGGCAGGCCGCGCGCCTCGCCCATGGCCGGCACGAACACGGCCTGCAGAAAGCGCCGGTCGTACTCCAGGATGACGGCCACCTGCAACTGCTCGCGCGACCCGACGCGCGAGAACACGCCGCTCTTGGACAGGCCCAGGCGCTTGGCCACCTCGCCGATGGACAGGCTTTCCAGGCCTTCGTCGGCGGCCATGGCCAGCGCCGTGTCGACGATGGCGGCCAGCGTGGTCTCGGCGCGTTCGCTGCGGGTTTCCATGGCCGAAATTTAGCACGATCGTGCGAAATACAAAACCGGCCCCAACACTCGTCCCGGGTCGGGCACTGCGTATGCTCCGGCCGCCACACGCAGACGGAGGGATGGCATGACGTTGACGCTGCTCGGGCTGGCCGGCCTGGTGCTGGGGCTGGCATGGTGGTGGCGGAGCAGGCGGCCGGCCGCGCCGCCGGCGCCGGTTCGTCCCGTGGTGCACCATGCCGCCACGCCGCCGGCCACCGAGCTGGTGGCTGCGGCGGCGCTGCCCGCCCCGGCCGGGCTGGACCTGCGCACCGCCGCGCTGCTGGACCCGCAGCAGTCCGAGGGCTTGATGCGCATGCTGCGCCGGCTGCCGCGGCCGCCCAGCGCCGTGCATGCGCTGCTGGCGCCGCAGTTCCTGCAGACCGCCACCTCCGCCGAGCTGAGCATTCTGGTCATGAGCGAGCCGGCCGTGGCCGCCCGCGTCGTGGCCACCGCCAACGCGCCGATGTACGGACTGCAGCAGCCGGTGGCCAGCGTGGGCCAGGCCATCACCTTCCTGGGCTTGGCCAGCGTGCGCCAGATGTGCCTGCAGCAGATGCTGGCCGCTTGCTTCCAGCCCAGCGATGCGGCGCAGCGGCGCGAGTTCGACGCGCTGTGGCACGCCAGCAGCATGGCCGGCGAGCTGTGCCAGCACCTGGCCACGCGGCTGCGGCTGCCGGAGCCGGCCCAGCTCGTCACGCTGCTGGTGCTGTCCTTCCTGGGCCGGCAGGCCGGCGCGGCACTGCTGGACGCCGCGCCGCTGGAAGGCATGGACGCGTTCCAGCGCGCGCTGCACGAACAGGAGATGCTGGGCCTGGCCTCGCACGAGCTGGGCTATCTGCTGCTGCTCGCCTGGGACGTGCCGCAGGAGCTGGCCGAGGATGCCCGCCGGCTGTCGGCACTGCGCTTCAACCCCGGCCTGGCCCTGGCGCCGGAGCGCGAGAGCGCGCTGACGCTGGGCGCCGTGTGCGCGCTGCTCGGCGAGCGCCTCGCGCGCCGCCAGGTGGGCGACACGCTGTACGACCCGGCTCACGACGACAGCCCCGACATGGTCACGCTGCGCCCGCGCCTGGCACGCCCGCCGCTGGACGCGCTGGCCCAGGAGCTGCAATCGCCGCCGACGCAGCGCCTGCTGGACCGCCTGATGGGCCGCTGAACTCAGCCTAGAAACGCTGGTTGGGCCTGCCCGAAACGCCAGACCAGCGGGCAGGCGGCGGCAGTCATCGCAGTGGTGACCGCCCCACAAACCGCAGGCTTTTGATCCACCGGAACTTTCGATGAATGGCGCACGGTCGGCTGCCGTTTCTAGGCTGGTCCAGCCAGTTGCGCCGCGTGGTGGCGCAGGTGGTCGTCGATGAAACTGGCGATGAAGTAGTAGCCGTGGTCGTAGCCGGCATGGCGGCGGATGTTCAACGGCTGGCCGACGGCGGCACAGGCGGCCTCGAAGGCCTCGGGGTGCAGTTGCTCGGCAAGGAACTTGTCGGCCAGGCCCTGGTCGATAAGGATGCCTCCCGGATAGGGCGCCGCGGCCTGGGTGCGCATCAGCGCGCTGGCGTCGTGCGCGGCCCAGGCGCTGCGGTCATCGCCCAGATAGCCGGCGAAGGCCTTGTGGCCCCAGGGGCATTGCATGGGCGCGGCGATGGGCGCGAAGGCCGACAGCGAGCGGAAGCGGCCCGGGTGGCGCAGCGCCAGCGTCAGCGCGCCGTGGCCCCCCATGGAATGGCCGAACAGGCCAGTCTGCGCGAGGCCCGTTTCGCGCTGCACCAGCGGGATCAGCTCCTTGAGCAGCCAGCTTTCCATGCGCCAGTGCTGCGCCCAGGGTGCGCAGGTCGCGTCGAGGTAAAAGCCGGCGCCGACGCCGAAATCCCAGCTGTCGGCCTCGCCGGGGACGTTGGCGCCGCGCGGGCTGGTGTCGGGCGTGAGCAGCGCCAGGCCCAGCTCGGCGGCCAGGCGCTGCGCGCCGGCCTTGATGGCGAAGGTCTCTTCGGTGCAGGTCAGCCCGGCGAGAAAGACGAGCAGCGCCCTGGGCTGCGGCGGCAGGTAGAGGCCGAAGCGCATGGGCAGGCCGATCTCGGCGGCGTCGTGCTGGGCGAAGCGCTGGACGCCGCCGAAGGCGCGGTGTTCACTGAGGATTTGCATGGCTGGATAGCGTTCAACGCCGCATGAAGCGGACGTGCTTGGGGCGGTCGATGTGCAGCTCGCCGCCGGTGCGCGACAGCGTGCCGCGCTCGGGGTCGATGCGGAAGGTCGTCACGTTGCCGCCGTTCTGGTTGGCGGCGAGAAGCAAGCGCCCGCCGGGCACGAGGCCGAAGCTGCGCGGCGTGCGACCGCCCGTGGGCGTGACCTCGACGAAGCGCAGCGAGCCGGTCTGCGGGTCGATGGCGAACACGGCGATGCTGTCGTGGCCGCGGTTGGACACGTACAGGAAGCGACCGTTCTCATGAACGAGGACTTCGGCCGTGGTGTTGCCGTCCGGCCGGGCGTCCGGCGGCAGGCTGGAATGCAGCTCGAAGGCCTGCAGCGCGCCGGTCGTGGCGTCCACGCGATAGGCCGCCACGCGCGACGTCAGTTCCAGCACGACGTAGGCGAAACGGCCGTTCGGATGGAAGGCCAGGTGACGCGGGCCGCCGCCCGCCTCGGTGGCGGCATGGTCCGGCGTGTTCGGCGACAGCCGGCCGCTGGCCGCGTCCAGTCGGTAGATCATGACCTTGTCGATGCCGAGATCGGGCACGTAGGCGCGGGTCTGCGTCGGGTCGGGGTAGATCGCGTGCGGGTGCGGCTTCTCCTGGCGCTGGCGGTTGACGCCGGCCCCCTCGTGCTGGACCACGGAGGCCGCCGGCCCCAGGCTGCCGTCGGCGCGGATTGGATAGGACACGACGTTGCCGCCGCCGTAGTTGGCCAGCAGCAGCACGCGCCCGCTGGCATCGATGGAGATGTGGCAGGGCCCCCCGCCCCCCGACGGCTGGGCATTGATCAGCGCCAGGCTGCCATCGTCCCGCACGGAGAAGGCGACCACCTCCTCCCGCCACGCGCCGTCCGCGCCCCGGCTGCCGGCGACCGAATAGAGCAGCGGACGGGCCGGATGCACGGCGAGGAAGCCCGGGTTGCCGACGGCGGCCGCCAGGCGAGGCGCCGAAACGACGCCACTCGCCTCGTCCAGCGTGGCGACGTAGATGCCCCGGCTCTCGCCACCGGTGTCCGTGCCGACATAGACCAGGGTTTCAGCGGCAACGGCGACGGACAGCATGGCGGCAATCAGCGCGAGGGCGGTCCTCTTCATCGGCTCAGAACTCCACGACCGAGCGGATGCTCTCGCCGCGGCGCATCAGCTCGAAGCCCTCGTTGATCTGCTCCAGCTTCAGCTTGTGCGTGATCAGCTCGTCGATGTTGAGCTTGCCGTCCATGTACCAGTCGACGATCTTGGGCACGTCGGTGCGGCCGCGCGCGCCGCCGAAGGCGCTGCCTTCCCAGTGCCGGCCGGTGACGAGCTGGAACGGCCGCGTGCTGATCTCCGCCCCGGCCGGCGCGACGCCGATGATGATGCTGCGGCCCCAGCCCTTGTGCGTGCACTCCAGCGCCTGGCGCATCAGCTGCACGTTACCCACGCATTCGAACGAGTAGTCCGCGCCGCCGTCGGTCAGCTGCACGAGGTGATCGACCAGGTTGGGCACGTCCTTGGGGTTCACGAAGTCGGTCATGCCGAAGCGGCGCGCCATCGCCTCGCGGCCCGGGTTGATGTCCACGCCGATGATCTTGTTGGCGCCCACCATCTTGGCGCCCTGGATCACGTTCAGGCCGATGCCGCCCAGGCCGAAGACGACCACGTTGGCGCCCGCCTCCACCTTGGCGGTGAACAGCACCGCGCCGATGCCGGTGGTGACGCCGCAGCCGATGTAGCAGACCTTGTCGAAGGGCGCGTCGGGGCGGATCTTGGCCAGCGCGATGCCAGGCACGACGATGTGGTTGGAGAAGGTGCTGGTGCCCATGTAATGGAAGATGGGCTCGCCGTTCAGCGAGAAGCGCGAGGTGCCGTTGGGCATCAGGCCCTTGCCCTGCGTGGCGCGGATGGACTGGCACAGGTTGGTCTTGCGGCTGAGGCAGAACTTGCACTCGCGGCATTCGGGCGTGTAGAGCGGGATGACATGGTCGCCCGCCTTCAGCCAGGGCACCTTGCTCTCCAGCACCACGCCGGCGCCCTCGTGGCCCAGCACGGCGGGGAACAGGCCTTCGGGGTCGGCGCCGGACAGCGTGAAGTCGTCGGTGTGGCAGATGCCGGTGGCCTTCACCTCGACCAGCACCTCGCCGTCGCGCGGGCCTTCCAGGTCCAGCGTTTCGATGGTCAGCGGGGCGCCGGCCTTCCAGGCGACGGCGGCTCGGGTTTGGATGCTCATGGGGGTACTCCTCGGGGTTGAAGTTGGTCGAGTGCCGCGACGAATTCGCGCGCCTCGATGCGGCACAGCCGCAGCCGCCGCAGCAGCCACGGCGTCAGGTCTTGCTGGCCCAGGTGCTCGGGCCAGGCGCCAGCGTCGCCGTCAGGGATCTCGGCGGGATCGGTTCCGGTCGCCGGCTCGCCATGCAGGATATCCACGCAGGCCTTGCGGGCCAGCGGCAGTGCGGTCTCGGCCCGGGTGGAATCCAGCCGGTCGCCACGGCGCTGCACCTGGTGCTGCACGGCGCCCAGCAGCGCCATCAGCCGGTAGCCATGGCTCAGCGCGGACTCGATCTCGGCCTCGGGCAGGCGCACGCTCTCGGGCTCCACGCGCGTGCGCTGCGCCGCGGCGGCCAGCGCCGCCAGCGCGGCATAGGCCTGCTGGCGCGAGGCGCGCTGGGCCAGTTGCGCGTCGGCGCTGGGCCGCCACTGCAGCATGTTGGCCGCATGCCGGGCCAGCGCCCCGCGCAGCTGCTGGGCCAGGCGCGGCACGGCGGCGCGCTCCCAGCTGGGCAGCACGAAGCTGAACAGCCAGGCCAGGCCGGCGCCGATGACGGTGTCGGCCAGGCGCTCGCCGACGAAGGGGTGGCTGGAGGGGTCCAGCATCAGCGGCTGCAGCAGCGCCATCAGCGTGGCGGCCGTGGCGGCGACGCGGTAGCGCCGGTTCACGTAGGCGTGCGCGGTGCCCACCGCGGCGATGAAGACCACGCTGAGCGCCGGCACCCATTCCACATGCGCCAGCAGCAGCACCAGCAGACAGCCCTGCACGGTACCGATGATGCGTTCGTTGCGGCGCGACAGCGTCTGCTCCAGGTTGCCGCGCAGCACCACGGCCACGCTCAGCATCAGCCAGAACGGGTGCGCGGCCCAGGGCAGCATGGCGCCCAGCCAGTAGGCGAAGGACAGCGCCAGCGCCGAGCGCAGCGCATGGCGCATCACGTTGGACTGCAGGTTCAGGTGGGCCTTCAGCGCCGTCAGCGGCCAGCCCTCGGGCGACACGAAGGGCGCGAGCTTGTCGGGCGTCCAGGCACTGTCCACGTCCTCGTGCTGCGCCTGGCGCGCCACCATCGCGGCCACGTCGTCCATCATGTGGCCCAGCCGTGTCTGCAGCGCCGACACCAGGTGGCCGCGTGGGTCGCCGGCCGGCGCGCTGACGTCGGCCATACGCGCAGCCAGCTGGGCACGCCAGGCGTCCACCGACACCTCCGGCAGCGGCGCATCGAAGGCGATGGCGTCGGCCAGGCCGGCCAGCGTGGCGGCCAGCTGGCGCAGCATGTCGGCCAGCGCCGAGCGCCACTGGCGGCCGGGGAAGTCGCTGCCCAGCAGCTCCGTGTCCAGCCGGCTGGCCAGCAGCAGGTCGCGCAGCTCGATCAGCCCGAGCACCAGGTCGGTCTGGCGGCGGCTGCGCTTTGATCGGCGCGCGGCAAAGACCTGGTCGCGCGCGGCCTGCAGCGCCTCGGCCAGCACCACGTCGTCGGCGATGGACGCGCGTATGCGCGCCTGCTCGCCGCCCACCGCGCCCGCGATGCGCTCGGCGCGCGAGCGCATGCGCTGCTCGGTGGCGCGCAGCGCGCCGGCCAGCGCCAGCTCGCGCAGCCGGTGGCGCAGCAGGCTGGCCGCGCCGCGCGCCCACAGCGCATACAGGCCGCCACCCAGGCCCACCCACAGCGCATGCTGCAGCGGCGAGACACTGCTGGTCGTGCGGTCCCAGGCCATCGCGAACACCATGGCCAGCACCGGCGAGAACGACAGCGGCCCGGCGCGCAGCCCCCAGGCCAGCGTCATCAGCGACAGGAAGGCCACGACGGCCACCAGCGCCACGGTCCAGGGGAGCGAGCCGTGCGCCAGCCCCACCAGCAGCGTCACGATGGCCGCCGCGCCCACGGCCGGCAGCACGCGCGGCAGCACGCGCTGCGGCGGGTTGGGCACGTCGGGCAGGCTGGCGCAGACCGCACCGCCCACGGCCGCCAGGCCGGCCGTCTCGCCGAAGGCCATGCCCACCACGACATGCGTGGCCGCCACGCCCAGCGCGACGCCGAGGCCGTTCAGGTGAGCCGCTTCCAGGCGCTTGAAAAAGGCCTTCACTTGACCAGCAACTCCAGCACGCGGCGCTGGCTGGCCGGCAGCTCATGGACCGAGAACCACGCGGACTTGTCGGCACGGTAGATGTACTGCGGCGGGGCGTTGGCCGCGATGCGCTGCTGCACGGGCGCGAGCGCCGTGCGCGCCGCCTCGCCCTGCCCCTGCGCCTGCAGCGCGCCGGCCCGCACGATCACGGCCAGGTCGCTCCACGCCCCCAGCGCCAGCGCCTCGTCGGCCGTGCGCTGCGCGGCCACGGCATCGCCGTCGGCGAGCGACAGCCAGGCCTTCAGCGCCAGCGTGTCGGGGTCGCGCGGGTCCAGCACCAGCGCCTCCTTCAGCTGCGCGCGCGCCGGCTCGATGCGGCCGGCGCGCAGCAGGTCCAGCGCGTAGTCGCGGCGCAGCGCCAGCAGGCCGGTGCGCAGGCGCAGCACGGCCTCGTACTGCTTGAACGCCTCGTCCCAGCGGTCGGCCAGCGCCAGCGTGGCGGCGCGGCCCCACAGCGCCTCGGGCTGGTCGCCCTGGTAGGCCAGCACGGCGTCGTAGGTGGCCAGCGCCTGCGTGACGTTGCCCAGCCGGCGCTGGTGGTCGGCCAGCGCCAGGTTCACACGGAAGCGGTCCTCGCCCTTCAGCGCCAGTCCGGCCTTGGCCAGCGCCGGCACCACTTCGGTCGCCAGCAGCGCGCCGCCGTGCCACAGCGCATCGGCCGCCGTCACCTGCAGCTGGCCGCTGCGCGGGTGCCGCGCCAGCGCGCGGGAGGACAGCTCGCGGCCCGCCTGGCCCTCCAGCGCCAGCGCGTACAGGCGCGCGTTCAGCACACTCTCGTCCTCGGGCGCGAGCCTCAGCGCGCGCTCGAACAGCGGCGTCGCGTCGGCCAGTTTGCCGTCCTCCAGCTTCTGGTTGCCGGCGTTGACCAGCGCGATGGGCAGGCTGGCCCGCGTGTCGCGCAGCGCGAAGTAGCGCTTCACGAGCGCGCGCAGCGCCGGGTCCATCTGCACGAGCCGCTCGCGCACGATCTCGCGGCCGTCGTAGGCATCGCGGCGAGGCGACATCTCGGCGTTGGCGCCCTCGGCAAAGTACTCCCACACCGAACCGCCGGCGTAGCGCGACAGGAAGCCGTTGCGCGTCTTCGCGTCACGCGCCTTGGCCTTCTGGTACAGCGCCTCGATCTCGCGCGACTGGTCGGCCGTCAGCACGCCATGCACCTGGTGCGTCAGCTCGTGCAGCACGGTGTTGTATTTGTCGAAGATGCTGCGCTCAACGTCCTCGATGCCGGTGACGGTGAAATGGCCGCCCATGCCGCGCACGTCGTCCCACAGCCGCGAGTCGTAGTCGATGCGCGCGTCCTTCAGCGCATGGGCCTGCGGCGTCTCGGACAGGCGCATCCACATCGGCTTGATGAAGTGCGTGGCGCCGCCCTCCACCAGCACCGGGATGAAGGCCTTCCACGGCGCGACGGACAGGGCCACGCGCTTGCGGTGGCGCGGCGACAGGTCTTGCCAGTTCAGCACGTAACGCTCGATACCGGGCACGGCCGGCATGGGCAGGGCGGCAAAGCGGCGCTCGTAGGCGGCGCGATTCACGTCGATGGCGAAGCGCTGCGACTCCAGCGCCTTGGCCGCGATGGCGTGCGCGCGGCCCAGCTGCGGGCAGCGCTGCAGCACGGCCAGGCTGGTCGCCAGCGCCTCGTCGAAACGGCCCTGCTCGAAAGCATCGGACGCGCGCCGGACCTCGGCCAGCAGCGCCGGGAAGGCCTCGCCCAGCCGCTCGCTGAGCTGCGTGTAGTTCTCGCGCACATAGCCGTTGCCCAGCAGGTAGTGGGCCATCTCGTGGTGCGGGTTCAGCGCCACGGCGGCCTCGGCGGCGGCGATGGCGTCCTGCGTGCGGCCCAGGCGGATCAGCGTGTCGGCCAGCGCCGAGAGGCCGTCGGCCGTGCGTTCGGCGGCCAGGCCCTGCTCCAGCTTGTGCAGCGACGCGTCGAACTCGCGCAGCTGGTAGTGGCGCTGGCCCAGGCCGCGCAGCGCCTGCGCCTGCTCGGCCGGGCGGGTGGCCTTGCGCAGCGCCCGCTCGAAGCATTGCTTCGCCCGCTCGAAGTCGCGCCGCTCCAGCGCCAGCCGGCCGGCGGCCAGCAGGTCCACCGCCTCGACCTGTACCTCAGCCAGCACCGTGCGCGTGCGGCGGGCTATGGCGGCACCGTCGTCACGGGCGAACAGCCACTGGTAGATGACGGCGCGCTCGGCCGCGTCGGGCTTGGGCGCGCGCAGCAGCACCTGCAGCTCGGGACCCGCGCTGTCGTAGCGCTGCTCGGTCAGCAGCGCCCGCAGCCGCGCAGCGTCGGTGGCCGCCTGGGCGGCATTCAGGGTCAGGCAGACAGC
>CBFGPX010000029.1:0-26007 GCA_965650725.1 uncultured Comamonadaceae bacterium | reverse complement strand
CAGGATCCGCTGCGCAAGTCTCCACCTCCGCCCCCACCCAGCGAATTCGAGACCAATGTGCAGACGCTGGTCGGCCTGGAGCCCGTCATTCGCCGCTTCGGTGTCGACCTCATCGCTGGCGAGAAGCTGCCGCGCGCCGATGCCGAGACCGTCGCGGAAATCCCGGCTGACTACATCGTCGGCGTCGGCGACGAGCTGCGCGTGACGATCTGGGGCAGCGTGGACGCCGACCTGCGGCTGACCGTGGACCGATCCGGCACCGTCAGCATCCCGCGCGTCGGACCGGTGCTGGTGGCCGGCCTGCGCTACGCGGAGCTGGGCCAGGTGCTGCAGCAGCGCGTCGCCCAGGTGTTCCGCAACTTCAAGCTCAGCGCGGCGCTGGGCAAGGTGCGCAGCGTGCGGGTGTACGTGACCGGCTTTGCCGTGCGCCCCGGGGCCTACACCGTCAGCGCCTTGTCCACGCTGGTCAACGCCGTGATGTTGTCCGGCGGTCCCTCCGTGGCGGGCAGCATGCGCCGCATTGAGCTGCGCCGAGTCGGCAAGCCACCGATGGCGTTCGACCTCTATGACCTGCTGGTGCGTGGCGACAAGAGCGCCGACCGCACGCTGCAGGCCGAGGACGTGGTGCACTTCACCGCGGTGGGCGAGCAGGTCGCCATGATCGGCAGCGTCAACCAGCCGGCGATCTTCGAGCTGAAGCCGGGCGAGACGGTCACGGACCTGCTGGGCATGGCTGGCGGCTTTGCCGCCGTCGGCGAGCGCAGCCGCGTACTCATCGAACGCCTGACCGACCGCAACGACGTCCGCGTCGTCGAACTGAAGCTCCCCGCGCAAGGTCAGGACAAGCCCCGCGCGGGCGACGTGGTACGGGCGGTCAGCGCCATCACCGCCGCCCAGCCGCAAAACAAGCGCAACAAGCGCGTGCGCGTCGAGGGCGAAGTTCAACGCCCGGGTGAGTACCTGCTGGCACCGGGCAGCACGCTCGCCGATGCCGTCAGCGCCGCTGGCGGCATGACGCCGGGCGCCTATCTGTTCGGCGCCGAACTCAACCGTGACAGCGTCCGGATCCAGCAAGAGCAGAACTACGACCGTGCGCTGCGCGACCTGGAGACGGAGTTCACCCGCAAGTCCAGCACTCAGAAGGCCACGACCAGCGACGAAGCCGCTGCGCAGACCGCGCAAGCTGCCAACAGCACGCGGCTCATTGAGCGGCTGCGCAGCGTGCGGCCCAGCGGCCGGATCGTGCTGCAGTTGCCGCCCACGGCCTCCACCTTGCCCGACGTGGCGCTTGAAGACGGTGACCGTCTGCTGATCCCGTCGAGACCCAACACGGTCGGCGTGTTCGGCAGCGTCTTCAACGGTGGCAGCTTCCTCTATGGCGAAGGACGCACGGTGCGGGACTTCCTGCAGCTCGCCGGCGGCGCCACACGCGGCGCCGACACCGCCAGCATCTTCGTGCTGCGGGCCAACGGCAGCGTGCTCAGCGCGCGGCAGAACTCGGGCTGGGTTCTGACCGGCAATGGCCTGGATGCGTCCAACGCCTTGCCAGGCGACACCATCTTCGTGCCCGAGGAGCTGAACAAGACCACGTTCACCCAGGAAGCACGCGAGTGGACGCAGATCTTCTACCAGTTCGGCCTTGGCGCCGCGGGCCTGAAGGTGCTGAAAGACTGATGGCGAACATGATGACCGATCAAGCAGACGATATTGCGCTGGGCGACTACACCGCCGCGCTGCTGGCACGCTGGAAGCTCGTGGTCAGCGCCCCCCTGGCCGCTGCGCTGCTGGCCCTCGGCGCCAGCTATCTCGTCAAGCCGACCTTCACCGCGACGACGAGCTTCCTGCCGCCGCAGCAGCAGCAGGCAGGAGCCGCCGCAGGTGCGCTGGCCTCGCTAGGCGCGCTCGCAGGGCTGTCGGGCGCCGTTCGCAACACCGGTGACCAGTACGTGTTCTTCCTGAAGACGCGCAACATCGCCGATCGAATGGCCGAGCGCTTCGACCTCAAGACCGTGTACGACGAAGAGTTGATGCACGACGTGCGCCTCGAACTCTCCGAGCGCACACGGGTGAGCCTGGGGAAAAAGGATGGCGTCATCGCCCTGGAGGTGGACGATCACGACCCCAAGCGGGCCGCCGACATGGCAACGGCCTACGTCGAGGAATTGCGCAAGCTGACGGCCGGACTCACGCTGACGGAAGCACAGCAACGCCGCGCCTTCTTCGAGGGTCAGCTGAAGCAGGTGCGCAGCAAGCTTGACGCGGCACAGGCCGCGATGCAGGGCAGTGGACTGTCCACCAGCGCCATCAAGGCCGAGCCCAAGGCCGCAGTCGAATCGCTCGCCAAGTTGAGGGCCGAGCTTACGGCGGCAGAGGTGCGCCTGCAGGTGCTGCGCAACAGCTTTGCCGACTCGGCGCCAGAGGTTCAGCAGCAGCTCGCCGCCATTGGCCGACTGCGCAGCGAAATCTCCCGCAGCGGCGAGGCCGAGTCCACGGCCGCCGGCGGTTATGTCGGCGCCTATCGGGAGTTCAAGTACCAGGAAGCGCTGTTCGAGCTGATCGCCCGTCAGTACGAACTTGCACGCATCGATGAGAGTCGCGATGGCGGGCAGCTGCAGATCATTGACGCGGCGCAGGTGCCAGAGCGCAAGTCCAAGCCCAAGCGGAGCCGCTTCATGCTGGCTGCATTTGCTGCGGCCGCCTTCGGCGTGGTGCTGTTCGTCGCTCTGTCGGTGCATCGCGAACGCGCTCAACCGGCCGCCTGACCCAAACCCGCCACCGCCGACGCGCCGCTTACAAATCGGAGCCGTCGCAGGCACAAACGCCCGATACCCATGAACGTTTTCGCCCAACCCATCACCGGCCGCAAGATCCGTTTCGCGCTGGCCGGCTGCGGCCGCATCGCCAAGAACCATTTCGAGGCCGTGCGCAAGCTCGCCGATCACTGCGAGTTGGTCGATGTCTGCGATATCGACCCCAAGGCGCTTGCCGAGGCCACGGCGGCCACGGGCGCCCAGGGCCATGCCAGCCTGGCGGCGATGCTGGCCGCCACCAAGGCGGACTGCGTGGTGCTGACCACGCCCAGCGGTCTGCATGCGCGCCAGGCCATCCAGGTCGCGCAGGCGGGCTTCCACGTGATGACCGAGAAGCCCATGGCCACGCGCTGGCAGGATGGGCTCGCCATGGTCAAGGCCTGCGACGACGCAGGCGTGCGCCTCTTCGTCGTCAAGCAGAACCGCCGCAACTCCACGCTGCAGATGCTGAAGAAGGCGGCAGCCGCCGGCCGGTTCGGACGCATCCACATGGTCAACGTCAACGTGTTCTGGACGCGCCCGCAGAGCTACTACGACAGCGCCGCCTGGCGCGGCACGTGGGAATTCGATGGTGGTGCGTTCATGAACCAGGCCAGCCACTACGTGGACCTGCTGGACTGGATCGTCGGCCCCGTCGAAAGCATCATGGCCTACACCGGCACGCTGGCCCGCAACATCGAGGTCGAGGACTCGGGCGTGGCCGCCGTCAAATGGCGCAGCGGCGCCATGGGCTCGATCAACGTCACCATGCTGACCTACCCCAAGAACCTGGAAGGCTCCATCACCATCCTCGGCGAAAAGGGTTCGGCCATCGTGGGCGGCGTGGCCGTCAACGAGATCAAGCACTGGGAGTTCCAGGACGCAGACCCGATGGATGCCAGCATCCAGGACGCCAGCTACCAGACCACTTCCGTCTATGGCCTGGGCCATCCGCTGTACTACAAGAACGTCATCGACGTGCTGCGCGGCGAGGCCGAAGCCGAGACCGACGGCCGCGAGGGCCTGAAGTCGCTGGAATTGCTGATCGGGCTGTACCAGTCGGCCCGCGACGGCCGCCGCGTCAACCTGCCGCTGCAGTACTGAGGTGAACATGCCCTCACGTTCGCTTTGCTCACTGCCCCCCGCGGGGGCACGTCAGTGCCTTTGGGCGGCCGGGCGGTACTGACATGGCCGTCACCATCCACCCCTCTGCCATCGTCGACGCCGGCGCGCAGATCGGCGACGGCAGCCGCGTCTGGCACTTCGTGCACATCTGCGCGCAGGCCCGCATCGGCGAGCGCTGCTCGTTCGGGCAGAACGTCTTCGTCGGCAACGATGTGCTGATCGGCAACAACGTCAAGATCCAGAACAACGTGTCGGTCTACGACGCGGTGACGCTGGAGGACGACGTGTTCTGCGGCCCCAGCATGGTGTTCACCAACGTCTACAACCCGCGCTCGGCCGTCACGCGCAAGGACGAGTACCGCCGCACGCTGGTGAAGCAGGGTGCGACGCTGGGCGCCAACAGCACCATCGTCTGCGGCACCACCGTGGGCCGCTACGCCTTCATCGGCGCTGGCGCCGTCGTCAACCGCGACGTGCCGGACTTCGCGCTGATGCTGGGCGTGCCTGCTCGCCAGGCCGGGTGGATGAGCCGCCACGGCGAACGGCTCGAATTCGTGGATGGACAGGCCACTTGCCCCCACACCGGCGATCGCTACCGCCTCGCCGACGGCCGCTGCGAACTGATTCAGGACTGAACATGCAATTCATCGATCTGAAGAGCCAATACCAGGCCCTCAAGGCCAGCATCGATTCGCGCATCCAGAAGGTGCTCGATCATGGCCAATACATCATGGGCCCCGAAGTGGCCGAGCTGGAAGCCGCGCTGGCACAACTGACCGGCGCCAAGCACTGCATCACCGTCTCCAGTGGCACCGAGGCGTTGCTGATCGCGCTGATGGCCGAGGGCATAGGCCCCGGCCATGAGGTCATCACGACGCCGTTCACCTTCGCCGCGACGGCCGAGACCATCGTGCTGGCGGGCGCCAAGCCGGTCTACGTCGACATCAAGCCGGGCGACTGCAACATGGATCCTGCGCTGATCGAGGCGGCCATCACCCCGCGCACGCGGGCCATCATGCCGGTGAGCCTTTATGGCCAGGTCGCCGACATGGACGAGATCAACGCGATCGCGGCCCGCCATGGCCTGTCGGTCATCGAGGATGCGGCCCAGAGCTTCGGCGCCACCTACAAGGGCCGCATGAGCTGCAACGTGTCGAAGATCGGCGCCACCAGCTTCTTTCCCAGCAAGCCGCTGGGCTGCTATGGCGACGGCGGCGCGCTGTTCACCAGCGATGACTCTCTGGCGCAGGCGATGCGCGAGATCCGCGTGCATGGCCAGAGCGCACGCTACACGCACACCCGCGTCGGCGTGGGCGGCCGCATGGACACGCTGCAATGCGCGGTCGTGCTGGGCAAGCTGGAGCGCTTCGCGTGGGAGATCGAGCAGCGCAAGAAGCTGGGCGACCGCTACGCGGAGTTGATCAAGGCCAGCGGCATTCCCGTCGAACTGCTGGAGGTCGCCCCGGACCGTGACTGCGTCTGGGCGCAGTACACCGTCAAGGTGGACAACCGCGCCGCCGTCATCGACGCGCTGAAGGCGCAGGGCATCCCGACAGCCGTGCACTATCCGCGCCCGCTGCATCGCCAGCCCGCCTACGAATCGTCGGACTGCCCTGCCGACAGCATGCCCCACAGCGACCGTGCATCGCAGCGCGTGATGAGCCTGCCGATGAGCGCCGACCTGACCGAAGCCGAGCAGGCACGCGTGGTTGCCTGCCTGGCGGAAGCCTTCGCCACGGCCTGAACCTGTCGTGTCCCCCCAGGCCCGGACCATGAGCGACATGCCCACGCCATCGGCCGGCCGACCGGGTTTCGTGCGCTCGGTCATTGCGCTGGTGAGTGGGACGGCGCTTGCCCATGCTGTTACGGCGGGGGCCTTGCCGGTCCTCTCACGGCTGTACTCGCCCAGCGATTTCGGCCTGCTGGCCGTGCTGTCGGGCGCGGTGTCTCTTGTCGCCGTGGCGGCCGGCCTGCGCTACGACATCGCGGTCTCGATACCCGACGATGACGGCGACGCCTTCCATCTGCTGGTGCTTGCCGCGCTGTGCACTGCCGCGGTGTCCGCGGTCCTGGCACTCGTGATCGCCGTGGCGCCGCAGTGGGTGGCCGCGGTGATCGGCCAGCCCGCGCTTGCTCCTTTCCTGTGGATCCTGCCTGTGGGCGTCGTCTGTGCGGCGATCTACAGCGCGCTGCAGTTCTGGCATGGCCGCCACCAACGCTTCACGCTGCTTGCGCGGACGCGGATCGCGCAGGCTGGCGCCAGCTCGGGCGGCCAGATCGGTCTGGGCTGGATGGCGGCCGGCCCGGCGGGCCTGTTGTCGGCCTTGATCGTGAACCCCGGTCTTGCCGTCATGGCGCTCGGCCTGCCCTTGCTGCGCCAAGCACCCCGAATCCAGTGGGAGCGCTTACGGATGGTCGCGCGGCAGTTCAGCCGCTTTCCCAAGTATTCGACCCTTGAGGCGCTTGCCAACAGCGCGACGATCCAGTTGCCGGTCATCATGATCGCGGCACTCGCGGCACCATCGGAAGCCGGACTGCTGGCGATGGCCATGTACGCGATGCAAGCGCCCATGGCGCTGATGGGCTCCGCCATCGGCCAGGTCTATGTGGCCGGCGCCCCTCGGGAGCACCGAGCCGGCCAGTTGGGCCAGTTCACCGGACGGATCATGGCTGGCTTGATGAAGGCCGGCATCGGGCCGCTGGTCTGCGCCGGCATCCTGGCGCCCGCCCTGCTGACGCTGCTACTCGGCAAGCAATGGGAGCGTGCGGGTGACATGGTGGCCTGGATGACACCCTGGTTCATCATGCAGTTCCTCTCTGCGCCAGTCTCGATGGCCCTGCACGTCGCCGGGCATCAGCGCCGCGCGCTGCTGCTCCAGGTGGTGGGCATGGCCATCCGCGTCGGCGCCGTCCTGGTTGCCGCGACCGCCAGCAGCTCCCATGTGGTCGAGGCCTTCGCGCTGAGCGGGTTCGTGTTCTACAGCCTGTATTTCGCCGTGATCGTCCAATCAGCAGGCGTGTCCGCGGCCGGTCTCGTTCGCGCGCTAGGACGTGCGCTTCCCCAGGCTGCCGCCTGGATCCTCGCAAGCCTGGTGGTTGTCTACGTGCTTGCCCACTACGCGCCCACGCACGGCTGACGGCACGCCATGATCTTCCGATGGTTGACCGACACGCGCATGGCTGCCGCCATCCTGATCGCCGCCTTGGCGGCCATCTACGTGGGCCTGCCGCTGGCGGTGGACTCGCTGTTCCTGCCCAACCCCTATTTCGTGCAGTTGGCTCAGATCAGTGCCGTTTCCTGCGTGGCCATCGCGGCGGGGTATTGGCTGCCGCTGTTTGATCGACGTTTCCGTGCTGGTGTGCCGCGCCTGTGGATCGAGTCGACCGGCTTTCACACGCTGGTGTGGAGCACCTTTGGAATCTTCCTGGTCATCACGCTGGCCACGGCCGACGCCATCCCGCTGATCTCTGCCTTCCAGGGCGTGGGTGCTGGTGATCTGGCGCAGCAGCGGGGGGATTTCCTCAAGACACGCAGCGGTGCCGAGGCGGCGCTGATCTATATCAGCACGCTGTTCGTCAGCGCCTTGCTGCCGTACAGCCTGGCGCTGCTGTTCATCGAGAAGTCCCGCTTCAGGTTCCTGCTGCTAGGCCTGTTCCTGGCCTACTCGCTGAGCTTTCTTCAGAAGGCGCTGTTCCTCAACGTGCTGTTCCCTCTGCTGTATCTCGCGGCCCGGGGACGCAGTGGAAGCGCGCTGCGGGTGCTGGGTCTCATCGGCAGTTGTCTGGTCCTGCTCGTGGTCATCACGCAGTTGGCGTTCGGCGGATCGGATGGCCCGGCCTCGGGCGTGACCAACGCCGCCAACACCGACTACTTCGCCGCCACGTACCTGCCCGGAGGCACGGTGGAACACCTGGTCTGGCGCAGTACCGCGGTGCCCATGTTCTCGGCCTCGGACACGCTGGTAGTGCACGACGAGCAGTTCGGTCGACAACCACTGTGGGGCGCAACCAGTTCATTCTTTGCCGGCCTGTTCGGTCTCGAGCGCATCAATCTGGAGCGCCTGGTCTCCGAACACCAATGGGGCTGGAGCGACATCGCCAACACCAACTCCGTCTACATCACCGAGGCCTGGGTGAACTTCGGCTGGATCGGCATCGTGCTGTTCTCGGTATTCGTCGGGCAGGCGCTGCGCTGGTTCCGCCACTCGACGGATGAGGCCTTCAAGGCGCTGTGGCCCATCTTCTGTTTTGCCATCTTCACCAGCGGCCTGATCGGGACGCTGTTGAGCAACGGCTATGCACTCATCTTCGGCATCGCCTTGTTTGCGCGGATTGGCAAACGGCGGCGCGCATCGCGCCCCACCGCGCCTTTAACGGATCGCGCCCTCGAACGGAGTTGACGGGGACGGCCCCATCGGCTGTGGCCTGCAAAGTCACCACGAACCATAACGGCCGCCCAAAGCTCAGATATAACGACTTATCGTGCAGTTGAATAAAGTCGATTGAAATGCGTCCGGTGTTCGTCCCTGCCAATTCTCCGCGCTGCGGACACGCAATTGCAGAAAGTGGTCATGTGCCCGCTGCGTTTGCTTTCATGCTGATTTTTCCAGCGTTCTTCTTTTACCAAACGCTCGTCAATTCAGAGTTCTTCGGGCCGGTGCTCGGCGGCTATTTCACCGCTGGCGCCGCAATTGCAGCGCCGCTGTTGATCGCCAGTGTCTGGCGCCATCGCCTTCCGCTACTGTCGAATTGCAGCGTGACCGGCGTCCTGTTTGGCGCTTTTCTCACCCTTTTCAGTCTCGCGACGATTGGTGGCTTGCAAGCGGGAGCCGACGAGGAAATAACTTCGTCACACGTCGCCTACATTTTCAAGTTCGCTGTGCTTTTCTTGGTTGCACGCTTCGTGCACGCACAAAGCAAATGGTTTCGCCGTTTCGGCGCCATTATTTTCGTGGCAACGATCGCACTGGTGCTGGCAACCGGCAAGGATGGCCGATTCCTCCAGGCAGCGGTGCTGTCAGACCTGACGGCGCTCCCCTTCCTGCTGGACTACCAAGGCCTGGCCTACGCTTTCATCGTCATTGCGATCTATGTCATTCCGCAACTGCGCCTCGAAATCCGCTGGCTGCTTTACGCGGGCTCGTTGGCGGCCCTGTTCCTGATCGGCGCCCGCTCGGAGTTCGCCGGCTTCATCGCGATCGCGCTGGTCGTCGAGTACTGCCACTCGCGGGTCCGCACGACACTGCTCGTTGGCGTGGCTCTCGGCGTGCTCGGGGTGGCAGTCGTGCTGTTTCTCAACTGGGATTCGATTGCCGACCATCGGATCTTCGGGCTGCTCAAGATCAGCGCCGACCAATCTGCAATCGAGCGGTCGGAAATGCATGCCGCCGCACTGCAGACGATTGATCGGCACCCCTTCATCGGCGATTACGCCAGCTACGAAGCAGGCCACTACGCCCACAACATCCTGTCCGCCTGGGTTGACCTGGGCCTGCTCGGATTTATCGCCATCGTGCTTCTGCAGGCACTGCCCCTCACCAAACTGCTGCTCAGCTTCCGGCGCGACTCCCGGGATCCTTTTTATATCCAGGTACTGGCATGCCAGCTGTTCTCCACCGTGCTGCTGATATTCGCCAAGAATTACACCTACCAGATGATCCCCATCGCCACAGGGCTTTATTGCCGATATCGCGCCCTGCAACGCGAACAGAACCGCAACAAATAATCAATCCGGGCTCATCAGCAAATGAATATCGACGTCTCGGTTGTCATCGCCGTCAAGAACGAACAGGTCTACCTCGAATCGGCAGTTCTCAGCGTCCTCCAACAGTCCGGCATCCAGCATGAGGTCATCGTCATCGACGACGGTTCCACGGACGCAACGCCGGACATTCTTTCGAAGCTGCGGGAACAGCACCCGCAACTCGTGACCCATCGCAATCCGAAGGCGGGGAAATGCTCGGCCTTCAACTACGGCATCAGCCTGGCTCGGGGGCGCTTCGTCTGCATCTTCGCCGGCGACGACATCATGCCGCCAGGCAGCCTCGCCGAACGGTTCGCACGGGTGAAGAATCTTCCGGACAGCGGCGCGGTCGTCGGCCTGTGCAAGCTCGTCACGATGTCGGATCAGAAGCGTTTCGACGGCCACCTGGTGCCTCGAAAACCGGGGCGCGGCGCGCTCTCCGGCGTGTCCCCGCTGATGAACCAGATCGCGCTGCATCGGATGTTCCCGGTCCCGGAAACGCTGCCGAACGAGGACACGTGGATGGAGATCGCCGTGCTGCACTTTCACGACATGACGGTCGTGCACTCCGACATCGTGGGATGCGCCTGGCGCGTACATCAGGGAAACAGCATCAATATGATGTCGGGCTTTGACGAATACAACCGCAAGATCAGCATTCGGCTGCGAGCCTATGCGCTGTTTCTGGCCCAGCACCGGGCCGTTCTCAGCGCCTCAAGCCTGAGCGAATTGCAGGCACGGGTCGACTGCGAGGAAAAGCGGCTGCGCGGCGATGTGATGGGTGTGCTGACCAGCAAGGTCGGCCTCGTTGATCGGCTGCGCGCGCTTTCCATCACCAACGCCACGCTGTACGGCGTGCGCAAGCGGCTGTACGGCCTGCTGTCCGGCTGGTGATGCGGGCCCGACGGCCAGCTCCATCAGTTGCCTCGACAATGTGAACAATGAATCAGCGCCCTTATCAAATCTGCGCCCGCTGCATCATGGACACGTCCGACCCGAACATCCGGTTCGACGACCGTGGCCATTGCGACTACTGCAACAACTACGACGCCACCATTGCCCCCAACTGGCACACGGATGAACGCGGCAACGCCAAGCTAGCCGCCCTCGCCGACACCATCCGCGCCGCCGGCAAGGGCAAGGACTTCGACTGCATCATCGGCCTGTCCGGCGGCCTGGACAGCTCCTACGCCGCCTATGTCGCGAAGGAGAAGATGGGGCTGAGGCCGCTGCTTTTTCACGTGGACGCCGGCTGGAACACCGACCAGGCTGTGGGCAACATCGAAAAGCTCGTCGATGGCCTCGGGCTGGACCTCTACACCGAGGTGGTCAACTGGGAGGCCGTCAAGCGCATGCAGGTGGCATTCCTGCGCGCCGGCATCCCGGACCAGGACCTGGTGCAGGACGCGGCCTTTTTCTCCGGCCTGTACAAGTTCGCGCGCCAGTACAAGATCAAGCACATCATCACCGGCTCGAACTTCTCGACCGAGTGCTGCCGCGAACCCGAGGAATGGGGCGGCTACCTCGGCATCGACAAGCGCCTGTTCGGCGACATCTGGGCCCGCTGCGGTGATGGCCGGCCCAACGACGAGTTCCCGCTGGTCGACATCCTGGTCTACAAGATCTGGTACCAGAAGGTGCTCGGCATGACCGTGCACCATCCGCTCAACCTCGTGCCCTACGTGAAGAAGGATGCCGAGGACGAGCTGGGGCAGCGCTACGGCTGGCAACGCTTCCAGCACAAGCACCACGAGTCGCGCTTCACGCGCTTCTACGAGGACTACTGGCTGCCGCGCAAGTTCGGCTTCCACAAGCGCCGCGCGCACTTCTCCAGCCTGATCATGACCGGCCAGATGCCGCGCGAGGCCGCGCTGGAGCGCATCGCCAGGCCGGAGATGGACGAGCACTTCCTCAAGCAGGAGTTCGAGTACGTCGCCCACAAGCTGGACCTCACGGTCGACGAGTTGCAGCAGATCTTCGAAGCGCCGAACAAAACCTTCCGCGACTACAAGAACAAGCGCGACCTGATCGGTTTCGGCGCCAACGCCATGCGCCGGCTCGGCCTCGAGAAAAGGTTCTTCCGATGATCCGTGTCGTCGACTACGGCGTGGGCAACATTCAGGCGTTCATGACGATGTTCAAGCGCCTGGGGATAGAAGCTGCGCGCGCGCGCACGGCCGATGAGCTGGCTGGCGCCACGCGGCTGATCCTGCCCGGCGTCGGCGCCTTCGACACCGCCATGACCCTGCTCGAACGCTCGGGCATGCGCCAGCGCCTGGACGAGATGGTGCTGGAGTGCCAGGTGCCGGTGCTGGGCATCTGCGTGGGCATGCAGATGCTGGCCAGCGGCAGCGACGAGGGCGAACTGCCGGGGCTGGGCTGGGTGCCCGGCCGCGTCAAGGCCTTCTCCGCGCAAGCGCAGTGCCGCGAGCTGCCCATGCCGCACATGGGATGGAACGACCTGCAGGTCACGCCCGGCCACAAGCTCTTCACCGGCTTCGAGCCCGAACCGCGCTTCTACTTCCTGCACTCCTTCTACTTCGATGCCGAGGACAAGGCGGACGTCGCCGCGACGGCGGAATACGGCCTGAACTTCGACTGCATCGTCTCCAGGGGCCACATCCACGGCGTGCAGTGCCACCCTGAGAAGAGCCACCACTTCGGCGCCCAGCTGCTGAAGAACTTCGCGGAACTCTGACCCCATGCTCCGCCCCCGCATCATTCCCTGCCTGCTCGTCCACAAGGGCGGCCTCGTCAAGACCCAGGGCTTCAAGTCGCCCAAGTACGTGGGCGACCCCATCAACGCCGTCAAGATCTTCAACGAGAAGGAATCGGACGAGTTGATGGTGCTCGACATCGACGCCGCCACGAACAAGGCCGAGCCCAACTACGCCTTGATCGCCAAGCTGGCCGCCGAGTGCCGAATGCCGCTGTGCTACGGCGGCGGCGTGACCACCGCAGAACAGGCCTCGCGCATCATCGACCTCGGCGTGGAGAAGGTCTCGGTCAGTTCGGCCGCCGTCGCCGACCCGGCGCTGCTGACGCGCATGGCCGAGGCCATCGGCCGCCAGAGCGTGGTCGCCGTGCTGGACCTGCGCAAGAAGACCGGCCTGTTCAGCAAGGGCTACGAACTCTGCACGCACAACGCGCGCACGGCCCACAAGCTCGACCCCGTCGCCTTCGCCCAGCAACTGCAGCAGGCCGGCGCCGGCGAGATCGTCATCAACGCCGTGGACCGGGACGGGATGATGCAGGGCTACGATCTTGACCTGGCCCGGCAGATGCGCGCCGCGCTGAAGGTGCCGCTGACGATGCTGGGCGGCGCTGGTTCGCTGGACGACATGAAGGCGCTGATCACCGCCTGCGGCGTCGTCGGCGCCGCGGCCGGCAGCCTGTTCGTGTTCAAAGGCTCCTACCGCGCCGTGCTGATCAACTACCCCACGCAGGCGCAGAAGGACGACATGTGCCGCGCCGCACTGTCCGCACATCGCCAGCACTGAAGAATTCCATGTTCGACGACAAAACCCTGCTCATCACCGGCGGCACCGGCAGCTTCGGCAACGCCGTGCTGCGCCGCTTCCTCGACTCCGGCCTGCGCGAGATCCGCATCCTCAGCCGCGACGAGAAGAAGCAGGACGACATGCGCAAGAAGTACGCGCATCCCAAGCTCAAGTTCTACATCGGCGACGTGCGCGACCCGCGCGCCGTGTCCGGCGCGATGCGCGGCGTTGACTACTGCTTCCATGCAGCGGCGCTGAAGCAGGTGCCGTCCTGCGAGTTCCATCCGATGGAGGCCGTGCGCACCAACGTGCTAGGCACCGAGAACGTGCTGGACGCCGCCATCACCGCCGGCGTCAGCCGCGTCATCTGCCTGTCCACCGACAAGGCCGTCTACCCCATCAACGCGATGGGCATCTCCAAGGCCATGATGGAGAAGGTCATGGTCGCCGCGTCGCGCAACCTGGAAGGCACGGGCACCGTCATCTGCGGCACGCGCTACGGCAACGTGATGGCCTCGCGCGGCTCGGTGATCCCGCTGTTCGTCGACCAGTGGCGCGCCGGCAAGGCGCTGACGCTGACCGACCCGGCCATGACGCGATTCATGATGACGCTGGACGATGCGGTCGAGCTGGTGCTGTATGCCTTCGAGCACGGCCGCAACGGCGACATCTTCGTGCAGAAGGCGCCGGCCGCCACCATCCGCGTGCTGGCCGAGGCGGTTCTCGCCGTGCTGGGCAAGCCCGACCATCCCATCCGCGAGATCGGCACCCGCCATGGCGAGAAGCTCTACGAGGCGCTGCTGAGCCGCGAGGAGCGCGCCGGCGCCGAGGACCTGGGCGGCTATTACCGCATCCCGCCCGATGGCCGCGACCTGAACTACACCAAGTTCGTCGAGCAGGGCGAGGCCCGCATCCAGGCCGCCGAGGACTACACCTCGCACAACACCGAACGGCTGGACGTGGCCGGCATGCAGGCCCTGCTGATGAAGCTGGACTTCATGCGCCGCATCGCCGCCGGCGAGCAGAACGTCACGGCGGAAGACTGAGCATGCGCATTGGCATCACGGGCGCGTCCGGCTTCGTCGGCCGCAACCTGCAATGGCGGCTGCGCGAGGCCGGCCACACCGACGTGCGCCTGGTATCGCACCGCGCCGAGGACGCCGAGCTCATCGAGCAGCTCACCGGCCTGGACTTCGTCTTCCACCTCGCCGGCGTGAACCGCCCGCAGGACCCCATCGAGTTCGACGACGGCAACGCCGACTTCAGCCTGCGCCTCGTATCCATCCTGGGCAGCCTGCCGGGCCACCGCCCTGCCGTGGCGTTCGCCTCGTCCACGCAGGCTACGCTGGACAACGTCTACGGCCGCAGCAAGCGTGCCGCCGAGGATGCGCTGCTGCACTACCAGCGCCAGTGCCGCGTGCCGGTCTACATCTTCCGGCTGACCAACGTGTTCGGCAAATGGTGCCGGCCCAACTACAACTCGGTCGTCGCCACCTTCTGCCACAACATCGCACGCGACCTGCCGGTCACGATCAACGATCCGTCCTCGCCGCTGCGCCTGGTCTACATCGACGATGTGCTGGACCGTATGCTGGCGCTGCTGGGCCCCACGCCACCGCAGCCGGGCTACGTCGACATCGAGCCCGCCTACGACACCACCGTGGGCGAACTGGCCGACGCGCTGCGGGGCTTCCGCGCCACGCGCGACGGCCTGATGACCGACCGTGTCGGCACCGGCCTGACGCGCGCGCTCTACGCCACCTACGTCAGCTACCTGCCGCCGGAGTCGTTCGCCTATTCCGTGCCCCGCCATGCAGACCCGCGCGGCACCTTCGTCGAGATGCTGAAGACGCCCGACTGCGGCCAGTTCAGCTACTTCACGGCCGGCCCCGGCGTCACGCGCGGCGAGCATTACCACCACACCAAGACCGAGAAGTTCCTCGTCATCAAGGGCACGGCCCGTTTCGGCTTCCGCCACATCGACTCGGGCGAGACGCACGAGCTGGTCACGCGCGGCGGCGAGGCACGCGTCGTCGAGACCATCCCGGGCTGGACCCACAACATCACCAACATCGGCGACGACGAACTCATCGTCATGCTCTGGGCCAACGAGGTCTATGACCGCGCACGGCCTGACACGACCGCCATGAAGGTCAAGCCATGAGCCATCAGAAACTGAAGGTGCTGACCGTCGTCGGCACGCGACCCGAGATCATCCGCCTGTCGCGCGTGATGGCCGCGCTGGACGAGCACTGCGACCACATCCTGGTGCACACCGGCCAGAACTACGACTACGAGCTCAACCAGGTCTTCTTCGACGACCTCGGCGTTCGCAAGCCTGCTCACTTTCTGAACGCCGCCCAGGGCGGCGCCGCGCAGACCATCGGCAACATCATTGGCGGCATCGACAAGGTGCTGGAGCTTGAGCAGCCGCAAGCCATGCTGGTGCTGGGCGACACCAACAGCTGCCTGGCCGTCATCGCCGCCAAGCGCCGCAAGATCCCCATCTTCCACATGGAAGCCGGCAACCGCTGCTTCGACATGCGCGTGCCCGAGGAGACCAACCGCCGCATCGTCGACCACACGGCCGACATCAACCTCACCTACAGCACCATCGCCCGCGACTACCTGCTGCGCGAGGGCCTGCCGCCCGACCAGGTCATCAAGACCGGCAGCCCGATGTTCGAGGTGCTGAACCACTACCGCGACGGCATCGCCGCGTCCGACGTGCTCACGCGGCTGGGCCTGGGCGAGCAGGGCTACTTCGTCGTCAGCGCGCACCGCGAGGAGAACATCGAGTCACCGCGCACCTTCGGCAAGCTGGTGGCCATCCTGAACGGCGTCGCCGAGGACCATGGCCTGCCGGTCATCGTGTCCACGCACCCGCGCACGCAGAAACGCATCGACGCCGAGGGCATCAGCTTCCATGCCGGCATCCGGCTGCTCAAGCCGCTGGGCTTCCTGGACTACGTGCGCCTGCAGGCCTCGTCCAAGGCCGTGCTGTCGGACAGCGGCACCATCAACGAGGAATCCTCCATCCTGAACTTCCCCGCGCTCAACCTGCGCGAGGCGCATGAGCGCCCCGAAGGCATGGAGGAAGGCGCCGTCATGATGACCGGACTGTCGCTGGACCGCGTGCGCCAGGGCCTGCAGATCCTGCAGAGCCAGCCGCGCGGCGACGCGCGCGGCCTGCGCCTGGTGGCGGACTACAGCATGCCCAACGTGTCCGACAAGGTCGTGCGCATCATCCACAGCTACACCGACTACGTGAAGCGCGTCGTCTGGCGCGAGTACGACTGAGGATGCGCGTCCTGGTCGTCAGCCAGTATTTCTGGCCCGAGGTTTTTCGCGTCAACGAGATCGTCTCCGAGCTGAGCGCCCGCGGGCACCAGGTGACGGTGCTGACCGGCCGTCCCAACTACCCGGGCGGACAGGTCTTTGACGATTACGTTGCCGATCCCCAGGCGTTCGCCGAGTACCACGGCGCCGAGGTCATCCGGCTGCCGCTGCGCCCGCGCGGCCAGGGCGCCGTGCGACTGCTGCTGAACTACTGGAGCTTCGTGTTCTGGGGCTGCCTGCTGGGGCCGTGGAAGCTGCGTGGCCGCTCCTTCGATGCGATCTTCTGCTTCGAGACCTCACCCATCACATCCGCGTTGCCGGCCGTGCTGCTGCGCCGCCTCAAGCGGGCACCGCTGCTGCTTTGGGTGCTGGACCTGTGGCCCGACACGCTCTCCGCCGTGGGCATGGTGCGCTCGCAGTGGGGCTTGAACCTGGTGGGCAGCCTGGTCAGGTTCATCTACAAGCGCTGCGACCTGATCCTGGCCCAGTCGCGCTCGTTCTTCGCACCCATCGAGCGCTGGTCCGAGGCGCCGCACAAGACGCGCTACTTTCCGCAATGGGCAGAGGCCGCCTTCGACGGCGGTGCCGCTGAAGTTGCTCCGGAGCTGGCGCCACACGCGAATGCGTTCAAGGTCATGTTCGCCGGCAACATCGGCGAGGCCCAGGACTTTCCGGCCATCCTGTCCGCAGCCGAACGGTTGCGCCACCGCGAGGACATTCACTGGCTGATCGTCGGCGACGGTCGGGCCGCGGCCGAGGTGCGGCAGCAGATCGCCGCGCGCGGCCTTGCAGGCACGGTGTTCATGCTCGGCCGCCACCCGCTCGAGCGCATGCCGGCCTTCTTCGGCGGTGCCGATGCGCTGCTGGTGTCGCTGAAGGCGGAGCCGATCTTCGCGATGACCATCCCCGGCAAGGTATCCGCCTACCTGTCGGCGGGCAAGCCGCTGGTCGCCATGCTCGATGGCGAAGGTGCCCGCGTCATCGACGAGGCGCAGGCCGGCCTGACCTGCCCCGCCGGCGACAGTGCGGCACTCGCCGCGCGGGTCGAGGAACTGGCGAGCCTGAGCGCGCAGGAACGCACGCAGATGGGACTCCGCGCCCAGGCCTGCTGCCGCGAACAGTTCCACCGCGGGCGCCTCATCGCGCAGTTGGAACAGTGGCTGCAGAAGCCCTGACGGGCTGAATCATGGGCAGGCTGCGCATCCTCTGCCTGAGCCCGTACTTCCTGCCCGGGCGCCACGGGGGTGGCTCCGTGACGGCATTGGCCAGCCTGGTGGCGCACCTGAAGGCCGATGTCGAACTCGTGGTCGCCACGGGTGACCACGACCTGCTGGCCACGACCCCCTACCCGCCCGCACTGCAGCAAGAGGCCCGCTCGCAGTCGGGCGTGGACATCCACTACCTGCCTCGTGGCTGGCGCGCCGCGCTGCCGCTGTGGCGCCTGCTGCGCCAGCGCTGGGACCTGATCTACCTGAACAGCTTCCTGTCCCCCACCTTCTGTGCGCTGCCGCTGCTGTTGCGCCGGGTGGGCTTCAGCCGCACGCCCGTGCTGGTGGCACCACGCGGCGAGCTGATGGCGGGGGCGCTGCAACAACGCCGCTCCAGCAAGCTCGCCTATCTCCAGGTGCTGCGCAGCTCCGGGCTGCTGCGGGGGGCCCAGTTCCACGCCACCAGCGAGCAGGAAGCCCGCGAACTTGACGCCCTGGGCCTGACGCCGGTGGCGCTCGCTGCCGACCTGCCGCCGCAGGTGCCCACACTGCCGCCGCTGCAAGCCTGTGTGCCGGCACCGCTGCGCGTCGTCTTCCTGTCACGCATCGAGGCCAAGAAGAACCTGCTGTTCGCGCTGCAGTCGCTGGCCCGCGTCGAGCTGCCGATCAGGTTCGACATCGTCGGCCCCGTCAACGATCAGCACTACTGGACGGCCTGCAGGGCCGCCATGGAGGCCCTGCCCGGGCACATCCAGGCCCGATACCTCGGCCCCGTGGAGCCCGCCCAGGTGCTGCCGACGCTGGCCGGCCACGAATTGTTCCTCTTTCCAACGCAGGCCGAGAACAATGGCTATGTCATCCATGAGGCGCTGCTGGCCGGCTGTGCCCTGCTGATCAGCGACCAGACACCGTGGCGCGAGCTCGCCGATGCCGGCGTCGGGGAGGACCTGCCGCTCACGCACGACGCCTTTGCCGCCGCCGTGACTCGGTTCGCGCAATTGCCGCCAAGCCAACGCCTGGCCAACCGCGAGCGCGCCCGCGCCTACGGCATCGCCCGCCTGGACGCGAGCGAACAGGCCCAGGCGACACTGCGGATGTTCACCAAGGCCAGCGGCTGAGCCGGCATGTCAGCGCCGGTTCAGGCGGGCGACCAGCGGCTTTTCCACCCGCCGGTGCAGGCCGACGCCGGTCCCCACCGCTGCAATCAGCAACACGGGGTACAGCACCGCGCCCCACACCGGCCCCTGCAGCCCGAGCACCATCGCCAGCTTGCAGCCGGCGCTGATCAGCGGGTAGTGAACGAGATAGATCGCATAGGACGCATCGCCCAGCAGTTGCAGCAGCGGGTGCGCACCAAACACACGGCCCTGGCGCTCGGACGCCACCAGGCCCAGCAGCAGCAGGCAGGAGCCCACTCCCAGCACCGGCGTCGGCTTCAAGCCTGTGACGGTATCGAAGACGCAAGCACCCGCGAACACGAGAGCACCCGCGCACGCCAGCAACGGCCCCCGCAGCGCCAGGCCGCGCCGATCGATCAGCGCGCACAGCACGCCACCGGCGAACAGCAGCAGATAGATCGCGCTGCCCGGCAGCCAGGCCAGCACGGCAGCCACGGCGGCCAGGCCCAGCCATCGGCTCAGGATGAAGGCGCCGAACAGCAGGTAGAACACCACCTCCCACTGCAGCGACCACGCCACCGAGATGACGGGCGCCGTGTCTGCCGGCACCAGCGACAGCGCCTTGACGACCTCCAGCGGCGTCAGTTTGACGATGCGGTATGCGCCCGCGTATGCCGCGAGGAAGACGACCCAGTAGATCGGATAGATGCGCACAAAGCGCCTGTGGAGAAAGCGCCCCAGGCGGGCCGGCTCGTCGACGTCGCCAGCGTGGACCCTCGTGACGATGAAGCCGCTGAGCACGAAGAAGAAGTCGACGCCCGCATGCCCCCAAGGCAGCAGGAACACCTCGACGCCGAAGTACGCCTTGACCGCCAGCCCCAGGTGAAAGCCCAGGACCATCAACGCGGCGAGCGCCCGCCCCGCCTGTAGCGACTGCAGCATGACGGCGGCGTATCAGCCGAATGCACGCATCGTCGTCAGCATCTCGCTCCAGCCGGGCGGCCGGTAGCCGGTGGCCCGGTTGAACCGGCTGGCATCCAGCGATCGGTCGAAGGCCGGCAACGGCTCCGCGACGATGGTGTTGTCCCTGCCGTAGACGCGGGCGACCACCTGGAGCAGGTCGTGCTTGCTGATGACGGGGCCTGCCACGTGGTAGGTGCCACGCAGCTCCGGGTTTGGCAGCACGAACTGCTGGATGACGCGCGCCAGCTCCACCGTGGGCAGCGCCGAGAAGATGGCATTGCTGAATCCGGACACCGTGCCTTGCTGCGCCAGGAACCAGCCCAGCAGCGCATGGGAAGTCTGCAGTTCGTGCCCGATCATGGACGTGCGCAGCGTCACGGCGTGCTCGCCGTCGACCTCGCCCATCAGCTTGCTGCGCCCGTACAGGTCCGCGGCATCGGGCTCGTCGTCCTCGCTGTAGTTGCCGCGCACGCCGGAGAACACGCAGTCCGTGCTGATGTGGATCAGCCGCGTGCCGTGGAGCCGGGCAAGCCGTGCGAGCCGGTGCGGCAACAGCGCATTGATGGGGATCGCGACGGCCGGCGCGTCGGCACCCGCCAGTTGCTTGACCACCCCGGCGCAATTGATCACGACGTCCGGACGGACATCGGCGAACAGCTTGCGCATCGCTCCGAGGTCGACGCCATCGATCTCCGAGACGAGGCGCGCACTGGGGGCCAGCTCGGCCAGTTGCGGTATCGACGCGGCCGAGCGCACGGAGCCGGTGACCTCATAGGCGTCGTCCTGGGAAAACCAGCGCAGGACGGCATTGCCCAGCATGCCGTTGGCACCGAAAACCAGCAGTTTCTTGGTCGGATTCGTCATCGGAAGATCCACTCAGCGCAGCGCGAGATCCCGGACGGCGGTCTGCCAGTCCAGATGGATGTCAGCGAGTCGTGCCGTCAGGTGTCCCGGGGCTTCAGCGACCGTGCTCAGCCCCGAGACATAGGGCCGGCCGCCGGAGGCCGTGGGACGCAGCGCGCGCGCCAGCACCTGCCGGATGCGTGCAGACCGGATGCGTTTGCGCTCCCGCTCGGCGTCGGCGGCCAGGCACGCCATGTCCTGCCCGAGCAGTTCGCCGGCCTCTCGGGTTGCCACCTCGATCTCGGTCTGGAACTCAGGGTGCCGGGCCCGGCAGGCCCCCAGCAGCCGCGCGAAATTGAATCGCGGCACGGCAGCGGGCTCGATGAGGCGCAGCGTCTCCAGCGCAGCATGCGCCCAGACGGTCTCGACGGAGAAGAACTTGGGCACGCCCGGGCTCCAGCCGGAGGCGGCGAAGCCGCTGGTCTGTGACTCCGCGGTGAGCTTGCCCTTGTGGGTGTTCATCGCGCTGCGACCGGTGTTGCTACCGCCGGATGCCCCCGGAATGGACAGCGGGAAATCCACCTCCAGGAAGCGTCCGCCACAGGCGGCCAGGCCGACGGCGCCAGACATGTCGGGGCTGGAGCCGTGGAAGTACTGGCCCGACCGCTCCCGGACACGTTCCATCAAATGACGTCGGACCAGCCCGTGGTAGATCTTGGGCAGGCCATCCGTGCCCTGCGCGGCCTGCGACAGCGCCAACGCCAGCGCGTCGCGCGCCTCACAGAGCCGGCCGCCCCCCATGTGGCGAGCGAAATAGAGCCGGGAAGAATGGCCGGCGCCGAAATAGCGAGACCGGAAATCCGGCCACACGTAGTTGGCCACGACATTGGGCGCGATGACATCGATACCCTGTGCCAGCGCCCACTGCGCAGCTTCAAGCGCATAGGGCCCGATGGTGTCGTCGTCTCCAATCAGACATAGGAACTCGCCGCGGCAAGCAGCCACGGCGGCGTTGTGGTTGCCGGTCATGTCCAGCCGCTGCGCAGGCCGGAAGTAGTTCAGGCGCGGATCGCGGCCCGCAGGGTGTGCCGCGAGCCAGGTGGCCAACTCGCCGTCGGTGCTGGTGTCGCTGACGACGAGTTCCAGCCGTTCGTCGCCCTGAGCCAGTACCGATTGGATCGCGTGGATCGCATAGCGCGCGCGGTTGTGTGTCGGCATCGCGACGGAGAGCAGAGGCTGCTGGGCGGCCATGGAGTCAGGAGAGAGACGCAAGGTCGCCCATTTTCTCCGATCGACGCCGCCAGGCTCGCCCCCCCGCCACCAGGCAGACCAGACTCGCAAGCAGCCAGGCGCCTGCCTGCAGCGTGGCACCCGGCAGCAGCAGGCCGGCAAAGCTCAATGGGGCCGCGCAAAGCATGCCCAGCGCGGCGGCATCGAACAGACGCTCGCGCCCACCGAGCGGCAACTGCTGTGCGGCGATGAACAGCAGGACGGCGTCCACCACCACCCGGGCCAGCCACACCCAGGCGACCCCCTCGATGCCATGCCGGTCGGCCGCCCAGGCCAGGGCAGCCACGAACAAGGGCAGCTCGATCAGGTGCAGCAACGCGGTCGTGGCGGCGCGCCCCGTGCTTTGCAGCAAGGTATAGGGCAACTGCGCCAGACCGGTGACGAACATGCCGGCAGCAAAGAGGGCCGCGCACACGCGGGCCTCGCCCGCGAACCGGTCGCCGAGCCAGAGGGACAGCAGCGGATGGGCAAAGGTCGCCAGGCCCAGCGTGATCGGCAGCAGTACGACGACCAGCCCCAGCAGGGACTGGCGGCACAGCCTGGCAACCTGCTGCTGGGCCGCGATCTGAGCGGCCAATGCCGGAAAAAGCACGGCGGAGAGCGCGCCCGGCACGATCCACAGCTTCATGACGACCTCCTGCGGCGTGGCGTAGTACGCCAGCGCCGCCATCGGCACGAAGACCCCGACGATGAACCGGTCGGCCAGACCCATCAGCGGACCCAGCACGTTGCTGAGCAGCAGCCATCCGCCGGAGCGCAGCAGGTCCATGCCCGCGTCGGCCCGCCAAGCCAGCCGGCCTCGCATCTGGGGCAACACCCGCCACGCGGCCCAAGCATGCGCCAGCGTCCCCAGCAGGCGCCCCAGGACCAGCACGGCGGCAATGGCCACGAGGTCGGGGCCTGCGAGCTCCAGCACCAGGACCGGTCCCGCAAAAGTCCAGGCCCCAAGCAACAGGCGCAGCACGTTGACGATGCCGAAGCTGCCACGCGCCTCCAGCATGCCGCGCAGCACCGAGGTCACGATCGCGAACGGCAATGCCAGGGCCAGCAACTGCAGGCACGTCTTCGCCTCAGCGGCATCCGGGAGGCCGCTCAGCAGCACAGGCGCCCACGGCGCGGCCACGAGCAGCACCAGGCCCGCAAACAGCCCCACACCTGCCGTCATCGCGAGCCCGGAGCCGCACAAGGGCCCCACCTGCTCATCCTCCCCGCGGCCCAGCACGGACGCGAGGCGCAGGGTCAACGCACGGCCCAGCCCGAGGTCAAACAGGCCAAGGTAGCTCACCAAGGCCCAGATCAGCGTGAGCAGGCCAAATCTCGCATCGCCCAGGCCCGCAACCAGGACGGGAATCGCGAACAGCGCCAACAGCAGCGGCGCGCCCAGACCGACCAGATTCAGCAGTGACGATCGGACTATTCTCAAAGCGCTGGCGCCTGAAGACTGGGCGCGGGATTCTACGGTTGGCGCCCAAGGCCCCGACACCCCGGCTGGTAAGATCCAGGCCCATTGCGCCATGCGCAGTCGCCTCCCCTATGCGCCGCAACATCTCCTTCAGCCGCCAAGCGATCCTCGTCGTCATGCTCATGCTCGCAGGCATGGCTCCGGCTTATGCCTATATCGACGGCGGGTCGGCCCATCTGGTCATCCAGGGCCTGATCGCGGCCGGTGTCGGCCTGATCTATTACCTGAAGAATCCGCGAGAGATCTGGCGCGCCATCAAGCGACGCTGGAGGCGGGACCGCTCCTGATGCGTGCGAGCTTTCGAGATCCGGATGGCCAGGTTGAAGATGATGGTCACCGGATCCAGCGGCGCGTGCATCCGCATGCGGCCGCTGAAGTACAGGAACTGCTGAACTGCGACTGGCTGGCCGAGCTGATCCGCGATGGGCGGCTGGTCGGCGTGATCGAGCAACAGCGCCTGGATGATGGCTCTCTGATGCTGCAGCACCGCCGCATCGAGATTCCCAGCTATGCGTTCGAATGGACGCCCGCCATGCTGGCCGATGCGGCCCGGCTGACCCTGGAGGTACAGCAGCGCGCCTGGGCCCAAGGCTGGACCTTGAAGGATGCGGCCACCAGCAACGTGCTCTTCGATGGCAGTCAGCCCGTCTTCTGCGATCTGCTGTCCTTTCAACGCAAGGACCCGAGCGTCACCGGCTGGGCCGCTTACGGCCAGTTCGTGCGTCACTTCATCCTCCCGCTGCTCGCCGTGGCGGAGCTGGGGCGCTCGCCGCGCGACATCTTCCTGGCGCACCGGGACGGCCTGCGCGCCGCGGAACTGGCGCCTTTCATCCGCTGGCATGCGCATCTGGGCCTGGCCATGTGGCTGCATGTGTGGTTGCCCGCCCGCCTGGAGCGGCGGCGCATTCAGCGCGCCACCCAGGCGGCCCGCCCCGCAGGCGCCAAGGGCGCGGCAGACGGCACGCCCTGGCTGCTGAGCAACCTGCGCGGCCTGGTGGACCGGCTGGAGGCCGGCTGTCGTGGCGTGAGCACCTGGAGCGAGTACACCGGCAATCGCAACCATTACGACGACATCGAACTGACAGCAAAGCGCCGCGCCGTGCAGGCCCTGTTCGCCGATGGCCGCTCGCACCCGCAGGTGCTGGACATCGGCGCCAACAGCGGCGAGTTCTCGATGATGGCCATCCGCGCCGGGAGCCGCGTCGTCGCCTTGGACGACGATATCAACGCGCTGGACGACCTGCACCGCGCAGCTCGTCAGGCTGGTCAACCGGTCCAGTGCGTGCATGCCAACTTCGCGCGACCGACACCGGCGACCGGCTGGCGGCTGGGCGAGACGCTGGACCTGCCGCGACGCTTCGCAGGCCGTTTCGACCTCGTGCTGGCGCTCGCCGTGATCCACCACCTGACGGTGACCGAGCGCCTGCCGACACCGCAGCTGTTCGAGGCGTTTGCCGAATCCTGCACCGGCATCCTGCTGCTGGAGTTCGTCCCTCGTGACGACCCAAGGTTCATCGAGATTGCCGGAACGAATCTCGGCCTCTATCAGCACTGGGACCTGGACTTCGTGCTCCAGTGCGCGCAGCCGTGGTTTGAGCTTCAGTCCAGCGAGCAGATCTCCGAGCACCGCACGCTGCTGCTTCTGCGCCGGCGCGAGTCCAGCGCTTCGTGATGCCCATGAACGCACTGCGCCACGGCTTCGATACCCGTCAGGCGCTGCGCTACGCGCTGCTGTGTCTGATCAGCCTGGGCGCGCTCGGCGTGGGCGACGTCGTGCTGCGCTACACCTACTCGCTGTACCTCTCCTTTGAACCCTCCGCGTTCTTGCAGGAAGGGAGCGCGCTGCTGGCGGTCGTGGCCGTCTTCGGCATGCTGGGAGGCTGGATCGACCACCGGGACCGCCCCGCTTCCATCGGCGCGCGAGTCATGCGCGCGCTGCTGCTGACGCTGATCCTCGTGGCCCTGTTCCAGGTGTTCCGTCAGTCGCTGGCCACGCGGCTGCCGCTGCCGGGATGGGCCAAGGCCGCGGCGATGCTCACCTGCGCCGTTGCGGGCGGTGTCGCGGCCTGGCGCATGCCCGCAAGTTCAGCGGCCCGGCTCGGCAATGCGGCATGCCTTGCGATCGCGACGCTGTTCGCACTGCAGCCCGGCATGGCGACGTATGCCAGGAACGCAATCGCGTCGTCCGTGACGGGTTCCAAGGCTGCGGCACCCGCCGCGCAAGCGACGTCCCCCGTGTCGAAGCGGACCGTCGTCGTCGTGTTCGACGAATGGGACATGGAACTGTCCGAGCGCGAGGGGCTGTTCCAGCAGGCCACCATGAAGTCGCTGCTCTCGGCGAGCTTCTCTGCCAAGAGTGCGCTGCCGGCCGGCCCCAACACGCTGGAGTCCATTCCCAGCATGCTGCTTGGCCAGCCGTTCGGCGAGATTGAACGTGGCGGACCGGGCTTCCTGGTGACCAAGAGCGGCAACCGCCTGGACTCGAAGACACCGACGCTCTTCACGGACCTGCAGCAGGGCGGCTTCAGCCACGCCATCGTGGGCTACTACCACGACTACTGCGCGGTGTTCCCCTCGGCGCGCCAGTGCCATTCGGAGCCCGTGCAGTTCTTCTCCGGCTGGCACGC